>JAJPJO010000533.1 GCA_021324135.1 Pseudomonadota bacterium
CTTTTTTCGGCTGCTGCCCGTGTTCATCGCCAGGAACAGCGCCGCCACTATGGCAATAAATCCCACGAATAAAATGGCTACGGGTGCAACTTGTTGAATAAAATCCTTTTTGATTTGGCTTGGATGGCGTTGTTCCAAAGTCAGTGATTGAATTGGAGCAACCAGAGTTTTTTCGTCGCTGCCAGGATGTTCTTCAAAAAGCGTGCTGTCAGTCTGCGGCAGGACCGCCTCCAGATCGTTGAAGAGAGCATCGAAAGAGCCGTAGCGCTTGGCGGGGTCTTTTTCGAGGCATTGTCTAATTATGGCGTCTACATCAGCGGAGATCTGCTCATGCTCACTGGAGTCGAGCGCCGCACCATCAGTGGTGCCGATCGTCATTCTTCCAGACAAACTCTCGGCATCCGTTGTTTTGTGCAGCAGCGCCGTTTCAACCGCCGTATTGCCCAGAAAGGGAGGATCGCCGCACAGCACTTCGTACATCATGCAGCCCATCGAGTAAATATCGGCGCTCTCATCGATCTGGGTGCCTTCGGCTTGCTCGGGGGCCATATAGAGAGGAGAGCCCACGCCACGTCTGGTCGGCGTCAGCCTCTCATCGCGATCCTTCAATCGAGCCAAGCCGAAATCCACGATTTTGATCATCGGCACGGCGCTCAAATCGCTGCTCGCACCTTGCTCATCGCTCCTGTTTTTGTTCATCAAAATGACATTGGTCGGTTTCAGATCGCGGTGCAGAATCCCGTTAGAGTGTGAATGTTCCATGGCTGCACAGATTTGCAGAAAAATGGGCATTGCCTCGACAAGGGTGAGCTTGCCCCGCTCGGCAATAACCGCATCAAGGCTCTCACCATCGAGGAACTCCATCACCAGATATGGTCTGTTCTCCTCGGTTACACCAAAATCAAACACGCCGGCGATGTTCTCATGATGAAGGCGGCCGGAGAGCTTCGCTTCTTTCTGGAAGCGCATGAGTTGCTCCGGCGACATATTTTCTCTCAAAACTTTGATAGCCACCAGCTTGTCGAGTAAACGATCCTTAGCCTTATAGACTGTGCCGATATGGCCCGAACCAATTTGTGCCAAGCACTCGAAGCGCTCAGCGATTAACTTTGATTGCCAGAATGAGTCGGTCACGGCATTACTTAAAGCAAACTCCATCAGGTTCGCGCTTGGCCGAGTGCAGCCGCCAGTGCGCCACATCGAGCAGATTGTCGATCGCAGTTCCATCATCGGGATAATGAGCCACACCGGCGATCAGCTTCACTGGTTGCTCGCAATCCGGAATGCTGATCAAAGTGAAGTCGAGAACGGCGTTTCGAATGAGCGAGTTGACCTCATCTCTGTCCGATTTTATTGCGACCACGAACTCATCATCGTTCCACCTGCAAACCAGCGAGGGAACAAGGTAAAGACGCTGCGTCAGGAAGGCGCTCACTGTCAGCAATACTCTGTCACCAACTACATGTCCGGCTTTCTCATTGATTGAAGCCAACTTATGGATGTCGATCCAGGCCAGACTCAAATTAGTCAAAGCGCGATTTTCGCTGAGCTGCGGTACATACTTCGTATAGAGCTTATCGCGCAGGGGCAGCCCGGTGAGCTGATCTCGCTCGACGCTTTTTCTTTTCTCCTGCATCTCTTTGGCGATCGCCTTTACTGTTTTCAAGGCATCATCTATTTGCGGTGAAACAGCAATATGCGCCACTGCTTCACATTTTTGCACCAGCTCTTCATCGATCTCTTTGCCTTTCGAGCTGAACAGCACAGTCGCCATGTCTTTCCATCTTGAATTGGCAACGCGCGAACATAGATCGACCGGGTTATAGGAAAACATTTCAGTATCGACGAGAAAGACCTCTGGATCCAGATCGTAGAGAAAGTCCATGTATCGCTGCGGGTGCAGCGTGAACTTGGCGTTGATGTTGGCTTGACCGAGCATGTGAGCAAGCTTGGCTGTGCATTGCGGTGATTCAGAAACGATCAAAGCGTTGAAGCGCTCAAGGCTCAACAAGTTGCTTAACGAGGTGGCAAGTTTATCCAGAGACAGTGGCGATCGCACGCACATCGAACACGCTACATCTGCCGAGCTTATTTGCTCGCCCTTCTCGTCGATAAGAAATGCGATCGGCAAATTTCTTTTGTGCGGAAGTTTTTGTATTTTCTCGGCCAGCGCAATCGCCTTTTTCTCCATTCCGGCTTTCACCTGGAGAATCAAGGCATTGAATTCTTCGGCCGACGCCTTCAAAAGAGACTCGTCGGAATTTTCACACCAGACGAATTCGCTCAGTACACAACCCTCGAAGTCCCGCAGCAAATCCGTAAGTGTGGGATCTTCATTTACAACCAACACGCGCGGTTTGTTGTAAATCGGTTGGGTTTTGTGTATCTGTTGCTGAACCATATCTGAACGCTTTCTTGCAAGATCAGCTAGCCCTATATTTTTTTCCGCCAAAACGGTAAAGCAAAACGGTAAGCTAAGAAATGCTTTGTCAGCCTCTAGCGAGTTTACGAGCGAACGGGCTTCCCTGCGGGCCCCTGCTTTTGCCGGGCTCGGCGCCCATACGGCAAAGTCGCCATTATGGCAGCTTTCCCGGCCAAATGGACAGGCTCAGTGCTCAGTGGTTAAGTTTCTCAAGATCAGACCGGGCCTGCGCGGCCTCTTCTGAGCGATGAAGTTTCGAGAAGATGAAGACTCGCTGCTCGAGCGCCTTTCGCATAAGGTTCGTTGTCGGAGGATGGCCGTTTATAAGCTTCAGCATGTGGTCGCTATACTGCAGAGCTTCACTTGCGTCTCCCAGCTGAAGCTCCGTCTGTGCCGCGCCTATCATAAAAACAACGACCTTGTCGAGCGTGCGCGGCTCCTCCTTGAGTCCGTTGATGACCGACGGCAGCCCCTGCCGATAAAGTGCCCTTGCTTCTTTTGGCTTGCCAAGCTCATTGAGGCACGCCGCTTTTATGCACCTAGCAGTGCCTGCATGAGCCTTCTCCTGCGAAGTCGATGCAAGAAGTTGATTGGCGATTGCCTCTGCTCTCTCAAGCTCCGCCACAGCCTCATGAAAGCGTTTTTCTACATAATAGAGATTACCAAGGCTGAGATGGCACTCAAGCAGCCTCGGCTCTGCATCCATAGCGTCGTTCAGATTGCTGATTGCCTTGATCGCCTCAGATTCGGCTGCTTTCAAATCCCCTTCGTTCTGCAGCATGGTGATCAACAATCTATGAGCATCGGATGCCTCGACGCGACCTTTTGCTCCTGCACGCATGGCGGTTCTGGCTGATTCTCTAAGAGTGGCAATTGCTTTTTGGTGTTGCTGCAGCTCCCAAAGACAGCCTGCTAAACCAAACAAAATCCGTGAGCGAAGCCGGTCGGCATTCTTGTATTGCCGAGCTCGTTCTAAGGCATGCTCGTAG
The DNA here is from genome assembly GCA_021324135.1 of Pseudomonadota bacterium. Taxonomy (GTDB): domain Bacteria; phylum Cyanobacteriota; class Vampirovibrionia; order Obscuribacterales; family Obscuribacteraceae; genus JAJPJO01. The sequence goes on from JAJPJO010000533.1 coordinate 3,412, forward strand.
ACAACCTTTGCGCCTCGGGCATTTCCGCCGATCAGCATTGCCTGGGCTCTGGCTTGCTCGGTTTGCACCGGATCGGGGACGATGAGGCAGTTGCGGCCATTGTTGTAGAGCTTCAAAAAGTCTTCTTCCGGCAGAATCACGTCGCTCAGGTCGAGGAGCTGAAGGGCTGGGAAATCGGCCGGAAGCCTTCTCAGCGCTTTATAGCTGACATGATCATGCTCCAGAGAGATCTCTTCCAGCTCGTGCATCTTGGCGCCCAGCTGCTCGAGAAAATGATCTGTTATATCCGTGTGGGAAACGTCCAGCCTTCTCAGATGAGGCAATGTACTGAGAGCGCCTGCAGTCGAGTCGGTTATCCCTGCTCGTTTCAGAGAGAGTTCGCGCAGATTACCAAGTCGCTCAATGCCCTCAAGCGAGAGCAAATAAGAGGCGTCGTTCAACTCCAGCCTTCTCAATTTTTTGAGATGGCTGAGATGAGCCAAACCCTTGTTACTCACCGAAATTGAATGAGCCGCGAGAATCGTTTCAGCCCCGTCATAATTGGAGAACGCCTCCAGATCGGCGTCGGAAACATTGGCCAGATCTCTGAGATCGAATACCAGAGAATGCTTTTTGATCAGCTCTTTTATGCGATTATAGGCTTGAGATGGCTTGGCAGACTCCTTGTCCGGATCAGGAAA
>JAJPJO010000270.1 GCA_021324135.1 Pseudomonadota bacterium
AAAACGAGGATTGCGCTGTTAACCTTTTCGCCGCCCTGCAACGGAAACACACCCGGGCCCAAATCAGCGGCAACCTCGATCTGATAATGCTCGAGAATGTGCCGTCGCAAGTCTGAATAACTGGGCAAAGACATCATTGAAGCCTGGGTGATGACACCAAAGCGTCCCGCCGTTTTCAACAACTGCAGACAACGGAACAAAAAGGCAGAGCTCAGATCGTGGTGCGCCTTTGGAAAATTCTCTCTCAACAGTTGCTTCAATCGGCGGCTGATCAACTTTCGTCCCAGGTACGGAGGGTTGGTCACAACAATATCATGCAACCTGGACAGAGGATGATCGGCAGAAAAGCATGATGAAAGAGAACCCAACATCGGATCATCTTCTGCACGGGCGACCCGCAGACCGTTCAGAGAAAAACCGCCTGTGACGCCATGTTTCCACGCCAAACAGATGAGATTGAAACGAGCCACCGATACGCCCAGCTCATCGAGATCGACACCAAAGATTTGTTTTTGAAAAACGAATTGGATTGCTGACTCAACACTCTTTCCGGAACTGACGTGCAGCTCAATTAGAGCCTCGGCGGCACGCAGCAAAAAATTGCCTGCACCACAGGCAGGGTCAATAACGGATATATCCTCAAGCGTTTTGAAATTCGGCTCCGGCTGGTGTCCTTTTTCAAGACTGCGGTGATTTTCATGAAGGAGCCACTTAGCCCAGGAGCTCCTCCTGCTGATTTCAGAGGAAACGCACGGCAAGAGCGTATTCGCCACAATAAAATCGACAACCCAATCCGGTGTGTAGATTTGCGTGAAAGCTACCAGCTCGTCGCGGTCAATCCGCTTGTCGGCAGATTGAATATTGGCCTGGGCGATCTTGCGGTCGCAGTCGCGGAAGTACTGATATGTGTAGCCGACTATCATCGCGTCCTGCGCGCAAGTTGAAAGAGACGGGCCGGCTTCGATATCGCTCAGCACTTCGAACAAATGAGCTTCAAAAAAAGAATCGTCCAACAGATAGACTTGATGGCAAGCAAGAGCCCGATCCGCTTCTTCGTGAAGCCGCTTGCCGAGCCGCATATGCTCGTCTCGATCGGCAGCAGGCTGAAGCGCCTTCACGGCCATTGCCGTAATCAAAATGGAAAGGGCCGCTCGTGATTGCTCAGCGCCATGACGTTCTTCAAACTCCCTGCGAAATTTGAGAATGTATGACTTCCACGAACTGAGGCAATTTTTCGAGCCTGGCTGCACGCCTTACTTTCCGTTTCGAACTGATGCAAAAAAAATAGCAGTTCTCTGTCGAAAATGGACAAAACTTGGATATAGGTAAGGTAACTTAGCGTTGACGGAATTAATCAGCTTTCTTGACCGATGCAATCCCGCGATCGGTTGAGCGAGAACGGTCAAGTGGGCCGGACCGTTCTCCTTACTATTAAATTGATGATACTAATCGGAAGATTCCGAGGAACTTTCCAGATGGGCGCGTATCTATCCTCGAAAAACGGAGGACAGATCGATGACCAATCAAGCTCAGCAGAGCCAACCGCAGCATGTCGAGCCGCAGCGTCAGGAAAAGCAACCCGGCAAGGAGCACGAGATGCAGCCGCGCCCGCAATATGAGCCCCGTCACAAGGGCGCCGATAAGCTGCTGGACAAAGTTGCCTTCATCACGGGCGGCGACAGCGGCATCGGCAGAGCGGTAGCCGTGGCTTTCGCTCGCGAGGGCGCCGATGTAGCGATCGTATATCTGGAAGAAAACGAAGATGCGCGTGAAACGAAAAAAGCAGTAGAGAAGGAAAAGAGAAAATGCCTGGTGATCGCTGGTGATATCTGCGATGAAAATTTCTGTAAGAAAGCCATTGAGCAAACGGTCGAAACGCTCGGCAAGCTCGACATCGTAGTCAACAATGCCGGCGAGCAGCATGAGAAGGAAAGCATCGATGAGATTCCAACCGCGCAATTGCAGAGAACATTCCAAACCAATTTGTTCGCCATGTTCTACATCACCAAAGCGGCTCTACGGCACCTCAAGCCCGGCAGTGCAATCGTGAACACGACCTCGGTCACCGCTTACAAGGGCAAACCGACATTGCTCGATTACTCCAGCACGAAAGGCGCCATCGTTGCCTTTACCCGCTCATTGTCCGGTCAATTAGCCGAGAAGGGCATTCGCGTAAATGCCGTCGCGCCTGGTCCGATCTGGACGCCGCTCATTCCTGCAACCTTTGATGAAAAACATGTGGCCGAGTTCGGCAAAAATACTCCGCTGGGTCGACCCGGGCAGCCCAACGAGGTGGCGCCAAGTTATGTATTTCTCGCCTCGGACGACGCCTCATACATCACAGGTCAGGTGATTCATCCAAATGGCGGAACGATTGTAGGCAGCTAACTCGTTTTACAGGCAGCATTTGACAGGCGGTCGTTTTACAGGAAGTCGTTTAATCACGGAATCTGCAGTTCAAATATCCCTGCTGTTGCCTCACGCAACCAGGCGACATAGCGCAAGTCTCGCTGATTCATTAGTGCGCGCGTGATCGCATCGAGGTTGATGAGCGTATCCTGGCCGGAGGAGGAATAGATAGATTCGGCTGGAATCATGTGCCTCGCTAGAATCACTGCGTCTTGTCTTTCGAGGCGGACAGCACCGATAAGACCAATTCGCGTCAGAATCAAATCTCGTAGATTCACGGTCAACCGCGATAACCTCGGGCAAGTGGACAGCACTCCAATATGTAAATGACGATTGTCCTTGCTCGTCAGTTGTCCTAACAAATGCGCATCGATGAAGCGCTGCATATGGTGAATGTAGATGAACTGCTTATGGACTTGATTCTGGCTGCTGTATGCTACCAACGAGCATTTAAGCATAGCCGCTACCAGGAGACTGCCAATCAAATCGGCACTGCGTTCCGACATCTCATCAGGTATTTTCACCAATAGTCGTTTTCTCGATTTTAAAACACCGAGCAGGTCAATACAGTTGTCCTTTGCCTTGAGATTTTCAACGACCCAGTGATGACCAAATGCCGGTAGTCCAATTTCAAAAATCGGTGCGCACAGCTTGTCGAACTTCTCCATTGATGCTAATCGCTGCAAATTCTCGAGGGTTTGTCGTATCTCGGTATTGGAGAGCGCCTCGGCTTGTTCCAGCGCCTTTTGTATTTGTGAGTCACGAACACTTCCATCTGCGAGCAAGGGCAAGAGTTCGGTCAGTGACTCTCCCAGCAACTTGAGCGTCAGAGCCGCACCGCGCGCAATCTGGCTTGTCTGCTCACTCCATTTATCGCCACTGTCTACGGTACCATGGCGACTTCTGAAACCGTTTACCACGATATCCGCTACGTCCAATGGTGACAGTCCTTTTATCTCATGCGGATTGAAATAGTTATTTCTTCTTCGAGGATCCAAAATTATGGTGCGTCCTTCCTCTGAATTGCTACCCTCGTCTTCTTCAATTCGCCAAATTGCTGCATCGATAAGATGCCCAAATGGATCGATGAGAAG
>JAJPJO010000316.1 GCA_021324135.1 Pseudomonadota bacterium
CTTTCTGATCTTGACCAGGCTCGTGACTCTGCCACCATCGCTGGTTATTACTTGGGCCTTGCTGATGTTGTTGTTCGTATTGCCGAAGAACGTATATTTGTCGACGCTGGCAATCTGTGCCAACTGACCGGTAGATCCACCGGCAGCGCCGCCGCTGCTTGCACCCTGTTCGCCAATTCTGGCGTTGACCAGGCGATTATTGTTGACCTGGACGTTCAGTCCACGATCATCCATAAATACGTTGGCGGCGAGGAAAGCGCGAATGACGGACTCGACATGATCGACATCACCGAGCAAAATAACGCGGTCGGAACCGCCGACGGAAAATGCCTTGACGATGATGCGAGGATCAATCTCGCGTAAGGCTGTCTGCAGCTCGGAATAGTCACGATTTACAACTATGTCTACAGCAGCCGTGTTGCCGGCGTCGTCCCAGAGCACCATGGTGCAGCTTCCTGGGGCTTTACCGAGCAGAACCATTTGGTTTTCTGCAACAACCACCGGCTCCGCTATGCCGGGATCACTTATCGAGGTTCGGACAATCTTGTTGCGCATCTTGAAAGTTCTCGATTGAGAAACTTTCAAATCGATGACGTTGGTCGTTTTGAACTCTTCGAGATCCACGGCGCCGGTAACCACGGGTGGTATCGGCGTGGCAGTAACTCCGCTGGAGGTAGACTGGGCGATAACCTGATCCGGTCCCAGTTGAGCGATCAGTTGTCCGGCCTCATCGCGAGATGCAGCTGTCGGCGTTTCTATTGTCGATTGAGCCACTTGAAGCTGGCTTGAATTCATGGCAACGAGGCTATCGTCGGAGGCCGTACTAAGACCCTCAGCTTTGCTCAGGGCTGTGTGAATGCTGAGAGCGGCTGATGGAGCCGGCTCTGTCGGCATCTGGTTTTTATCCTTGCTGTTCAGAAACAGCATAACGTGATTGTCCGCGACGGCCGCGGGGTTGACTGATGCTGCAGCAGCTTTCTTTGGCGTCGTTTTACCGGTCGCGCGGGCCGCAACTCTTCTTGTTTGCTTGTGCCCGGCTTTCTGCTTTGCAGTCTTCGTGCCGGCCATAGTTTGCCAAATTGCATTTGCCGCGTTGGCGGGCTGAGACAGCCAGCATGCTTGGCTCAGAAGCACTGACAGGCTTAGTGCTAAGCTCGTCCTACTCTTGTTCATTCCACTTCTCCCTCTAAGGTTCGAATTAAGTACTTGCTTCACGGAAAAGCAATTCGTTATCTGATGCTGTCAGGTATTGGTGCACCTTCGGGCAGTGTTGGCGAGGTCTTCTGGTGACGCTCGGAACGTCCGCTTGAATGATGGCGCTCGTCGACGACCGTAGGCTCGACTTGGAATATGTTCATGTCGCGAGGACCTTCAACGCGCCCGATTTCCTCAGGTAGCTTCAACTGACCAGGCGTGCCCGGCAGAATAATCTCGGGTCTGATTGCAACGACCAGTTCGCTCTCGTTTTTACTCCAGGCCTTGGATCTCCATAATGCGCCGATTACAGGCATTTCGCCCATCAGCGGATATTTGTCCAACTCCCGGCCATTGTTGCTGGTGATCAAACCAGCCATGAAGAGTTCCTGGCCCGGTCGCATCTCAACCGTCGTCTGCATTTTTCTGGTCGTGAAACCAGGTGTGAATGAGGCGGTACCTGGAATCTGCTGGCGGAATGCTTGCGAGATAATGCGCTCTTCCGGCGATATCTCTATATTCAAGCCGCCGTTTTCCATCAGAACCGGAATCATATTAATACGCAGTCCGAATGGCTCGTATGTGACTGATTGCTGCGCGGCACCAGCCGTGGCAATTGTTTGCAAGATTGGGATTTCACCGCCGCACAAGAAGGCTGCGCGTTCACCGGATATACAAACAAGTGTCGGCTCGGCCAAAATTCTGGCTCGGTTTTGAGAAATGCTGGCAAAGATTTGCGGGTTGATTGATACCCTGGTTTCTCTGGCAAGCGGGAAGTTGTTCACCAAACTGAGCAAGTTGCCCAAACCGCCCTGGCTGTAGGAGACGCCGCCCGGTGCTCCAAGGAGTACCTGCTGCGCAACCAGGCTGGAGCTGCCTGCCGGTACCGGCAGACCTTGACCACCTGTGGGTGTTCCGAATGGACTTGTCGGTGACAAGAAGAGAACGGGAGCGCTTGAGTACGCTAATGGCGAACCTGTTGCCGATGCCACAGGGAATCCGGTAGGCACGGTGTTGTACTTACCTGAAAATCCACCAAGGCTCATGATGTACTGGGTTGTGTTGGCTGCAAGCGGAAGAAGCTGACCGCCGATGCCATAGGAGAAACCAGACCCGGTGTATGTCAGACCCACTGAGGAGCTGATCAAGCGGGCGGCGCTGGTGTTCATTTCCATGAACGTCACGTGCAGTGCGATAAGCGGTACTTTCCTGATCTTGATCAAGCTGGTCACGCGCCCACCATCGCTGGTGATACCGTTGGCCAAGCTGATGTTGTTACTCAAGTTCGGGAAGAACGTGTACTTATCAACCGAGGTCAACTGTGCCAATTGACCGGTGGCGCCACCAGCTCCGGTCGAACCCGAAGCACCTTGCTCACCGATACGGGCGGTGATCAAGCGGTTGTTGGCGATGTTCAGGTTCATGCCGCGATCGTCCATGAAGACGTTGCAGGCAGAAAAGGCACGAATTACAGATTCGACGTGATCGACATCGCCCAAGAGGATGACGCGATCGGTTCCACCGATGGAATATGTCTTGACGACGATGCGGGGATCGATTTCGCGTAAGGTCGATTGCAGTTGAGTGTAATCGCGCGACACACGCAGTTCGATGGCCGAGTTGTTGCCGGCATCATCCCAGAGAACCAGTGTGGCTCTTCCCGGCGACTTGCCAAGCAAGACCATCTGGTTTTCGGCTACGACGACCGGTTCGGCGACGCCAGGATCGCTTATAGATGTACGAACTATCTTATTCCTTAATTTAAAGGTACGCGAACGCGATACTTTCAAATCGATAACGTTTGTTGGTTTGAATTCTTCGAAATCGACCGTTCCGGTCACCACTGGTGGTATCGGGCTGGCGGTTATTTCACCACCACCTTCGTTTTGTGCCAGCTGCAGATTTTCGGAGGTGAATTGAGCGATCAAATCGTCGCTCTTCGGTTTCGCTTGAGCTGCCTTGATATTCTCATCGATTGGAATTTCGCTTTGCGGTCCGACGGAGGGAGTGGTGGTGTCGGGCTCGTTGGCTGCAATCGGTGAGCTCTCTATATTAGTAGGCAGTGCAGGATGAATGGACAGTGCTGCTGTCGGCGCCGGTGCTCCGCTGATCGCGGCAGCGCTCTTGTCTCTGCCGGACAAGAAGAGCAGCGTGTGAGCCTCGGTCAGGCTCGCCGGAACTTCTGCCATCACGGGTGATGGCGCCGAGGGTTTGGCCGCCGCACCATGTGCGGTGCGGACGTTCTTCTTAGTCCGCGCGGCAACCTTATTAGAAGTAACCTTTTTTGTACCGGACTTGTTCTGCTTGTCAGCAGTACCAGCCATGTTTTGCCAGATGGGACTGTTGGCTCCCGCCACTTGCCATCCAGCCTGTGCGAGCGCCAGTGATACGCTCAGAGCTAAGCTCATCGTAGGCTTCTTCATTCCACTCTCCCTCTATTCGGCTCCCGATAAACGTCTCAGCAACTCGAGTCTTTCCAGGAAGCTAACTTAGTAAATAATCGGTACTGGTCCGACCAGGTCAGCAGTGTAACACGAGGAGCATTCATGTGCACGTACCTTTTTTAAGACCGGTCACAGGTTTTTCGAAGATTTTACCAGCCCGCCCAAGAACCGCACTGGTGCGACTGAAGCTAATATACATGATTGTTGCGGCTTATTGCGCAACCGTTTCGGGGTTACTGTTGACAACGCGCCTGCAACCGTATCTGGTGGCTTTTCGCGAACTTTCGACATGTCAAGCTGGTGCCTGATGTGGTACCGGAGGTAGTGCCCACGCTTTTGGATTTTCGCCCGTGCAGCCTTGTAGTACGCCAGTGATGCGCTCTTGGGGCCCTGAGGTCATATAAATGGCGTGCCGGCATATATCGGACGTATGGCGCTTTTGGTGCGTTGTCATTGCCTGCGAGCGAAACGATTTTTCTCTCTTGGCTTCATTGCAGTCTTGTTGAAAATGGTTTTCTGAAACTATTCTTAGGTGTCGCCCGTGGTATCAGTGTCAGTTTATGCGCCTGGGCATATGCGCATAAATTCCTATTAATCAGCCGTGGCGGCATCACGATTTTTCTTTCCTCTATTTATGAATTGCGTTTGTCTTGGACAATCCTTGTTAGTTCGATCGAATGATGTTATATACTCACCAGTGACAGAGCCTGAACCCGTGTCCCATGGTTGTTAAGGTGTGATGCAGGATCGGGTCGAGGCTGGTTGCCAGCAGCCAGAACTTATTGTTCACCTCAGGCAGCCTTGGGGGACGTAATTTAGGTAGCAGGAAGAGAGTAGAAAGTGGCTGAAACAAATAGCGATCAAGAGAAGATACTTGTAGTAGATGATGAAGCTTCAATCAGGCGCATTCTCGAAACTCGCCTGAAGTTAGCTGGATACAACGTTGCCACTGCAGCGGATGGTCAGGAAGCGCTCGATCAATTCAACAGCTTCCAACCCGATCTCGTCATTCTCGACGTCATGCTTCCGAAGATGGATGGATATGAGGTTTGCCGCGAAATTCGCAAAACTTCTGACACACCCATCATCATGCTCACTGCAGTTGCTGATGTATCTAATAGGATTCAGGGTCTTGAGATTGGTGCCGACGATTATGTCGTGAAGCCGTTCAGCCCGAGCGAATTGGAAGCTCGCATCAAAGCTGTTTTGCGAAGGACGGTCGAGCGCCAGCAAGACTCGAGCCAGAGCAAGAGCACGAACGTAATTACTATTGGAAATTTGAAGATCGATTTGAACAAGCGTCAGGTGACCAGGAAAAACGAACGCATCCGGCTTACAGGCATGGAATTCAGTTTGCTCGAATTGCTCGTGACGAACTCAGGGCGCCCATTCTCGCGCGGCGAAATCCTGCAACAGGTTTGGGCATATCCGCCCGACCATCGCATCGACACTCGGGTTGTCGATGTGCACATCAGCAGATTGCGCTCGAAGCTGGAGGAGGATTCGTCGAATCCCGATCTGATCTTGACGGCTCGCGGCATAGGCTACATGTTCCAGAAGATCAACTGAGCGCGCGAAATCCTTCTTGCTATCAAGAAAAACGCCTGCTTTGATGCAGGCGTTTAAAATGCTGAGTGTTTGCCGTCTACGCCCCTTGGCGGGCGATTATGTTCCGACTGTCCAGGAGCTCATGTACTCGATCATCTCGGGCGTCAGTTTGTCGATACCGATACCCAGTGATTTCAACTTGAGTTGAGCAATTTCGACATCGACTGATTCGGGAAGTCTGTGCAACCCGGCGGCCAATTCACTCTTGTGCTTGACGAGATACTCGAGGGCCAGAGCCTGGTTTGCAAAGCTCATGTCCATGACGCTGGCGGGGTGTCCTTCGGCGCAGCTCAAATTGACCAGGCGCCCTTCGGCCAGAACGCAAATACGGTTGCCGTTTTTCAACGTGAACTCTTCCATGAACTCTCTGACTTTGCGGCGTCCGGTGGCCATTTTCGCCAGGGCTTCGAGATTGAGCTCCAGGTCGAAGTGACCGGAATTACAGACAATGGCGCCGTCTTTCATCTGCTCGAAATGCTGCGCGTCGATGACATGGCGGTTGCCGGTCACGGTCACGAAGATATCGCCGAGCGGTGCGGCTTCTTTGATCGGCATGACTCGGAATCCATCCATGACCGCTTCGATTGCTTTGATCGGATCGACTTCGGTGACGATGATGTTGGCGCCCATTCCGCGACCGCGCATGGCTGTACCTTTACCGCACCAACCATAACCGACGACGACAAGGACACGTCCGGCGAGCAATCTGTTGGTGGCGCGGATGATACCATCGAGCGTCGATTGTCCGGTGCCGTATCGATTGTCGAACATGTGCTTGGTCTGCGCATCGTTGACCGCTACCGTTGGGAACGGCAGCTGGCCGTCCTTTTGCATGGCGATCAAACGAGTGATACCGGTGGTGGTTTCTTCAGTCGTACCGATAACCTCACCGATTTGATTGGGGCGATGCTTGACCAGCGTGGCGACCAGATCGGAGCCATCGTCTATGATCAGCTGAGGTTTATGGTCGAGAGCAATTTCGATGTGCTTGTGATATGTCGGGATATCTTCACCCTTGATTGCGAAAATGCGCATGCCATATTCTTTGACCAGGGCTGCGGCCACATCGTCTTGAGTGGAAAGTGGATTGGAGGCGATGATCAGGCAGTCTCCGCCGCCGGCGTGAAGGGTGCGAGCCAGGTTAGCAGTCTCGGTTGTGACGTGAGCGCAGACCGAAATTCTGATCCCTTTTAATGGTTTCTCTTTCTCGAATCTATCCCGGATCAGCTTCAGAACGGGCATATCCCGGTCCGCCCACTCGATGCGGGATTTACCTGCAGGAGCCAGCCCGGCGTCTTTGATCTCGCAGGCGGGCGTGGTTTGATTACTCACGTTTATATACCTCATATATCGAAATACGGATTCTATCGAAATGCAGATTCTATCAGGCGCCGGATGCCGCAGGCGTGGTTAGTGTTTACGGACCGAGGCTCAGGCTCTGCCGTTTTGTCCCCGGCAGAATCTCCGCAATCGCCAAAACGGGCAGGAGATCAATGTTACCACCTGGTCTTTGAATTGGGTGGGAACGCATCGAAAAGTCAACCGTCACTGAACCAGAACTTGCATTCGGCAGGGGGTGGATAAGCACCCCGGGGCAACCTTCGGGCTCAAGGAGCAGTGACTGAGAACTATGCGGGAAATACTAGTGATAACTTGAAATTGTCAAGCGAAAAGCTTAAGATTTGTAGGCGAATTTTTGTCGCCGATAAAAAGCTGGATTCCAAGGGAATGATTTTAATTGGCAACGCTGGAAGCTTGTGATACGTTGGGAACCAAGATGAAAATGCATGGCACCTTATTTGATACCGCGACCTCGAAGGTAATTTCACGCGGTTTGAGCGCATTACTAATCGCAGTCAGCTTTTCTCTTGCCATTTCTCCCGCTTCTGAAGCCAAATTGCTAAATGGACATGTTGAGTCGGTAGATATGCAGCAGGCACCTGTTGATACCACCCAGGGTGCTAACTCTATATCGCTGCCATCATCGAGCTCAGGTACCACGGATGGTGCCTCTTCGACGGCCGGCTCACCGGCTGCCGCTACTAATAGCGCCGCTACTCCAGGTTCCGCTCCGGCTTCTCCTCAAACGGCCCTGGGCGCCGGTACTCCTATGCAGGATTCAATTGTGCCCTCCACTTCACCTGCCTCTTCCGACGCTGCCGCCGGCGGCCGGGTTCCCGGCGCTGAGCTGCAGTCGCAAAAGCCAGTGCTGGCTTACGCTCGCGCCCCTCTTGCGCCGCAAGCAGCTCCTCCTCCGAATTCGTTCCCAAGAAATTTTTCGGGCAAATGGCAATGCGTTACCCGGGTTATTGACTCCGGCGTCAATTCTGTTGAGGTTGGTACGGAGCTGGTCAGCGAAGTCGAATTTCAAGAAATCCAGGACGGCCGAGTCATTGCTCGCTGGCAGCAACCGGGTTGGACTGAAACGCAAGCTTCGACTTTGAGCTGGAGTGCGCGTGAGGCGCAAGTGGACCGCACCAATTATTATTTCGCCGACGGCTATAACGGCTCCTGGGCTTCTCGCTCTCGCGACCATTTCCTTCAGGTTAATGAAGATCGAATGGAGTGCCGGAGCTACGTCGACCAATACATAGACGGCAGATACCTGGGACGCTACAGGACAATATCCATCCTTACGCGCATGGGCACCGTAAGTAGTATCGCACTTGGATCGGAACGTCAAAAGTAAGCTGAACGACTAACCTTTGGCCGGCCGCTTGGCAGAGCCGAGTCGATTAAGCCTTGCTCGAGACGGCTTCCTTAGCTGCCTTTCCTTTGCCGACGGCGGCGAAGGCGGATAATCCTTTATATACGGCGGTGCGTCCAAGATCTCTTTCAATGCGCAGCAGTTGATTATACTTAGCCGTTCTCTCCGACCGGCAAGGGGCTCCTGTTTTGATCTGTCCGGTCGACATCGCCACGGCTAGATCCGAGATGGTGGCATCCTCGGTTTCACCCGATCTGTGAGACAGCACACTTGTATATCCATTTACAGTGGCCAGAGTTATTGCTTCGATAGTCTCCGTGAGGGTTCCGATTTGATTCGGTTTGATCAAGATTGAATTGGCAACACCAAGTTTGA
>JAJPJO010000187.1 GCA_021324135.1 Pseudomonadota bacterium
AATGTGCAGAAGCAGATGCTATAGTCTTATGAGAGGACCATCTAGTACGGTCCATACAACCTCGCATTTGCACGAGTCAGACATTATGTTCGATGTGCTCGCTGATCTATTTTTCAAATTGCAGGTTTCGCAAACACAAGAGTTGCGATCCGCCGTTTCGAACGCGTGTGACGATGCTCGCAGGCGGCAACACCATTCCCTTACCCCCATCCATTTGCTTCATTCGTTAGCCAAGCAAGAAGCCGGAAGGGAACTAATTCAAAACTGCGGCGGGAACGTGGACAAAATGATAAACGAGCTGGACACGATGCTGGATACTTCGTTCAAATCCACCAGTGAAACTGTTGAGTATCGTGTGGAAGCAAGCCAGTCTTTGAAGAAGATCTTCAGACAAGCCGACATGCATTCGTGCTCATGCGGAAAGAACACTGTCGGAACAGGCGACGTTATTGCCGAAATGTTTTTAGACGATGGAGACGAATCCGCCGCCCGTGTTCTGGTGAAGCAAGGCATTTCGCGATTGGACGTACTCAACTACATTTCGCATGGAATCTCCAAAGCGAACATGCCAAATGACGCAGAGCAACTCGAAGCTATAAGAATTCGCGGTGCCAGGTTGAAAGTTCTCCTTCACAACGACGACTACTCGACTATGGAATTCGTCGTCTATGCACTCAGGACCATTTTCGACAAAACAGCGGAGGACGCGACTCGGCTGATGTTGGGCATCCATCAACAAGAATTGGTCGTTGTCGGTGTGTACGACTATGATGATGCGATCGAAAAAGCAAAGAAAGTCCGGGCGCTTGCTGCGAAAAATGGGTTCCCCCTCCTGTGCTCAGTGCAAGAGGAAGGGGAAACGGAACTCGCATTCACTCCTTGACAGCGCGCACTGGATATTCTGAACCCGACATGGGCAAAAAGCCACTGTGAAGATAGTTGTCCATCGTCAGAGCGCGATGCTGGAATCCAAGCTCCTGCTAATCTAAGCAGCGATCTTAAAGGAGAGTTATGGATTTACCAAGTCCGAAAAAGAGAAATCCTCCCTGGTCAAGAGACGAGTTGATTCTCGCATTAGACCTTTACCTGTCCCAAGGATTATTGGACGATCGATCACCCGACGTAATTGCCCTCAGCGAAGACCTACGGTGTCTGGCTGCGGTTGAACAGAACGACCCAGAGGTGTTTCGTAACCCCAATGGCGTCGCTATGAAGCTCGGCAATTTTGCCGCGCTGGATCCAGGCTACAATGGGAAGGGCTTGAGCGCAGGTGGGAAGGGCGATAGAGAAGTCTGGAATGAGTTTGTTCATACGCCAAGTGTGCTCCGTGCGGCTGCAAGTGCAATTAGAAGTCGAGTAAGAAAAGACAATTCTCTTGGTGAGTTGGTTGAAGTGGAGTCCGACAAGGACTTCAAGCCTGAGCTGATTGGAGACACCCGCACACGATTAGCGACTTCGATCGTGGCTCGCCGTGGTCAAACACGCTTTAGACAAGTCCTATTGGAAGCATATGAAGGGCGTTGCGCATTCAGCGGATTCGACGCTGTCGATGCCCTGGAAGCCGCACATATACTTGCATACATGGGTAACGAGAGCAATCATGTGTGCAATGGACTCTTGCTCCGGGCGGACCTACACACTTTATTCGATCTTGGATTGCTTGCTGTAGAGCCGGACACCATGACGATAGTCATTGCTGCCGAAGTTAAGCAGACTCTATATGCTGAGCTAGCCGGGAAGAAAATTCGATTACCCATTAAGAGTCAGCAGCAGCCGAACAAGGCAGCACTAGGTCTTCACTATGCTGCTTCAAAATGCTTGCCGAAGTGATTGAGTGAGTTGTAGTGATCACTCGTGTTTTTCATTTATTTACCAAAAGCAAAAATGCCAACCCTTCAAGAGCTGGCATTCTTTTTTATAGAGATCTGTCGCCGCAGCGCCTATGCAGACAGATCGTCGTCGAGAATCTCCTCCCTGTAATAGTTCATCTGACATAGAAGATCCTGCATGTACATGAGACTCATGGATGGCGGCTTGCGACTGTGTACCTCAGCATAATTCAATAGGCGCTCCTCAAGCGGGGCGAGGATCTTTTGAAACTCCGCTGTACAATGCTCGGCATGACTGATGCTGGTAGAGCCTTCTAAAAGCCCATTGATTCGTGCTCTGAGTTCCTCATACCAGGCATGTATCTGCCTTCTTTGTTGCTCCTTCTGCTTATCGTCAAAGTTGTCGATGCGGTTAACACCAATCTGCCTCTCGATGTAGAGAACTTCAAGCTCATCCAACGCATGTTTGGCCAGTTCATTCGCCTCAGCCAGGAGTCCGAAGATCAGACACAGCTCGATGAGACGAGGATAGATTCCATCAGAGAGACACTCATCATACCCGCAGAGCATAGAGAACCTAGCCAAAGCCCTTATGAGAGCAATCGCCGAGAGGTACCGGTTCGTATCGAAGTAGAAGGCGCACAGTTCGAGCACCACATCGACAAACTCGGCGTCAAGCGAGTTTTCCGGATTCATCTCGGACAATGCCTGCCAGTAGTTCGCCTCAATAAGCTTGTAGTCTCTAATTGGTTTTCTTGAATTCTCCTTTTGCGCAGCATCAAGCGATGTAATCCAGATCTTCTTCTCTTCGTATTCTTTGTAGGGATCACGTTTCTTCTGTCTTGCCATAAATGATTTGACCTCTGTTGATATGTATTCGACTGAGGGCGCCTGCAATCGACGCAAACGCAAGAACGAGACCAAGCCAAAGAGGACAGTCGAACGATTGCTGTTCGTCATTGTGTCCAGCTCTCCGGCCTTGTCTTTATGCTCCTCGAAGATTCTTAGTGATGAACTGATCGAGGTCGGACTTCCGATACTTAACGAGCTTCCCGAGTTTTATAAATGGAATGTGAACTCGCTTTGTCGAAGCCCATACGGCAAGCGTTTGTTCAGCTACTCCGAGATAAGCGGCTGCTTCTCGCCGGCTGAGAAGATCGGATCGGGGCACGCCAGATCCGATAGAGTTTTCTTGTGTCATGAACTCTGTTCCTTGTTCGTTGGTCTGGTTTCGACCGGCGTCCTTAAATTCACCAGTGCGTGAAACTCAGTGATAGAGAGATTTCAAATGGCTGCCTTTTACGTGACTAGCAGCCGAGAACGTTTGAAATAGGAGGAAAAGTTTGTCACCAGTCAATTGAATACTGGTACAACTATGCCATTATATCGCACACCTTCAAAAGCTGGCAATGGAAAATTTCGCATGTGTCGGTCCATCAATTTTTATAAAGATAGAGAAACGATCGGGAAGAAATGGGAACAA
>JAJPJO010000383.1 GCA_021324135.1 Pseudomonadota bacterium
CCGATCTCCTGCTTACGGACTGCCGCAGGTTTCGGCAGGGAGGCCGGTCTGCCCTCGCCGATCGGTCTGGATGGTCCGACTTCTTTGCTGCGCGAAACGCAATCGAAATAGAACATCAGCGCTAATGTCGTCATGTAGCCGAGGATCCAACCAAAGAAGAGAAGGTCTGTGGCAACACAGGCTGTGCAAACGAGCAGCCCGAGGCTGATCAGCATTGAGATGGCGAAATCGATCCGGCGGCGCAAGTCGAAGCAATGCAGAGCAAGGAAACCGGAAAGTGCGCTGGCAAAGGGGAAAAGCACATTGATATGCGACGAGGATAACTGCGTGGCCAGCTCGTGCACCAGAAACACGATGATTGCAAAAGCGCCCAGCGTCGGAAGAATGTTGACCCACATGGGCCGTTTTTCTCTGAACCAATAGGAGAGGAGAGTACCGAACATGGCAAGCCAGATGAGCATGAATGCCATCAACAGCGGCGTGTTGAAGTAAGCGGCGGAGGAAGTCACGGTCAGGATGACCATCGAAAGAGTGGCAATGCGAATTGGAATTGACTCCTCGATTTTTTCCTGAGATTTGCCGGGCTTTTCCTGCTCTCCCTGCACAAGGGTGGTGCTCAGCAAGCCTTTGCCTTCGTCTTTGTATCGGCTTCGCCTTTGCGCAGGCAAACGATTACTTGTTGCTCTGGTGGCAGTGGCGGTGCTGCTGATTGTAGCCGCGGTGGTACCGCCGGCAGAACTACCCGGCAAGCTTGACCCGCCCGCTGCGCCGGATCCGCCTGCTGCGCCAGACCCGGTCTGATCCGTCTGTTTGCCCGTATCGCGTTGTTTGACTGTACGGGTGCTTGCCGTATCGAAAAGACGCAAACTGGCATAGGGATCTTTATGAGGCGATTCTTTCTCCTTTAGCGTTGCCTGCGGCTCTGCTTTGTCCGATTCGCTTCTGAGGTTTTGTCCGGCAGTCTCCGTCGCTCCCGGAGCACTCGCCTTTGAGGCATCGGCTTGCGAATCTGAGGGCGAGCCGGGTGTTTGAGGCGCATTCTTGTCGTCGTTTGCTTCAGTCATAGCCGGGCGATATCCTCGAATTTATCCACGGTCGCAAGAATACGACCGGCGGGCCCTTTGCTCGCCAGACCGCGTCGATCCGAGAAGCCTGCCGCGATTGGAATGACTTTTCTTTGACCCATGGCCCATTCCTCGGCCTTCTCCTGGGATGTGGATGGTTCGCGAAAAGCGCGTGACAAAACCCAGAGCTCGAGGTCATCTCTTGGTGTCGGGGGAGCGCCGTTCTCCGTTTCTTCCTGCGGCGGTCGCACCGCCAGTAGTGCCAGCTTGTTGTCGGCGCCGAAATTAGGCAGGTTGATGTCGAAATTAGGATCCTTGGGCTCGACGGCCTCGACGCGGGCCAGAAGCTGGGCCCAGCGAGCGATACCTGGAGGAGACGGGGGCACGTCAAGCAAGCAGTTGGGCAATAGCTCGGGCGCGTCCATCGGATCGGGAATGATAAAAAGCTCAGGCGCGCCGCCCATTTTGAAGCCGAGATTGAGGAGGGAATTGGCCAGCGAAACTGCCAGCTCGAACTGCTGCTCGCTCGCCCACGGCAGTGTCAGATCGACGAGAACGTCATAGGCGGGCAAGCCTTCCGATTCAAACTCGCGCACGAGCAGCTTGCCTGTCTTGGCTGAGGATGCCCAGTGGATCAAACGAGGACTGTCGCCGGTGACGAACTCGCGCAAGCTGCGCACCGAAGATGATGGCATAGCCGTAATCGATCTCGTCGCCGAGAAAATCAGGGCACTCGATCCGCTGGCTCTCAAGCGCCAGAGGAAGTTGCCCTCGACCCCCGAGGTGCGGGCATAAACCGTTACAGTCGGATTATCGACCGCTGTCTTTGATTTGATGTCGAAACTGCACGACCACCAGGCAAGACCGAATGGAAAGCAAGAATAGGTTTCCAGACTTTCCAGCTCGTACACGCCTCTGTGCAGGGGCGGACTCTGCGCCACCACCCAGGCTTCGCTCATAATCGTGTCGACGGTGATCGGTCGCAGCACACTCTGCTCTTGCATGTGCCCCACCATCATGGCTCTGACCACCAGCCACTTTACCGGAAACATTTTGGCAAAGCGCGACTTGGCGCTGCGGCGCGACAGCTTGACTCTCACTTTCAATCGGTCGCCGCTGACGGCATCCGGAGGAATGGCGCATGCCGCCTCGATATCGAGTATTTGACAAAGCGGCATGAGGATACCCAGGAGAATGGCTGTCACCCCGCCGGCAGCGAGGAGATAAAACCAATCGTTGGCCGTCTCAATGGCGAAGAAATAGAGCACGGCTACCGTGCCAAGCATGTACCAGAAGCGCTGCTCGAGGATCAGGCAATACTTGCCCAACCCGATGGGCACGCGCAATCCCTTCAGGTTGAATTCCACGCCCAGTTCCGGAACTGGAAACTTAGACCGGTACGGGGACTTCTTCGAGGACTCTCTCAATAAGTTCAGCATGGCTAACGCGACTTTCCCTGACCTTCGGTATGACTCTGTGTCCTAAAACGTATGGTGCCAGAAGCTTTACGTCGTCCGGCTTGACGAAGTCACGCCCGTCCACGAAGGCAGCGGCTTGCGCGGCCCGCATCAGTAGCTGACTTCCGCGGGGGCTGACTCCAAGCACTATGGCTGGATGTTTGCGTGTGGCGTTGACGATTGAGACGATGTAATTCTTGATGGAAGGGTCGACGAAGACGAGCTTGACCGCCTGCCGTGCCTCCAGAACCTCCGCCTCGGTCAAGACGGCATCCACTTCAAAGGCGCGGTCCAGAAGAGTTTTGTCGAGTATTTCCACTTCCTGATGAGGTTTTGGATAACCCAATGAGAGCGAGATCATGAATCGGTCGAGCTGAGCTTCCGGCAGGGGAAACGTGCCGTGATACTCAATCGGGTTTTCAGTCGCGATCACGAAAAATAATTCGGGCAGTTTTCTCGTCGCACCATCAGTGGTGACCTGGTGTTCTTCCATGGCTTCCAGAAGCGCTGACTGGGTCCGGGGTGTAGCGCGGTTGATTTCATCGGCCAGCAATATGTTGGTAAAAATCGGACCGGGCACGAACTTGAATGTGCCTTCCTTTGATTCGAAAACGCTGACACCGCAAACGTCGGATGGCAGCAGGTCGGGCGTGCACTGAATCCGTTTGAACTTGGCATGCACCGACATGGCCAGCGATTTTGCCAGGAGCGTTTTGCCGACGCCGGGAACGTCTTCGATCAGAGCATGACCGCCTGACAGCAAGCAGATGATCGAAAGGCGCGCCGCCTGCATCTGTCCGATCAGCACGCTGTTAATGTTATCGAGAAGCCGTTTTGCTTTTGGGGCAAGAAGTTCGATGGCTGTGGCGTCTGCCATCGGATAAGCCAGCTCGTCGGGATTGGCTACTCTGGTCGCTTCCTCCTCGTCTTCGCCTAAGTCCGACTCGTAGATTGGCTCATCTCGCTCGTCCGTTTTCACTTTTGCCTCCCGCCTCAGTTACGATCTCTTGCGTAACCGCTTTTTTATCAGCCCGATTGCACAACGCCTGACGGCATTTTCCTCAAAGGCTCCTCAACGCTTCATGTACCCGGAAATGGGCGTGTTAAACTAAAGCTCTATCTATTATGTTCACTCAGCAAGCCGGTGGAAATCAGAGATGCTGACCTTCCAGCAAGCCATTCAAGCGCTCAATCAATTTTGGGACCAACGCGGTTGCCTGGTCATGCAAGCCTTCGACATCGAGAAAGGGGCTTCCACCATGAGCCCGGGCACTTTCTTGCGCGTCCTCGGTCCGGAGCCCTGGAACATGGCGGTCACCGATCCCTGCCGCCGCCCGACCGATGGGCGTTACGGCGAAAATCCCAATCGGCTGCAACACTACTTTCAGTATCAGGTGATTCTCAAGCCCTCTCCTGATGACGTTCAAGACGTTTATCTCGACAGCTTGAAAGCACTCGGCGTCAATCCTCTCGAGCACGACATCAGGTTTGTCGAGGACAACTGGGAGTCGCCGACGCTGGGCGCCTGGGGTGTCGGTTGGGAAGTCTGGCTCGACGGGCTCGAGATCACGCAGTTCACCTACTTTCAGCAAGCCGGCGGGCTGGACGTGAAACCTGTGGCTGCTGAGATAACATACGGGTTGGAGCGCTTGTGCATGTATTTGCAAAACGTAGACAACGTCTATGATTTGAGGTGGAACGATAAGGTCACGTACGGCGAGCTCTACCATCAAAACGAAGTCGAGCAGTCACGCTACAACTTCGAGGAAAGCAATCCCGAGGTGCTCCTGCAGATCTTTGAGAATGCCAAAAAAGAAGGCATGCGCCTGCTCGATCTGAAGCTGGTGATGCCGGCATACGAGCAGGTGCTCAAATGCTCGCACAATTTCAATTTGCTCGATGCTCGCGGCGTCCTCGGCAGGGACGAGCGCATGCAGCGGATTTTAGAGATCAGGAAACTGGCTGAGAAGGTTGCTTATGCATTTCTCGAGCAACGCATCGAATTGGGTTTCCCGCTTTTGCCGCCTGCTGAGCGGGAAGAGCAAGTGAAAGCTTATCGCGAACGCTACATTACATCGAAAAACAAGTAGTTCCGGAGCCCGGCGTTATTACTGGAAAGCGCAGAGCAAGCCAGTTTCGCGACATTTATAAATTTCTGCGTCAAACGAGCCAAATTTTTGAAATTGGCATAGAATCAATTTCAGATCCGAGCAGTTCATATTCGAGTTGCGCCTGGAGTATGTGAGGCTGATTTTTATCAGCCGGCGGTTCTCGTTGTGTATTCAAGCGATATATGGCCCGAGCCTGACATCTAATCATTAAAAAACCGCATTCTGACTGGAGTTAAATAGGCTCCAGGCAGATGTCCTCGAACAAAACCGTGTGGCCAAGAGGTTCTTGCAAAGATTCTTTAGGTTAAAACGATTTGTTTATTGGACGAAATGGGTACATAATTTTTACAAGAATTTTTCCTTTTCCCTTAGAGTCCCAACCTTTAGTACGAGGAGTCCACAAGTGGCAGATCGCAGCTCATTTGCAGGAAAGAAGCTGCTCTCGTTCCCCGCAATTTCTCTTGCCCTGGCAGCCGGACTGCTATTGGGCGACTTGTTTTTGTCCGAGCCGGCCTCAGCCATGCTCAGCACTCACGCGAAGGCTTCCAGAGCCAACCATTCATCAGCCGTTCGGGCTGCAGTAGGCAATAGAGGCAGGTTGAGCAAGAAGCAGGCAACCGCTGGTCGCTCGTCCAAACGGGGCCGAGCCCAGGCAAAATCGAGCAGCAAAAGAGGCAGCCGCATTGTTTCACGACGCGCCGCCCGAGCCGAGCGGCTTTCGCGCCGGGGGCGCGGCAAGCGCGGACGAGCAGTGGTTCACGCCGCCCCAAAGGCGATACCACCGCAACTTTACCTGGAGAAGCTAAATCAGCTCACACTCAAGCCCGGCGTAGTTTATAAGTTTTGCCACGGCGCCTTGAATGTCAACGTCGTCGATGTCGATATGAAAAACGCCGAGGTTAAGGTCCGCCCCTACCTCGCCAGCCAGACATTCGACGGCTTGAAGACCGTCGAGCAGCACGCCAAAGAAAGCGGTGCGCTCGTGGCAGTGAATGCCAACTACTTCAAGAAGGACGGCACCCCCCTCGGTACCATCAAAGTGGACGGGGAATGGGTTTCCGGATCGCTATTCAATCGCGTGGCGATGGGCATCGACGATGATGGCGACTTGAAATTCGCCCGCGTGAACTTGCACGGAATTTTGCAAACCTCCAATCCGAAAGTTTCTTCCCTCTGGGTAAACAACATGAACCAACCGCGGCGCCACGGTGCCAGGTTGATTGTTTACACACGCCGCTGGGGCGCCAATGTTACTTTGCCTTATGAAGGCGTATTGGTTGCCGTCAGCAATCGCGGCGAGGTGACCGACATTCAAAATCGTTCCATCAATATTCCTTATGGCGGGTATGTGATGACCGATTTGAAAGATAGCGAGCTCGCCAACCTGCAACGCGGCGATTTCGTCGATCTCAATTGGTACACCGATCCGAACGACTGGGATCAAGTAGAGCATGCCGTGAGCGGCGGACCGACGCTGATCAAAGACGGTAAACTCTTCGTCGGACTGCAGGGCGAGCATTTCAAAACGGGATGGACGAGCGCCAAGATCACTCGCCGCACCGCATGTGGTGTCACTGCCGATAAGCATCTCATTCTGGCAACTGTCGAAGGCCCGCATAATATGTGGGATCTTGCTAAATTTATGCAAGAGATGGGCTGTGTTGAGGCAATGAACCTAGATGGTGGCGGATCGACCACCATGGTTGTGAACGGCAAGACAGTGACGCGCAACGCACCGGGTTCGCAACGCAAAGTGGCGGCCACCATCACCGTGCTCGAGCCTGATGCGGCGAAGCGTTTGGTCCACAACCCCGATCTCTATTACAGACCCTCAGGCGATCTGAGCGAGTTCTATCAAGGCCCCGACGTCTTGTCGCATGTGCCGATGATGAGCGGCGTTTTGCAAGCGCGCATGGAAGAGCAAGACACGGCATTGCTCACCCTGTCCAAACGCAAAGGCTGGCTGGGCATGGACGGATCTCTGATGCCGCCCTCCAGCATTAATGGCACGAACAAGGTGCAGCCGGAGATCTCGTCGAGCGCTCATGAGATTAGCGGCAAGACAATGGCAAAGGATCAGGCACGTGAAGCTCTGGATTCGGCTGCTGTTGCTCCTGCTAAGCCGGCTCCTCAAGGTGCCGAGGCCAGGGTACCAAAGAGCGCCAAAGCGAAAAACGCCCAACCTGTGCAGCCCAAGGAACTTTCCAAAACCGACGCCGAGCACGGCCGCAGCTGGACAAGCAAAATCCTGAATCCATTTCGGTTTGGCGCACCAAGGCATAGAAGCTGACAAGATCTGCTAACCTATGGCGAGTAAACGCCGGAGTCGGCAAGCGACTCAGCGGCATCATGCTGATTCAGGAGACGATATGGCCGAAAGTTATGCAGTAGGTATAGATCTTGGCGGCACGAAAGTGCTCGCCGGTGTGATCAATACGAAAACCGGCGAATTGCTGGGCACCAGTAAGAAGAAAACCAAGCAAGCCAGTGAACAACATCAAATCCTGAAGCGGCTCTCCGGTGTAATTGAAGAGTCGATCGAGCTGAGCGGCATTGAGCCGGAGCAGGTCAAGGCCATCGGCGTCGGCGTAGCAGGAATGGTCGATAGAGAGCGGGGCATTCTCTTATCAGGTGTAAACATCGGCGCCAATAATTTGAAGATAGCCGAGCCGCTCAGTGCACACTATGGCGTTCCTGTGAAGATCGGGAACGACGTCGAGGTGGCGACGCTTGGCGAGATGCACTTCGGCGCCGGCAAAAAATGCGACAACTTCGTTTGCGTGTTCGTGGGAACCGGCATCGGCTCGGGGATTGTGAATAGAGGCAAAATCTATCACGGCGCCTCCGGCACCGCCGGCGAAATCGGACATACCGTCCTCTATCCCGATGGCCGACCTTGTAACTGCGGCGGACTGGGTTGCCTCGAGGCCTACGCATCGCGGCTTGCCATCGCCAAACAAGTGATGGCCGGCATAACGCGTGGGCATGCTACATCGGTGGTTGCCGACATCGATGAAAACAAGGGATTGATCCGTTCACGCGCGATTTCGCAAGCCCTCGAGCAAGGAGACAAGCTGGTCACAAGAGCAGTCGAGGAAGCTGCGAAACATTTGGGAACCGGTCTTGCTTCCGTGGTCAATTTCTACAATCCCGAGCGCATCATCCTTGGTGGCGGTCTGGTCGAGGAAGTCGAACTATATTTCGACATTGCAGTGAACGAGCTTATGCACCGGGCGCTCCCCATTCCAAGCCGTTCTTTAACGGTCAAAAAGGCAAAACTCGGGGATTACGCCGGTATCATCGGCGCCGCCATGCTGACCGAACGCAATGGCGTTTGATGACA
>JAJPJO010000028.1 GCA_021324135.1 Pseudomonadota bacterium
CAATTAAATCACAATGATCTTCATGATGAAAACCTAATCGTCGAGCGCATCCGCCCCGAAGCTCGACGCCCCCACGCAATCAGCGACATGATCCGTGTTAAGGCCATTGACTTGGGGAGCATGTCGGATGAAAGCAAGAGCTCTGAAAATAGAGTCGGCGACCTGCTATTCATCGCCACGCATATTGACAAGCTACTCGCTCATCTACTGCACTCTCCCCAGGGTCTGCAAGACAGAGACTATCGAACAGCGCTCGCACTTCAAACCATCGTCAATGGATTGCTCGTAAACCCGCCAAACGCTCGGCAGCCTAACCCAGAAGATCTAATTCAGCAGATTGAAGAAGCATATTACCGTGCGTCTCGGCACTGGCAACCGTGGAACGCTCCTCTGAAATTGCGGGGATTCGGAGATCATTATAACGCACAGACTCTGGAATCGTGGAATGTACCCAGATTATTAGTAGACCCCGATGGGCGATGGCTTACAGAAGTTAGCAAACCCGGACCTCAAATAGTCACAGGAATGCGGGGATGCGGAAAAACGATGTTGCTCCGAGCGCTTGACATTCACGCTCGCGCAGCCAAGCGGGATACCGAAACGGCGTCCGATATCGTTGCGAGATTGAAAGCCGATCATTTTGTGGGGTTATTTGTATCAGCTCAGCGACTATTGGATTTACGGCACTCGATGTACAAATTGGATCATCGTGTTACTCGCTTGTATGTGAACTACGCCCTTCAGGCCGCGCGAGCTCTACTCCATATAGAAGATATAAGCCCAGCTTCTATTGCCCCGGGAGCGCATACGATCCTTGGTTCCGCTGTGGGGGATTATCTGGATGGAGGTGACGAGTTGAGAAGTGTCCTATCGATCTCAGACCTCGAAGCCAAATTAGAGCGGATCGCGGTGCTCACAACGCAAGGGAATGAACGATACATGGTGAAACAAGCCCCCGCACAGGTGTTTTCTCACTTGGCGCAGCAACTCCGCCTTTGTTCACCGATCTTTGAAGATTCGACTGTTCTGTTCCTTTTAGACGATGTTTCGACCAGACATTTGGAACTCGATAGAATTTCCGAATTGCTCTCTGCGCTTCTTTTTCAAAGCCCTTCTTGTGCATTCAAATTTACTTCGGAATGGCAGACCATTGAGTTGGGTCTGCAATCACCAGGCCGAATCCATCCAATTCGTATAGATCGCGATGTAGCCGTATTCGACCTTGGCGCAGATGTATTTCAAACAATCACTTCAGACAAAGAAAAGGGAAACGAGTTCGTCGCACAAATACTTCAACAGCGGGCAGCCTTTCACGTTTCGCATCCCAATGGGTTCAGTCCCCGACAACTACTAGGTGATGTCGCCCTCGAACAAGTAGCCAGGGAAATTGCTTCATCGAATACCACATCGAAGGAGCGAAAGCAGGCATATAGAGGCCTCTCTTGCCTGACCAGTGTATGTGTCGGCGACATTGGTGACCTCATCCTGCTATACGAAGAGATACTCAGAAAGGCTGCTGGCGAAAGCAGTAAAAGCGCTGTCCCAATTCCCGCGGCGACGCAGTCTGATTGCTTTTTAGCGATGAGTTCGAGAAGGCTGTACGACCTTGACCGAAGAGAGGGGCGCTTCAAGAATCACGCTCTAGCGTTCGCTGCTGCCGCGCATGACCTTTTGGTCCGGTCTAATAACATTGCGGGCAAAAGGCGTCTCCGGCAGTATTCCTCGATTTATGTCCGTGTCTCTGCTGACAACGAAGCGACTGTTAAACAGCAAATCGACGTCTTACGGGATCTCATTGATGCCGGTGTATTTGTCTATTCAGGTGGCTCTCCGAGAACCAAGACCAGGGATTCCAACCCCATTCAGCAGTTCAAATTGAGCTATCGGAAAATCTATGGATTAGCCGCATTCATCGGACTCGCAGACCGCGATCGCTTTGAACTGTCCGGTGCCAATCTGCAGGAATGGTTAGAACGGCCTTCCAAAGAGATTTTGTTACGTAGTCAGATAACAGATGAGTCGGATGCTGAATATCAATCCTCTGAATCACCCGTAGAAGTGGCGGCAGAGGAATCCACACAGCCACAGAGGCAAGTATTCGAGTCTCGACAAGTTGAACTGTTCGACAGTTCCACCCTGGATGGGAATCAAGAAAAACTCGATGATGGCATAGAGGGTTGCCCTAAGCCGATTGATATCGACATCAGCGTGATATCCGAGGACGATCTCCGAAATATTGATCTTGGAAATATTCTGACGGGTCTCGGATTTGAGGAAAGAACACTTGAATCGAACCGCATTCTTGCTCGAGTTGCAAAGGTGCGTGCTGTCCACGCTGTTAGGTACGGCTTAGAAGGGCACGCAAAAGAGATCAGCCAATTGTGGCGAGACGCGGGAAAAGAAATTCAGGAAATCGACAACGACAAGGCCGTAGTCTCCCTTCCCAAGATGGACGGCATCTCCCTTATTGATATAAGTGGGTTATCAAAACCACTTATTTTCAATCCTGTGCGACGTGAACTCATTGAAAAGGGGCGCGTACTGCTGTGCCATACATCTGCTGCCCAGCACTATCCTTTGCAACGCGATCTGGAGTTATTGTTAGCAGCAAAGGAGGCTGAAGACCCTCTGGTGTTTTTAGAAAGATTGGCTCACGTGCTAAAAGGAGAGAGTGGGCCCTACACAGACATGCGTTTGCTTGAGGAGGCTACCGACCCTTCGCGCCCGCGCGCCATGATTGCATTCGCATCATCAAAGCACGAACGACTATTTTCACTGCTCGACAAACGGGAATTTGAATTTATCGAGGTGATAGCACCGCAGGGTGAAAAGCCGAGAGCCAAGGTGGCGCAATTCGCATCCGAATTCCTATGCAGGAGCTATCACAACGCCACAGTCAGCCGAATTGACACGAGCGACCTTCCTGCTTCCTTGACATATCTCGATCAGCGTTTTCTTGAACTGTACGCAGATAGAGGCGCCAATGTAGAGATCGGTCTTACAGGGTCAAAAATCCAGGCCGTTGCTGCGGCCATCCTGAGCGCGAGACGCAAGATTTCTCAGGCGTGGTATGTTGCGCCGCATCATTTCGAAGAAAAGACTTTTTCAACTGGAATTGCCGGAACACGGATTTTCGATATTCGCGTGATAGGTTCTTCGTAAATATCATCCCCTTGTAGGGCTGTTAGACCAACCGTTAATATGAAGCCGATCTCCCGACCTTTGGAATCGCTCTGTAAAGGTCAGTGCCCGGAATGGCGAATCGTGCCATGCTGTCCGGGACAGCCGACCATCGCCAAACAGATAAAGAGGTCGGCTCCCAAGCACACAGCAACAGATGCGAAA
>JAJPJO010000475.1 GCA_021324135.1 Pseudomonadota bacterium
AGCCGCTGATGGCGAACTGCAAGGTTGAGCCTGATCGAGAACAAAAAAATCAGCACAATCGGAAACACCAGCCGGGGCGCGTGAGGCGGACTGCTCTTTGGCTCCGGCTGGCACAGACCACAGAATCAGTGACAAAGACAAAACCAGCGAGATTACCGGGCAAACAACCAGGTGTGAGTCGCTCGATTCGATTGCCTGCCATTTCTTGCCGTTCATATTAACCTCCCTTGTCTGATCGCCTCACGCGTCTGAGACCAGCCTAAGGCCGGGGGGCATCAAGAAAACGTCAATATTGGCTAAAAACCGCTCGCTCTTTTGCGGTCAATGAACGGCCGGTGAATCGGAGCGCCCCGCTTGTTTTCGCGTTTGCACGCTCTTCATAAGTGCGGCAACATCATCCATTAGATCGACACTTGATTTGCCAGGAGCAAAATTGAGCTCGCGGTTGAGCTGCTCCAGCCTGGCCGTCAAATGCATCTGAGGGAATGTATGCCCGAAGACTTGCTCTTCGCACCACGCCACTTTGGTTATCAGTCGAGCCTGCGGAGGCGGTGGTGTATCGGCATGGACGACTTGCTCGTCGTAGTATTCCTCGGCCTGCTGCTCCGGGCTCTTCTGCGGAGGCTGCGGTTGCTGCGGCTGAACGGCAGAGCGCGGACGGACGCGGATGCCACCGAAGTTGCCGGCGGAGAAGGCACCATAACCGGGATAGCCAAACGGATTCATTCCCATGCCGCCCGGCGTACCACCAAGACCGCCCAATAAAGAATTTGCCACCACCGCCAGGAATTTCTTAGACAAGCCGCCCGGGTGTGTGCCACCACCAGCAATGGCATTATCGGCATCGGATTGCTCGAATGGTTTCATATGCAATTTCTTGACGGCATACTGCTCGAGGGCGTCGGTTCTAGCGCTCAAATCATCGCTCTTTGAGGCGTTGCCGAAGGCTTTGGCTTCCATGCGCGAGAGGCGCTGATCGAGCGGTTGGTCTTTAAAATTTTGTGCCAGAATTGTCTTCTCGATTGCATCGACTCGCGGATAGTCACTCGCCCCGGACGAATCGGCTCCCCCGCCAGACTGGGCGTTTGCCGGCGAATCGCTGAAGTACGACATATCATCATCAGCTGCCGCTCCGGCATTCGATGACAGTCGCTTGTGCAGCTTGGTTTCGGCGTACTGCTGCAGCGCGTCAGTGCGATCTCCCAGATCCGAACTGGATGAGGCTGCACCGAAAGCCTTCTTCTCCATTCTCGCCAAACGTTTGCTAAGTTCTTCTGTTGGATACGCTTGATTCAAAATGGCCTTTTCGAGTTCAGTGACTCGCGGATACGAATCGCCAGTGCTGGAGCTCTGATCGGCATCGTTTGCCGATTGATCGGTGCTCTGCTCTGCCGGAGAGGCCGCTGCCCGCGATCGGCTGCGCCCTGATCGATCTTCGCTCGAGGGTGAGCGACTGCTCGAGCTCGATTCACTATTGGACATCTGCTCGGGATCGGGCAAGCCACCGATAAAGGAATCGTCCGAGCCTGCCGATCCGTCCGGCTGCGCCATTGCCTGACCAGCCAGGACGCCGCACGAACTGACGAGCGTTATCGCCAACAATAATTGCTTGAGAATCACCCGCACGACTCACCTGCTTCGAGTGCGCCGGAATTCTAGCAGTTGTTGACAGTTGTCAAAATGAAAACAGCTAAATGAAAGAGGAGCTAACCTTTAGCAATCGGCAGCGTTACCGTAAAGGTCGTGCCGTCGGCATCGCTGACGAAATCAATGGTGCCGCCGCAACGATCGACCGTTTGCTTGCAGAAATACAAACCCAGTCCTGATGAGTTAGCCCGGAATCTGCCTGAGTCAGTCATCTTGGAAAAACGCTGAAACACTTTGTTTTTCTCGCCGGCTTTCAATGGCGGACCGTGATTTGTTACCTGGACTCTGACCGAACGGTCTTTTTTATCCGTGCTTATAACAATCTCAGTTTTCGCCGGCGCATTTTGCAAGGCGTTATGGACCAGGTTGGCCACCAGTCTGTATGCAGATGGGTGATCGATTGTCGCCGCCGGCAGGTCATCGGCACATTCGACTACCAGTCGCTTCTCAGAAAGCATCGCCAGGCACTCAAACTCATCAACTTGTTGCTGGATGACCTCATTCAAATCGGTGCCCGATGCTGAGGGGCTTGCTGTTCCCCACTCGAGTCTATAACTGTCGACCAGGGTGCTGAGCAGGTTGAGAAGCTGAAGGTTGCTGTTTCTCAGTTTGACGAGATAGGTGTTGATCTCCTCGCGGGAGAAGTTGGCATCGGAGCGCACCAGGGCCGAGAGGACTTTCTCTTGTCCTAATATGGGATTCCTGACGTCGTGTATGACCGAAGCCATAAATTCTTCGCGGAACATATTGAGCTCGACTTCCTGTGTCACATCGATAGCAACTATGATGTTTTCCTTCTCATCGGGATTTCGTTTGGAGAACGTCCAGCCGAAACAATTCCAATAAACATCGCGATCGGCCATGATTATTTTTTTGCGGTAGAGCTGCTCGCCTGAAAACAGCGCCTCGACCTCTTCGATGCTGAAGGCAGGGATCAGATCGAATATGCTGCGGCCGCGCAGCTGAGCCCGCCTCTGTTTGAGGGCTTCCTCGAAGTTCCGATTACAATCGCAAAGGCAGAACGACTGGTCCAACCTGGCGAACATGAGCGGCGCTTCGTCGACCATGCTGCGCAAGATGAACTTCTCGTTGAGCGCTATGGAGCGAACCGATTGCTCGGTGCGAATGCGTTGAATCGAGCAGAGAAGACGAAGTTTGATCAGCTCAATTGGCGAGGATGGGCTGGTGATGATGAAGTCTTGAGCGTTTTCGTCTTTGGCGGAGCCTGCCAGACTGTGGTTGTTCGTGTTTGAAAGAATGATCCCGGGCAAATTCGGATAGATGGCTCTAACCCGCCTCAGTCCGGAGAATTCTTGCCCTGCGGCAACGTCCTGGGCGAGCACGATCAAATCGATCACTGTGCCTTTCAGCACCGAGAGAGCTTCACTTATGGTGGCGCATGGTCTGAACGTCAGATCGCCGCCGGAGGTTCTCTCCAGGTGGCTGAGAAGCGGGGCACTTTCGTCCCGCTTTCCGCAGACAAAAAGAATTCTGTAGGGTCCACTTTGCGGAACCTGCAGGTCGTCTTCGCTGATATCTTCCGGTCTTAGAGCCCTGGTCACAGTGATTCTGTCCTGATCTCGGGTCGACCTGAACAATTCTTCTGTTCACGCATTCCAGCATAATCCATTTAATCAGAATGCGGAAGGGCGTTTAATCAAGTCACCTTTGGGTACTATTGTCCCGATTCTTTTTTGGCTGGCTATTCTCGCGCAGCTCTTTTTCGTCGATCAATTTTCCAGCCGGCAGGATTGGTATCAACTCCGGTGGCGTGTCGGTGTTCTTTATGATCGCACCAGGGGCGACACCAGGTGTAATGACGGTTCCACTGATCGCTTTGCTCACACTATGCGAGATGCTGTCTATGAGCTGGGCCGACGTGTCAGCGTCATAATATTTTCCGCCCGAGCTTTTGGCGATGCAGTCGAGTTGTTTTCTAGCGTGCGGATCGTGCTTCAATCCCAGACCGACAATGTCTATTTTGAGGTGAATGCCGCGTGATGGCAAGGTTTGAATGTAATAGCAGGGATCCAGAGCGCAAGTATCCTCACCATCGGAGATCAGAATAATTGTCTTCTTGCCTTGAATGTGCGCCAAGTCGCCTTCGGCAGTTTGCATCAACGCATAGGTAAGCGGCGTCATGCCCATCGGTTTCAGCCCCCGAACTTTCTCGACGATTGAGCCTCGATTATGAGTTCCGGGTGGAACGAGAAGGGCTGTAGCATGGCAGGGATCGATTCCGGTGAACTGACCGAAAACGCGCAAGCCGATATTGCAATCGGAGGGAATGCGCTCGAGCGCCTTGACGAGCACTTCCTTAGCCGCATCCATTTTGTGCTTGCCGCCGCCCAGACCATCTTTCATGCTCAAAGAGGCATCGACGAGAAACAAAATCGTGATTGGACCACCCTCCTGCTCTGCTCGTCCATGAATCAAAGCACCGGCTGTGCCGCCCTGAAGCATTGTAGATTCCGTGCCGGTTTGCAGCATGGTTGAGTCAGTTCCGGTCTGCAACATCGTGGAATCAGTGCCACTCTTGAGCAGGCTCGAATCACCTGATGGTGGCGCCGACGGTGCGGCAGCTCTCTGGATGGAACTCGAGTCTGCCATCAGTTGCGAAGCGAACGGTTCGCTTCCTGCTCTCTTCTCATGCGCAGAGGCAGGAGACGCACAGACAAGCAGTGAAGCAATTATCACTGCGCTACTCAGATCAATTAAACGTTTCATCACCGGATCACTTACCCTTCTTGCTCGCAGGCAACTCCAACTTTTCGGCATGAGCCCTGTCACCTTTGAATTCTTTCGATTGTGCAGCAGCATCAGCATTTTCAAGATGATTTTGTCCGCTGGCTGCGCCGGAATCACCTCTTGCGCTTTGTTGCAGCTCTGCCGTCTTCTGCGTCGTTTGACTGGTTGCTGTGCCTGACCCACCGCCTTTGCCGAGACTCTGCTGATTGCCGCTGATCGGATCTGGTGGTTTTGCCGAGCCGCTTTGATCACGCGCTGAGCTGGTTTGATCGCTCGCTGAGCTGGTTTGATCGCTCGACGGACTGCTTCCGCCGGATGGATTGGCTGTCGTTTCCTCCTGCTCAGAAGCGCTTGAGTCGCTTGATTTGACCAGGATAGTCCTGCGGCTGACCGGGAAAGACTTCGAACCTTCACCCAGGGACGCCCAAACGGTAATGTAGTAGAGCCCTTCCTTGCTGGCATTGTTAATCGGAATTTTCGCCGAGAAATTTCCACCATGCAATTTAACCCCGCCGCGCGTAGGCACTTCTGACTGGGGTTTTGCATCGGACGGGTTCGGTCCTGCCATGATTATCAAAGGTGCGGCAAGCGCCACGGGAGGAACGAACATGCCACCAGCTATGGCGGCAAGCATTCCGACCGTTTTCAAAGCGAAAATTGCTTTGCTGTAGTCCTTTTCGGATTTTTCTTTATAGGCGATGTAATCCAGGGGAGGGAAATAAGGCAGCGGCTCGTCCACCTCCTCAGATGTAGCGGTCGTTTCCGGCAGACCTTCCCAGGCAACGGTGATGCGATCAAAAAGGTACGGTTCGCCAATTGTTCCGGAAACCTCAATTCGATCTCCGACATGAGCCTTTTGAGGAATGTCCTGCATTGCACCATGTTTGGTGACAATCTCCGTGCAGCCTATGATGCGGGTTCGATCCTTGCTGACCTCGAGGGAGAACCCGGCGTGCGTCGCCTCCGGCGCCAGAATTGCTTCGCGATCGTCCTGGCGGGTCAACATCTGCTTCAGTAGCTTGGCGACTACGGACTTGGTCAGTTTAGACGACGGCAAGTCAGCGGTGCTGAGGACGTTGAGATTCTCATTGACCGCCTCGGTCCCGCCCAATATGGTAAAGCGATGATCGGGGTTTCGTCCACGCGCGTCAGTGTGCGATACGACGCCACGTTTGCCGAGGTCGATTACATGCTCGGTAGCCAGCTTTTGTGCGTGCGCGTCCGAATCGAGCACCGGTAAGCTGCGGCGCTGGCGCTCATAATTGATCAACTCGAGAGCAAAGGCCTCCAATTCATGGCGTGGTGCTTCCGCCTGGCATTCCTCTTTCTGAGCCAGATCATCCAGATACTGAAACTCCGCGGCATCGCCGTTGGCGCCGGTGACCGGATTCTCCATTCCGCCGGGCGGCATTGTCAAATCGATGCCACTGTCGGTAATACCACCACCCTCCGTATAGCCGGGACCCAGCAGGGTCCTTTTCAGGCGTTCGCTGCGATCAAACAAAGAATCGCTGGGGAATGTCTTTGCAAAGATCGCATTTTCCAGATTCGCTAAACGCTCATCAATACTCTGAGTTGCTCTGGCACCGCCAAAGGTGACTTGCTCGAGTTTGCCGATCGTAGGATAGGGATCGTTGTCTGTTTGAGGTGCACCTGGCGAAACAGACGAGTTTGCCGGTTTCGTCAAAGTTGATGCAGAGCCGACGGGCGCACCGGGCTTTGGTGGAAAAGCGGCGCTGCCCGGGGTCGAATTGGCACTGCCCGCTTTCGGAGCTACCGCCGGCGCCCCGGGATTTTTTGCAGTTGAAGATGTCGTTGCCGGCGTGGGCGCCAACAACGGAATACCGGGCTTCAGCGCCGGTATTGGCGCTGCAGGAGGAGGAGAACCTCCAGGTTTTGGAGCACCAGAGGGAGCACCGGAGGAAGCACGAGCGCCAGGCGCCAGGGGCGGTATACCAGGTGAAGGCGCGGCTGGAGCGGGCTTTCCTGCTGCCGCCGCTGCCGGTCTTTCAATTCTGGTCGCATCGGAACCAGCCGGCGTTTTTCTTGCCGGGGCGAGAGGCGGCATTTGCACTCGAGTTTGCTTGTCGTTTGGCTGCGCTTTGCCTTTTTCTGCAGCAGCGCCGATTTTACCTGGCGTCAAGCCCAATTCGAGAGGATCGGGAGAGGGTTCGGGCAAGTTCGGCGAGGGCGAAGCGGATGCAGACGAAGGCGATGAGCCGGAGGCAACCGATAACTTTTCATTTTGATGCTTAACTTGCGTTGTCTCGCCCGCTTTTTCCTCTATCAAGACCGGATCTGCCAGCGAAGCGCCCGGCAAAATGCCCTGCATAAGCACAAGCACAGATGCAGAAAGGACACCAAGCAGGCGGCCAGACACTATCGCCTGGCATCGAATAGATGACACATTGAATCTATGGCTTGTTGGGAGGAGCTTTTTTATGTTCCTGACCTGGCAGTTAAACCTGAGACTCCCTTCAACATCTAGTATTGTCGAATAAAAGGACTGATGGCGACCTTATTTGAAGTATGTTTCATTCTAATACTTTATTGTGATCGGGGCGGGTGCCATCAGGCAAGTTTACGAGCGATTTCCTTAGCGCAGCAGAGCTGTGCTGATTGCCTTACTCAAAGGTATGACCCGGCTCAAGCCTGCCTCAAACAAGAGCCACGAGCGCACCCTGTCTGCCTGTCGTTCCACCGGACTGCCTGTGGGAATAGAAGAGCTCCGGCTTGCAGGCCGTGCAAAAGTCACAGGTGTCCACAAGCTCGACGCCCGCCTCCAGAAGCTGGAGTGCATTGAAGGCTTTCAAATCCGGCGCCGCCCGGTCGGCAAGGCGATGAATCAAACTCTGCGCTATGCCTTTGTCGGCGACTGTCGCTATGAGGGCCTCGACGACATCCTCGCCGGTTGGATAACAACAAGCTCCGATCGCCGGCCCGATTGCCGCACGCATGCGCTCAGGCTTGGCCCCGAGTTCGCGGGCCATCACCTTCACACCATTACCGACGATGTTTTGAGCCGTGCCTCGCCATCCAGCATGAAAGACGCCCACCGCTTTAGCTTGCGGATCGGCGACGATCACAGGCACACAATCAGCGAAGTGAAGCAGCAAAGGGATTTGCTCGCGAGCGGTCGTCACGCCATCGACGCCCTTAAGATCGGGCAATGAAGCCAGGTCTTCAATGAGCGCCACATTAGGCGAGTGCACCTGGCCGGGCACGACCAGTTTGTGAAAGTCAATGGAAAGTGTGTTGCAGAGCTTCTTTCGGTTTTCGATCGCATCGCGTTTGACTGCATCATCGCCGACGCTGCGGCCCAGGTTAAACGAATCGTAAGGCGCTTTGGTGCTGCCCCCGACCCTGGTGGTAAATGCATGAGTGACCTCGTTAAGTTCCAAAAGGCTGGGCGAGAAAATTATTTCCATCCCGTCCATCTGTTTGACCAACCAGCGGTTCTTCTGCAAAGCTCTCTCCGCCAATCTGTTTCCCTTAGCACTCACTTATAAAAGACTCCGTGCGATCGCTGCTTTGATATACCTTTAGCACGATATTGAAGCACAAGCAAATTCGCGCCACTTTATTCGGTTGCACTAGATCTCACAATGATGTGATACCCTCTCATCCTTTTGAACCGGCTTGGCTCCTCATGTGATCGACAAGCCTCCGCAGATGTTGATCGCTTGCCCGGTTATGCCGCGAGCACGCTCGGTGCAAAGATAAGCCACCATAGATGCCACTTCATCGGGTTGGATGAAGCGCATTTGAGGCACCGAAAGCCTGGCTATATCAAGGGATTCTTCAAGATCGATGTTGTTCAGTCGGCACCATTCCGGATCGTTGATTTGATCTTTGGCCATGTCCGTTTCCACCCATCCTGGACAGACTGCATTGACGGTCACACCGTGCCTTGCCAGTTCCAGAGCCAGAGATTGCGTCAGGCCAATGAGACCGAACTTGGAGGCGGAATAGGCGCTGCCGAATGTTTCTGCTTTTTTTCCGGAAATTGACGAAATATTTACGATTCTGCCCCAGCCTTTTTGCACCATATCAGGTGCCAAAGTTCGGCATAACTGAAACGGCGCCGTGAGATTTACAGCCAGAGTTTGCTGCCAAGCCTGGCTGGAAGCGCTGTCCCAGCCTGGGGTCTGATCGACGTCAATGTAGTCGGTTGTGTATATACCGGCGTTGTTGATCAGAATGTCTATATGCGTTTTTTCTTCTGCCAGCCGGCGCTGAAGAATTTGCCACGACTCCTCTTTTGCCAGATCCACTGCCAGGATAACAGCCGTGCCGCCCATTCTCTCAATCTCCGAGCGCACATTATTCAAGTGCGTTTCGTTGCGAGCAACGAGCATTAAACCGGCTCCCATGCGAGCCAATTCAATAGCAATAGCCTTGCCGATTCCACGGCTGGCGCCGGTGACAAGAGCGCATCTTTCAAGCAATTCCATCTTCAATCCGCAAGCAGTGCATTGACTTTATAATCAAGATTGTCCTCAACATTTATTCAAAAACATTCATGTTATCGCCAAACCAACGGTCGTTCTTGACCACTGCCAGCCAGAAACCAAGCGGGGCTTATCAAACTCTCAGAAACCCAGCCGGGAACATTGCTAGACTTTTCAAGTCTCTCTTGTCAGCGCCGTGTAAGGTCTAGGCAGCACAACTTCAGCTCAGACAATGCGGCGCCTCCATTCAATATGTGACACGTGAAGGGTCGAGATTATAGGGAAGCATCACTATGAACACCGTACGAATGTTTTCGATGAAAAAGAGCTGCGTGGCCGGCGCTCTCGTATTGAGTCAGTTGCTCTGCCTGGCACCATCGGCGGTGCTGGCAGCGGACAATTCCGTCCGTTTCGCCGGGCAACCGATTTTCTCCAATCTTGCCTCCACCGCCTCAATGTCCGGAACGGCAAGAGCGGAACAGATCCAGCAGAACCTGGACAATGCCCTGGTGGCGGCCAAGGATAGAACACCAGCGGCGGTAAACATAACCTATGTAAGGGGCTTGCCTGTGATCACCATGGGCGGCTACCAGGTAATGACCGTCGATGGCGCCAGCGCCAAAGCGAATGGCACAACCCCGGCGGTGTTAGCCCAACGCTGGGCGGACAATTTGCGCAATGCGCTGAGAGATCAAAACAGCGTTCAAGACTATGTCGCACAACTCTCGGGCGACTATCAAAATAGCGCACCTCCGGTGACAAGCGCTCCCCCCATTCAACAAAGTAATTATTCCGCGCCGCCTGCTCAATCGCAGTATGGCGGACCGGCTCAATATGGCGGAACGGCAACTTACAACGCGACGCAGCCGGCACAGCCTGGCTACGGTCCGCCCCCCGGTCCGTATCAAGGTCCGCCCGGTGCTTATCAGCAAGGCGGGGCAGGCTATAGACAAGGGCGAGTGGCCTACGCACCGGCAGGTCTGACCATGCAAGCCATGCTCACCACATCGATTGACTCGCAAGTAGCCAGACCGGGCGATGTCATTCAAGCTAACTTGAGTCAGCCGATCATACTGGGAGATACACAAATCCCAACCGGTTCGGTTCTGCTTGGACAGGTAGCTGAAGCAAAACGCGGCGGCTATCTTGGACTTTCCGGCAAACTGGAGATTCAATTCAACAGATTGAGAACTCCCGATGGTGTCGAAACGCCGATCGTTGCACATATCGTCGGCGGCATTGGCAAATATCAGGACAGAGGCGGCGGACAAATGGTCGGTGAAACCTGGAAGGGTAAAACCGTTCAGGCCGTGGGTAGAGGCGCTGTTGGTGCCGGTCTTGGTGCAGCACTCGGCACCGCAGTTGGTGCAATCGCCGGCGGCGGACATGGTGTCGGTCGTGGTGCCTGGTCCGGTACCGCAATTGGTGGCGGCCTCGGGGTCGTGGACAGCATGACTTTGCGCAAAGGCAAGGATGTGCTTATTCAATCCGGAACGCCGATACAAGTTCAACTGGACGCACCCATCTCGATGGCAGGCGGACCAAACGGCGTATCGTATTGATTGATTGCTCTGCAATCCGAGTGATGCACTGAGCGATGCTCAGAGTGATGCTCTTGCGATCAGAGTAATACTCTTTCCATTTGAGTGATGCACTGAGCGATGATCACAGTGATGCTCTTGCGATGCACTTGTCATCCGAGCGATGCTCTTTCCGTCCACCCATTGACAATGAGTATCGTTAAAGAGGCCGAAAAACGCAAAAAGCGGCCGCTTTAACGATACTCATTGTCAGGAAGACAGACGCATCTTTCAAGGATGGCGACCACCCCAGGCTGTGCTCAATTGCGCACCAGCCGGTGACGTGATGTGCAGCTGTTGATGTGATGTGCAGCCGATGCCGGCTCTATTTGGTCTTGGTTGAGCTAGAGCGCGCCTTGGGAGTTTTCGCTTTCTTGGCGTTGGGATCTTTCAACACTTGACCGCGAACCTTTGCGCTCGATCCTGGCAGCAGCTGTGCTTCGCTGCGAGCCTCACCCGTGAATTCTTCCTTCAGTTCGACAAGGAACTCATCGCCCGGTTTGATCACTGCTTCCTGGCCTTTTACGACTGTGTCTTCAATGATCCAACTGCCTGGTACTCCGCTAAGGAAGCCCCAGGCGAAGCCTTTGATTCTTCGATGCCTGACATTGAGACCCACTGGCTTCATGAATGCAAATGAGGGATTGGCCGCGCCTATCACACCCAGTGCCACCGGCATGGCGCCGAAACTGAAAACGCCCGCCGGGGTAAGAGCGAAGTTCAAGCCTACGCGCAGCGCTTTGTAGCGCAACTGCTGACCCCAGGGTCCTACGATCTGCCCATCATGGTTGACTCCAAGCTCTCGTCCCTCGCCTTTGTTTTTGACGATTCGCGACTTTCGAGCTGGCTTTGCATTGAGAGCAATGTGCTCGCCTTGCTTATTGACGAGCTCGTCAAAGCAAAGCCCGATGCAGCCTGAGTTCTTGTACCAGCGATGCGGACTGACCAGTGAGTGCATGGCCGATCTCGCCGGCAGACAATAATCGAGGTGACCGTAAACGGGCGAGCCTTTGTCGGCTACGAGGCGGTCGCCAATCTTAAGATCGTACTTCAGCCTGGCCTGAAAGGTATCTCCTTTCTTCGCCGTTCGGCTGGTTATTTGCGATGACATCACAACCGGAAACTGAGCACCACTTTTGATTCTTGTTTTACCTTCATCAGTGGGCAGCTCTTCATATGCGATCGTTTCTTCAAGCTCAACGGCTTGATCGTTATCGATTGTAATTACTTCCCCAAGCGTTTCCCGAACGTTCGATTGAACGAAGCCTTGCTCGAGCAGCGCTAGCTCTCCGCCATTCGTTCCAACAAAACCTCCGATGCCTTCCTTGCTGGCTTCACCATCTTGTGAGTGATCAGTCGATGCGTTGGTCTTATCGGCGAGTTGTGGTGCGGCATCGGTGCTCGCGGGTGCATTTGCGCTGCTGCTCGCAGGTGTGTTTGTGCTGCTGCTCGCGGGCGCGTTTGTGCTGCCGTCCGGAGGAGCAGTTGTATTGCTGCTCGCTGCGGTCTTTGTATTGCTGTCGTTCCCGTTCGCCTGGCTCTTATTCTCACTTCCGGTTGTGGTAATTGCTTGAGTTTGGCTTTGATTAGCGCCCTGACTGGAAGCGGCATCGGAAGTAGGGGTGGTGGTTGTCGCGGCAGTGGTTGTGGCGGCAGACGTCGAGGTTGCCTCTATGGTTTTGGTAGTGCCCGTAGTGGCGGAATTTCCGCCATCGGCAGTAATACCGGATTTGGTATCAGCACTTTTAGCACTGGTATCAGCACTTTGAGCACCGGCATCAGCACTCTTAGCGGCACTCTCGGACTTTGCCGAAGCGCTATCCGGCTCCGCTTTGCGCGGCTCATCACTGTCCACCTGCAAGACTTTCGGCTCATTGGCGGCTGGCGATTCGCCGGAGGTGGCAGCACCTCCGGAAGCCCAGAAGCTGTCATCAGTAATCGCCTCACCAGGAGCTGCGGCAATAAATCCGCCCGACTGGTGCGATTGGCGCTCATCTGCTGCATAAGCGGCAGGCAGAGGCAGCCCGGCAGAACCGACGAGCAGTTGAGCCGACAGGAGCAAACCTACGCACAGCCTCGTCCCCATCTTGCATGCTCCCCGTTTTCGAGCTTTTTGCTTTTCAGTGATGAGATGACGCATGATTCAGGTCCTTATTACCGCCGACGAACAAACACGCACTACCAAGCGCCCATTCAAGCCATGCTTGACTTCAGGGGGTTGAGAAGACTGATATTGTAACCCATGGTAGACGCCCCGGATGCTCTTTACATCGGTCCGCCCAGCAACTGGAAGGCAGCCCAGACTTTGGGGTTGCGATCGGCCGAGAGAGCCAGGAGTTGCGCTTGGCGCAGCGATTGAGCGTCGTTTAATCCGTTCTTTTTATTCTTGTAGAAGTTTGCGATTTCAGTGATTCGCGTCTGGCAGGGCTGATTCCAGAGGCTG
The DNA here is from genome assembly GCA_021324135.1 of Pseudomonadota bacterium. Classification (GTDB taxonomy): domain Bacteria; phylum Cyanobacteriota; class Vampirovibrionia; order Obscuribacterales; family Obscuribacteraceae; genus JAJPJO01. The sequence goes on from JAJPJO010000475.1 coordinate 12,870, forward strand.
AGCATGACGCTCTTAGCACCGGCATAACGCAGTCCGCGACTTAAGAACTGAACCGTTCGACCGGCTTGATCACCCTGACTGACGGCCGTATTGCTCAGGAAGACCAGGTCGTTCGGGAAGGACATTTGGAAGAGCGATCCGGCGGTATTACTGGTGGTGACATCACCACTGCCGAAAGGCAGCTTAGCGCTCAACGGGTTCTCAGCATTCAAGGGCATGGGCGCTGCCATGTGAAGAACTGCCTTTCCTTGCGCTTCTTTCTGCAACTCATTCAGACTATAGCTCTGGCTGGAAAGGGTCACAACCGGATCGGGATCGACTGCCGTCAGAATCTGGCTCGATTCGGTCTGACCATTCTGGTCATCCTTGAGAGCGATCAGGACACTTAACTGGCCCTTGTGAGCGGGCGCTGAATCGAGCGCCAATCTCATAGATGGAGACAGTGAAATGAGATGTTCCTCAACAAAATATTTCCCCTGCTCATCAATTAAGGCGGCAAACGGCAAGTTGTACAAAACCGTATCCGGGACGATGACGATTTGCTTGTCCGCGGTCTTCGGCAAAAATGTGAGAATTGCAGAAGGCAGCAGCTCTTTAAATAGAACTGACAAGGTCGTCTTTTGTTGACTATCGTTCGGCTCACCCTCGACTATATCGGCCGAAGTTATCAACGACCTCACTTGCTCAGCCAGCTTATCCTCCCCTACAGGAAGAACCGTGGCTGATATGCGGCCGATTGGATCGATTGTGAAAGCGACGCTCGATTTTTCCCCGACAAGATACTCAAGCACAGTAATGTGCCTGGCGCGAACACCTTCGATAATCTCGTCGATCGTGGTCGGATATGGAGCAACCAGTCGTGCAAGAGCCTTATTCTTTTGAGCGAGCTCTCCAAACCGGCTCAACCAGCTGGTCCATTCTGTAACCAATTTATCCGGCGTACTGGAGCTCTCGGCGGCATGAAGATGAGCTCTCTGGTTGACCAGATCGTTGTACAGATCTTTGTCGCCCTCTTTGACGGGTATGCCTTTGCAAATCCAGGCATCAATGATTTCTTCTTCCTTGATCTGCTCTGCAGCCAGCAATGCTTTTTCAGTCATGCCTTGCGATGCGACAAGAGCAACGAGCTGTTGCCCTAAAGAACGTCGTGAGCTGGTGAAATGCAAATATTCAGCCGAAGGGAAATAGCCGGCCTGGGGCGATCGGAAATGCGATAGAGCATTCTCCAATGCTCGTTTAGCCTTATCTTCGTTGCGCTCACCAAGCTCGAGCTGGGCAATGAGCGTGTAGACTCGCCACAATGAAGCATCATCTTTATATTTCTGCCCGAGGAGCAATGCCTCATCTGCGTATTCGCGCGCCTTCTCTTTCTCGGACATTTTGGCCGAGACTTCGGCAAGCGATACCAATGTTCTCAACTTGAGCAATTGGAATTCGGTTTTGCCCTTGGCAAAAATCGGCAAGGTCAAATTCAAATGGGCAAGGCTCTCTCTGTATTTGCCGCAGCGGCATTCGGCAGCTGCCATGTTCTGCAAAATCATTACCTGCATCCTTGGCTGAGCAGGTTTCAACATCGATTGCGCATCCAGAGCTCTTTGGAAATAAGGCATTGCCTTGAATGGTTCGCCGCTATTAGTGAGCAACACACCATAGGCGTCGAGGCACTCGCATAGTTGATAATATTTTGATTCTTTCTCGAAGTAAGGCAGAATGCTCGAAAGCATCTTCTCGGCTCGCTCACGGTCTCCAGCACAGATCAATGCAAACGAATAACCCATGAGCAAATTCGACTTCGCCTCTCGATTGAGGATCTTGTCGTCCATCTTGCCGGCCAGCGCATAAGCCTTTTGATATGTCTCTTTGGCGTTTATAACCTCGCCCAGAATGTATTCGGCATTAGCTAAAGCTGCCAAAGCGCTTACCATGGCACGATCGCTCTTCGCTGTTTTGGCAACCGTTACCGCCTTCTCCGCTTCCTCTTTTGCCGCAACGTAGAACCCGACTTCGTTCATCAATGAGCTGAGCTTCACGTGCATGTACAAGGCACTGGGATAGTCAGCGGCTTCTTCGGAGTATTTGGCGGACTCCTGGAAAAATCTAATTGCTTCGATGATCTTGCGCGATTGCAACAAAACGCCGCCGGACATGCGCATCAGCTCAGCGGTCTGCAGAGGATCGACCTTCTCCTGCGAAGTAAGGTTCTTCATTGCCAGGTCAAGCTGCTTGATCCCCCAGTCAAAATTCTCCAGTCCGAAATAAGCCTGAGCCAGAGCCACCCGAGCTCGACCTAAATCAGCTAGATCGTTAATCGGCTGCAGCACTTCAATTGCGTTTTCGCCCAGTGACTTGGCTTTGGCCCACTTACCCTGACTGAGATAAACCCTGGACATACCGCACAGAGCTCGGCCCTGTCCCCGGGAATACTTCATTTCAATAGACAGACCATAAGCTTCCTGCCAACGCAGCAATGCATCGTTGTAACGTCCCTGACTGAAAAGTTGTTCGGCCTGTGAATCGAGCTTGTTGACTCGACCTTCATTCTCCGCGGTCATAGGAACTTCGGCATACTTCCGTATTTCCTGAATATTGGCCGAGCGATTCTCCACCATCGCCTGACCCTGCCGCCGAGCGCCGTGTGATGTGTGTGATGGATTGATGGCCCTGTGCGCGGGTTGCGTTCTAGGACTGAGTGACGGACCGGCGTCCGCGTCGCCCTCCCCCAATTGCGCATAGGCACCACCATTGGTGCCAAGCATCAGCAATAATAAAAGGATTAGTACCAGGTTTCGCTTCGGGCTATTAGTCATAATCTGCCTTTTGAATACTTCCGAACTTTCCAGAATTCGACATAGGGCTTATGTCGATCGCCTAAGAATACGGCAATCGGTCGCCAATTTTCCCGGTTGTTCCCCACGCTTTCAAGAAGTATGGACAAAAAATAAGGTTGTGGGGAGGCTGAGGCGCTTGAGGTTTGCCACTTTGCAGGCGGGCTCGCGCAAGATTCCTGTTGAGAACCGGGACAACATCTTGGCAAACATTAGAAAAAGACAAGATGTCAAAATTAGTTTCAATATATCTGCTCCGGCGCAGCCGTTTTTGCTCGGTACGCTTCGGTCGCTTAGGCGTGCGAATGGTTTTTTTGCTACGCTTCTTACATCATGCAGTCCAGAAGCGATGCGATTAAGCTCCTCAGGGAAAAACAGTTCGACTTAGCCGTCATAGGCGGCGGCATAGCCGGAGCCGGCATTGCACAAAACGCAGCCGCCAGGGGCTTGAGCGTCCTTTTGCTCGACAGAGGAGATTTCGCCGCAGGCGCCTCGAGCAAGACCAGTAAATGTTTGCAAGACGGGCTTCATGCCGATCCATTCAAATTTCAGGTGACCAGCGAGCTGAGCCACGAATGCGTTCTTCTGGAGCGCCTGGCTCCCCACCTGATAAAAGAATTCAGCTTTATCCTGCCGATCGCCGCCGACCAACGCTTCGAAGGCATGAAAAAGGAAATGGGATTGAAGCTGGCAGAGTTGTTCTCCTCAGATAAGAACAGACAGTCCGCGAAGAAATCCGCCTACCGACACCGGCTCACTCAAAAGGATCTGCTCGCTGCAGCACCGGCTCTTGCCGCGGAAAAAGTGACAGGCGGATTGAGGATTAAGCAACTGCTGACGGATGATTGCCGATTGGTCATCGAGCTTATTAAGTCAGCAAGCGCAATGGGAGCGGTATGCGTCAACTATGTTTCCGCTCAGGGTTTTGAGCTGGAAGATGGTCGGGTCAATCGAGTGCTCTGCAGAGACAGATACAGCGGTCAAGATCTTGCCATTTCATGCAAGAGTTGCATTGTCGCCGCCGGAGCCTGGACGGATCGACTCATGGAAAAGCTGGACCAATCCTGGCAAAAGCGCAGTTCACTAACAAAAACAGCCCACATCATCATTCCCAATTCAGCGTTTGAAACGAGCTATGGACTGCTTCTTCCTTCCTCCGAGGAAGATCATATTTTTGTCGTACCATGGCAAAAGGCGCTCATAGTCGGCTGCAGCGAAATAGAATGCCAGGAATCGAACGATCAAGCGCTCGCCGATGAAAACCAGATTCAATATTTGCTTGAGGCGATCAACAGATTCGTGCGTCAAGATCGCCCGGTTGCACGCAGCGATGTTATCGCCGCCTGGGCGGGCATCAATGCCAGGGTCAAAGACGGAGTAAAATCCGGAAAGTCGGCTTGCGATATTTTTGAAGGACCGTCCGGCATTGTCGGATTGACAGGTGTGAAACTGGGTGATTACAGAATCATCTCAGAGCGAGTCGTTGAAACGATTGTGGCTGCACTGCCTGAAACTGTGCGTGCTGCCCTCAAGCCGGCCGCCACGTACGACATCATGCTCGGCGGTTGGTCGAGCAAAGAAGACTACCTGACCTGCACAGCCGAAATCTCCGCGCGCGCCCGGCGCCTGGCGATCGATCCGGCTGGAATCGATCATCTCTGCATGAGTTACGGCAAGGATGCGCTCAAAGTGCTTGATATTGCCGAAAGCGATCAGTATTTGAATAAACGTATCTGCCCCGACTTCCCGCCTATACAGGCTGAGGTAGTCTATGCCATAAAGAACGAGATGGCCGTTTGCCTTGAAGACATTATGTTTCGCCGCATAGGATTGGCACTTGTCAATCAGGTGCAGGCATTGCAAGCGACGGCAAAAATTGCTCGCCTGGTGCAAGGCGTGCTCGGTTGGGACGACGCCCGCACCGAAGCGGAAGTAAACGTCTTGACCAAAACGCTGGAGGAGCATCTGAGCCTAAAGGCCGAGACCGGCAATGAAAGCCTTAGCGAGGTCGGCAGCGGATTATGAGCCAAAACGCCAAAAAAATTTCCGTACTCGTGCTCGGCAAGATGGCAGAGAGTGCCTGCCAGCATCTGGCCCGCTTCGCCGACTTTGAGGAAGTCGATCGCGAACAGCCGCTCGACAGCCGGACCATGATTCAAAATCTAAAAGGTAAAGACGCGGTTATAAGTGAGCCATTGGACGCTATAACGCCTGAAGTGATGGATGCCTGCCCGACACTAAAGGTGGTGGCGAACCGAGCCGTGGGATACGACAATATCGACACGAGCGAAGCGAGCAAGCGCGGCGTTGTCGTGACCAATACGCCGGGGGTGCTGGACAATGCCACAGCCGACCTGGCTTTTGCATTGCTGCTCTCCGTTTCTCGCCGCATCTGCGAGGCTGATAGATATGTCCGGGCGGGAGAGTGGAACGGCTTCAAGAGCGATCTGATGCTCGGTCCGGATTTGTATGCGAAAACCTGCGGCATAATCGGCATGGGGCGCATAGGAAAGGCATTTGCCATGAGAGCCCGAGCCTTCGGCTTGAACATCATTTATACGCGCTCATCACAACCCGACGATCTCGACCGGCAACTGTCCGAGCACTTCGGCGCTACCCGGGTAGAATTCGATGAGCTTCTCAAGAAATCGGATTTCATCAGCCTGCACTGCCCTCTGAATGCGCAAACACGGCATTTGATCGGGGAGAGAGAATTGAATTTGATGAAGCCGACATGCATACTGATTAATACCGCCCGTGGTGCAGTAATCGATCAGCCCGCCCTGGTATCACATTTGGTGCAGGGCAAAATCCTCGGCGCCGGGCTCGATGTCTTCGAGAATGAGCCGTCTGTTCCGGAGCCGCTTCTAAAGCTCGAAACGGTCGTGCTTACCCCTCACATCGGCTCGGCCTGCATCGACACGCGGCGGAGAATGGCTGAGATGGCGGTGCATTCGATCGAGAAAGCCTATTCCGGTGCCAAGCCGGAGCATTTAGTCAATCCGGATGCCTGGCAAAGATTTACTCAGGACACGCTCAAAACAACGCAAATAAGGTAGGCGCCTCGGGAATGGAAGCCAACGAGACACTTAAGAAACTCTGGTTCGCCTACTTCTGCGGTCTGCTCGTGTGGATGCTGCTCACATACGGCTACATCGTAAACTCTTACCGGGACAATACCGTTCTCGCTTTCAGCAAAGACGGCGCCACAGCTCATGCGGACTTCATCCTCTACTACAATGATGGCATCCTTGCCTGGGAAGCACTCAAAAACAAGATCAATATCTACGATCCGCAGCTGCAAAATCAATACTTGCAGAAGCTGGTCCCCCATGTGAAATTGGACAAGATCTTCTACTCGCAATATCCTCCTTACCTCTTCGTTATAATGATGCCCTTGCCGTTTTTGCCAATAAAAACGGTCTGGATATTGTGGGAAATTGCCGGCATGGCAGGCGTCTTCTTCATCACGTATTCACTTTTGAAGGGCACGCTGCGCGGTAAGTTCACCCGCGCTTTTACCTACCTCGCGGTTGTCGCCTCTTTTCCCGCCTGGCTCTGCTTCAGGCTTGGGCAGGTAGCGCTTTTGCTCTATCCGGCGCTCATGTGGTACTGGATCGCGCTCGACCGGAGGATGTGGTTTCGCGCCGGACTGCTGGGTGGATTTTGTCTGTTGAAATTGCAGTATGCGCCCATCCTCTTCATGACCGGCTTTTTCTTAGGCGGCTTCAGATTCGCCGCCGGTTATGCCGTCATGGCCGCAATTTATTTCATGTTCACTGTCGGCGTGCTCGGCTGGGATAATCTCCTGCGCTATCCGCAGGCTTTGAAATTCGGTGAAATCAGCGGACAAGTCACGGGTGTAGCGCCGGAGGCGCAGCAGAACATTCGCGGTCAACTGGTGGTCCTGTTTAACAACGACGGCTCCGTCATTCATCTTGTCGTCGTGGTAGCGTGGGCGGTGGCAACGCTGGCTACCGCTTATCTCTGGTGGCGATACAGCCGCAGTATTGGCAGCTCGCCGGCACGGGCAGTGGGCTCAGGCGATCCACCCGAGCCCGATTCCCATACAGTCGGGGAAAAACGGCGCAAGTTTATGCTGCTTGCCACGATTACGATGATACTGCAACTGGTGACCAGCCCCCATACTCACCGCCAGGACTATATATTCATGACCCTGCCGGCGGTCTGGCTCATGTACAGCGTCGTCGGCGATTATCCGCTCGGAGAGCCAGCCTTGAAAGGGGTGCGCAATGGCAAGCTGATCCTGGCTTTGCGATACTTGCTGATCGGTTTTCCATTGCTCAGCTGGGTCTTTTACATGAGCAGCCAATTTCTGCCGGTTCTGATTCAACCGTTTTTCGCCTGGGCTATCGCTCTTCTGGTCATTCTGGCTCTGATTGAGAAGGACTTACATCAATCCTCGGATTCTTCCTCGGGAACTTCCCCGTCCACATCGAGCTCATCATCAAACACTACCGCATGACCTAATTTTTGCTTTTCCTTGCGGCGAGAAACGGCTCTGTAGCTGTTCTTCAGCCGGGGAATCACCTTATCTCCGCCGACGTGCTTGACGCCGGATTCGTGTTTGGTCGAGATGGTCCTGCGAAAGTTGTATTCCTCTTGCGCTTCACCGAGCACGACCGTATAACTCTGGTAGCGGGATCGTGATACCAAAGGCGGTGCGGACGTCCGGGCGGCGCCGTTTTGCCCATCGGAATCGCCAGCCTCATGCTCGTCATCGCCAATGCTCTCGATCACCTTACAGCCATCCTCGACAATATGAAGACAATTTGAATACTTGCAATCGTTGGATAACGAGGCGATCTCCGGAAACTGCCACATCACGTCGGCGGGTCCGGGATGGCGGAGCTCCGACAGATTGAACCCGGGAGTATCGGCTACCCAGGCGGGTTCCAGGAGTTCAGCCGTCTTCACCTGGTAGAGCTTGCTGTAGGTAGTCGTATGTCTGCCGACCCCAAAATCATGGTCCATGACTCCAATCTTGAGATTGAGGGAGGGCTCTAATTTGTTGAGAATGCTTGATTTGCCCACGCCCGACGGTCCGGCAAAAACGCTTATCTTCCGCTCCAATAGTGAGATCAGGCGCTCGAGACCCTGCCCCGTCTTGGCTGAAACGAGAACCACTTCATAGCCCAACGGTTCATAAATTCCCCGTAAGGTAGCTGCCTGCGCCTCATCGACCAGGTCGCATTTGTTAAAACACAAGATCGGCATGGAATCCGGGAGTTCGAGCTGAAAATGAACAATGTAACGGTCGCACCAGAGCTGGTTCCACTCAGGTTGGCGAACTGCCTGTACAATTACTACTTGGTCCACATTAGCGAGGGGTGGTCTGCTGAGCAAGCTCCTGCGATCGTGGCAGCGCGTGATGACCGCCGTTCCTTGTTCGACATCGAGGTCCGACAACTCGACCCGATCCCCGGTTAAGATGGACACTCGCTCTTTTTTTAGGCGCTTACGAGCCTGGCACTGCAATGAAAGCTTCAACTGCGGTTCGAAAACGAGATAACCGCCAGCATGACTTCTCAACACAGTTCCTTCCGACAAAGCAAAACCCCGATTTAAAATACAAACCGATATGAAAACGATGAATGATTTAAGGATACACCAATCAGGTTATAAGACCATGAACGGAAACACTGAAGCGACGCTCGAAACTGCCGATGCCGGCGTTCTTAGCCACATTCGCAATATTGCCATCATAGCGCACGTCGATCATGGCAAAACGACGCTCGTCGATGGTTTCTTGCACCAGACTGGTGTGTTCAGGCAAAACCAGGACGTCGAGGCTTGCGTCCTCGATTCGAACGATCTCGAGCGCGAGCGCGGTATCACTATCCTGGCGAAAAACACGGCGATAAACTACAAGGACTATCTGATAAACATCGTCGACACTCCCGGTCACGCCGATTTCGGCGGCGAGGTCGAGCGCATCCTCGGCATGGTCGACAGTGCGCTTCTAGTGGTCGATGCAGGCGAAGGACCGATGCCGCAGACTCGCTTTGTCCTGCGCAAGGCGCTGGAAAGAGGGCTACGTCCAATCGTTGTGATTAACAAGATAGACCGCCCGAATATCGATCCGCACATCGCCGTGGACAAGGTCTTCGACCTGTTCGTCGAGCTGGGCGCCGATCACGATCAACTCGATTTTCCATACATATTTGCCTCCGGAGTAAACGGCATCGCCACCCGGGATCCGGAAAAGGATCCGGGTAAGGACCTGACTCCGCTTCTCGATCTGATTCTTCAGCATTGCCCGCCGCCCAGGGGCGACGTGAGCAAAGCGCTGCAGATGCAAGTCAGCATCCTGGACTACAGCGATTACCTGGGCCGCATCGCCATAGGTCGAATTTATAACGGCTCGATCAAATCCGGTTCGGAAGTCGTGCTCTTCTGCGAAGACGGCTCCAGGCAAACCGGAAAAATCACCAGGCTCTTCACCTTCCACGGACTGAGACGGATAGAGGCTGATGAAGCCTTTGCCGGCAACATAGTGGCAATTGCCGGTCTGGCCGACGCTAATGTCGGCGACACCATATCTAATACCGACGAGATCGAACCGCTCGTGCGCATCAAAGTCGATGAGCCGACAATGAAGATGTCCTTCCTCGTCAACGACAGTCCTTTTGCCGGTCAGGAAGGGAAATACGTCACCTCGCGGCAACTGCGGGCTCGTTTGTTCAAAGAACTGGAGACGAACGTCAGTTTGCGCGTCGAGGAAACCGAGAACACCGATACCTTTATCGTCAGCGGTCGTGGCGAGCTCCACCTGGGCATTTTGATTGAAACGATGCGACGCGAGGGTTACGAGTTCCAGGTGTCGAGACCGGAAGTCATCCTCAAAGAAATCAAAGGTGTTCAATGCGAGCCGTTTGAGAAATTGATCATCGATGTTCCCGATGATTACACGGGCGCCGTTATGAACGCGCTCGGACCCCGCCGCGGTGAGCTTCAGAACATGCACGTCGATAACACTCAGGCGTTGCTGGAGTTTCTCATTCCCACCCGCGGGTTGATCGGCTTTCGTTCTGATTTTCTGCGCATGACCAAGGGCAACGGTGTCATGACGCACGCCTTCATTGACTACCGCCCGTGGTGCGGCGAGATTCCGCGGCAAAGAAACGGTGTCCTGGTCGCCTGGGAAGAAGGAGTTTCAACAGCTTACGCTATTCAAGCCGCCGAGGATCGCGGCGTTTTCTTCATCATCCCCGGCACGAGAGTGTATGGCGGCATGATTGTCGGCGAGCACAGCCGCCCGCAGGATTTGAACATCAACGTCTGCAAGACGAAGAAGCTGACCAACATGCGCGCCTCGACAGGCGACGTACTCGTCACATTGCAGGCGCCGATCGAGATGAGTCTCGAGAAGTGCCTCGAATACATCCAGTCCGATGAGCTCGTCGAAGTCACTCCGGAAAGCGTGCGCATGCGCAAACGCCAGTTAATGCGCAAATAATTTGTTTACCTGATCGCGGCGGTTTCTTTCTTCTCTTTAGTGTTATTGGGCAGCACCGCATGTAGTGCCTTGAGCGCTTCGCGGCATTCATCCATGGTGTTGAAACGCCCGAGCGAGATGCGCAGAGATCCCTTCGTAAGAGAGCAGGGCAGGTTCAAAGCGGTGAGTACGTGCGACGGTTCGATTACCCCGGTGTGACAAGCGGAGGCACTGGAGGTGCAGACACCTTTCAAATCAAGCTGCATAACAATCGCTTCGCCTTCGGCGTTTTCAATGGCAAGGCTGATGTGCCCCGGCAAGCGCCGCTCCAGATCCGTGGGACCAGTCATTTGAACACGACCAAATTTGCTCAGCTCGTCCATTAGAAAACGCTGCATTTCTTTGAGCCGGGCGATGTTTGAATCAAGTTCGACGCGAGCCAGTTCGGCAGCCTTGCCGAGCCCGACGATGTTGGCCAGTCCTTCCGTGCCGGGCAACAGTCCCTTCTCCTGTCCGCCTCCGAAGATTATGGGCATAACGTTGAAGCCTTTGCGCAGATAGAGCGCGCCTGCACCTTTGGGCGCGTGGAACTTGTGTCCCGATAAAGACAAGGCATGCACCTGCGCTCGCTCCACATCGAGCGGGACCTTGGCCGCGGCTTGTACAGCATCGCTGTGGAAGAAAATCTGCTTGCCGAATTTGTCCGATGCTTCTTTTATGATCGCGCCAAGCTCGGCAATCGGCTCAACGGTTCCGATCTCATTGTTCGCCCACATTATCGAAACGATGCATGTATCCTCACTCAAAGCTTTCTTGAATCGATCGATTTCAACGAAGCCTTGTTTGTCGACAGGCAGGTAGGTAACCTTGAAACCCTCCTGCTCTAGATATCGGCAAGGTCCCATCACTGATGGATGCTCGATCTGGGTTGTGATTACATGGTTGCCCAGATTGTTAGCGCGAACGAAGCGGGCTCTGCCCAAAATGGCCACATTGTTGCTGACGGTTCCGCCTGAGCTGAAATATACTTCTGCAGGTGATGCATTGAGCAGGGCTGCGACTTCCTTGCGGGCTTTGCTGATCATCTGGTGGGCGGCTCTGCCGACCGCGTGAATCGATGAGGGATTGCCGAAGTTGTCGCACAGATGAGGAAGCATCGCGTCTATGACTTCCTGGCGAACTTTAGTCGTAGCACTGTTGTCAAAGTAAATTTTCATAGAGCAATTCCTGGATGGCGCGTTTACAGCACAGGGAAACCAATGGGGCCATGTAACGAAATGGTAGCATGCTGTTTCTGTTGAGATTGGCGAGGTAAGGTGCTTCTCAGAATTCTACTTCTCTTAGCAATTGCCGGTTTGGCGCTTACTATCAACATCTCCATAGGCGATGTGAACATCGCTCCGTCCACAGCCATTCAGTCAGTTTTCACGCCGCAGTCGCTTCCAGCTGACCAGGCAGCGAACCTCGAGATCATTCGGCAAGTGAGACTGCCGCGCTTAGCGGTGGCAGCGCTGGTAGGGGCGGCTCTGGCTGTTTCCGGCTATCTACTGCAGAGTCTTTCGAGAAACGATTTAGCTGATCCATATCTAACCGGAGTATCGAGCGGGGCTGGGGTAACCGTCGCCCTGGCGATTGCCTTGAGCCTCAACTTCGAGTGGATACCGCTGATTGCATTTGCGGGCGGACTGGCGAGCAGCGTCATGGTCGGCACAATCGCCAGAAGCCCTTACGGACTGTCGGTCACACGTTTGCTGCTTGGCGGCATTGGCTTATCTACGATATGCAGCGGGCTGATCACTTTGATCATTCACCTGGGCGGAGATCCGGTGCGTGCTCAAGGCATCTTTTTCTGGCTGGCAGGCGGCATTAGCGGCCGCACCTGGCAGGAGTGTTTGCCGGCGTCACTCTATGTGGTGGCAGGGATAATTGCCGCTCTGGTTTTCGCCAAGCAGTTGCGGCTATTATCGCTTGGTGTTGAGCAAGCGAGAAGCCTGGGAACGAACGTCGACTTCGTGCAATGGTCCTTGTTGATCATCGCAGTCTTCTTGTGTGGAGCGGCTGTGTCAGTGAGCGGATTGGTGGGATTCGTCGGGCTGATGGCACCACATTTGGCGCGGCGTTTGTTCGGGAAGGACGAGCGTTTGCATTTGTTCGCCTGCACGCTCATCGGCATCGTCCTCGTCAGTTTGAGCGATCTGATGGCGCGTTCTTTGATCAGCGGGCAAGAACTGCCTTTATCACCATTGCTATCACTGCTGGGCGGTCCATTTTTTCTCTATCTTGTATCCAAGCAGCGAGCAGAAGAACTATGATGCAGCGCGCAGATGAACCATGAGGCAACGAGCAGAAGAACCATGACGCAACGAGCAGGAGCTATGAC
>JAJPJO010000353.1 GCA_021324135.1 Pseudomonadota bacterium
GCACGTCGCTGTACAGAGTTCCGCGAATATATTTCTTTCTCGATCCTGCAATCGGCCCGAGCTGTTTTGTCTCTAAAACCCGCTTCGGCTCAGCAGTTTTGAAATCGACTGTCATGCTTCCTCCTCGTTTGTAGAAAGAGGGAAGCAGATGCTTTTCGCAATCACACTCCCTCCGCTGGTATTAACCAGATCAGGTTCTAGGGTCGAGCCGTTGCTCTCTCAGCCATGCAGCCGTTCTTGCCGAACGACAGCCAAGGCACCCCTGGCGATGCGTGTAAGATTAGCACGCTCGATCTGTGCGCAATGACCGGCCTGCAAAAATCTCTCTTCTTGAAATTTAGGCACAATCTCGAGAACGGCACTGACAAACAGATGTGAGCAACATGCCGCCGCGTTTTGCATTCCGTTACAGTGCAGCTATTTATAGATTGCATTGCCGAGTCGACACGGAAGGATCACGTGAAAGTCACGTGCGCAACGTTAACATGCATCCGTGCTTGTTCTTTAGCTCTGCAAAACTGCCGCGCCCGCGCGCTGTTCTATATGCTCGTTTGCACGCCTGCAATGCCGCACCACCGGTGGTGCGATCTGTCTGGCGTTCAATTATCCTCAAAGAATCGCCGCGGACGCGGCAGTGACTGATCACGCACGATTGGCGATGTGCAGCAATCCTTGCCACACCTATCTGCGGAGGTTTCTATGGTTCAGAACAAAAGTGAGAGTTTCACCCCAACCGATCAAACTCAAAATCGCAACAGCCCGGTTCGCAGTGGTCTTTCCGACCAGGCTGCCCATCTCCTCAGCGCACCCTCCCGTTACCCCCAGAGAGCCAACGAATCAGGATCCCCACATCATCACACTGATGGTCCACATCATCACACTGAGGGTCCGCATCATGATGCAGCGCAACAGCGGCACAGTACGAATCATGACGGGCGCGACACTCCGCGTCATTCTCACGAACGGCATCACCAGGGCGGTTCGGATGCCAATCATCACGATTCGAGCAAACATCTTCCGAAGCTCGATCTGGTCGATCTCAAACATCTCGAGCATCCAAAAGAGATCAAGCCCGGCGACCGCACTCCATTGATTAAGGATGCTCTGCAAAAAACAAACACGCCGGTGACGAATGCAAACATTGACGCGGTGAGGCAGGTAGCTCAACACGAGAGCACCTGGAATCAGAACGCCGTCAACACCTGGGACAAAAACTATCAGGAGGGTCACCCGTCCAAAGGTGTGATGCAGATGGTGCAATCAACCTTTGATGAGTACGCCATGCCCGGGCACAAGGACATCTACAATCCGCTCGATAACATGATGGCGGCGATCCGCGATATCAAGTCGAAGTACGGTTCGCTCGAAAAGACACCGGGCGTGAGACGCATCGCCTCCGGCAGAGATTACGAGGGCTACGGCTAATCGGATCTCCATCACAGGTTTCTCTCCGCGCACGTTCCAAAAGTAAAAGGGCTCACCTTGGTGAGCCCTTTTCTGTGAGTTGAAATGATTACCTTACCTAATCCACAAATGTTTTACCTAACAATGAAAAATCGCAGCCCGGGCTGGACTACGATCTTCACTACTTATCTTTTCTTTCCACCTTTTTTGGCCTTTTTGGCTGGTTTAGCAGCTTTCTTGGCTGGTTTGGCGGCTTTCGGCTTGGAAGCGGGCTTGGAGGCCTTGGGCTTCGCAAGTTTGAGAATCGGCTGCTTAGCGCGGCCGTTAACGATGTCCTTCAGCTCTTTGCCAGCGCGGAACGCAGGGACTCTTGCTGCAGCAATTTTCAAAGGAGCAAGAGTTCTGGGGTTACGGCCGGTGCGGGCTTTACGCATGCGACGCTCGAATGTGCCAAAGCCAACGAGAGTCACTTTGTCGCCCTTAGAGAGGGCGCCTGTGATTGTGTGAAGCATTGCAGCCAGTGTGCGGGTCACTTCCGATTTCGGCTGACCAACAGCCTTTGCTACATCTTCTACGAGCTCGGCTCGGTTCATGCGGTTTCCTCCTTGTTGGAAATACTCATTCCAACTCACAAGGTGGGATAATATCACCCCACTTTTGAATAAACAATAGATTTCGACAGGAAAAAGCCAATATTTTTTTTGGAGCTCTTTTTGAAAGTGGGATGCTAAGCAAGTTACGTTGAAAGTGAAAATGCCCGATTCGCTGAAGCTGACATTACTTGGGGGTTTCATGCAGAGCCCAATAATGTCCCGATTGAAGATCGGCAGCGTGTCTATTTTGTAATATATTGTCGCTATTCAACAGATATACGAAACGGCTGAATGTCTGCAATTGAGCAACAGGCTTACTTTTGCTCCGTTTGCACATCGACTGGAAATCAGTTGGCATCAAACTTTCCTTTGCTCGCCATTACCACGCTGCCTGACCGTTTAAACCAAATCCAGAGTACAAGCCGCGCAGCAAACGAGGAATTAATGTGCTCATTAGCACTATAATTCTGTGGTACGTACTCGTAGAGATCTCGGCCTCGCTCTGTGATTGTCTCAATCAGGCGTCGTTGCCTCTGCTAACTATAGTCGCCTCCGCTAGTTGGTCGTTGCTCCGCTAATTCGCGAAGGTTTTGAAGGGTGATTGTTTATGATGAAAATGCGCTTGAGAGTTGGATTCCCTGTTTTGTCTCTTAGCATCCTCGTCTCCGTTTCGATTGGTTTGGGAACGAACACAGTCCTAGGGCAACCGCCTACTCCCGGCATAGCAAGCTCGAATACAGCAAGTGGATCAAATCATCCAGCGAGTAATTCAAATCATCCGGCGAGCAATTCAAATCATCCCGGTGGCAATCCCGGTCACGCCCCCTCCGCCAACCCGGCACCAGGACAGCCTCTTACAGGTTCGGCCCAGGCTACCGGAACGGCTGAGCCGCACCCATCGAAAGAGCAACTTATCAAGGGTACGGCCAATATCGTTTCGTCGTACCATGGCTCCTGGCGCATGTTTTTGCAGAATCCATGCCACACGGGCAGCGGCACGGTTAACGGCCAATTCCTGCCCAAGGGACAGCTGAAGTGGACCTTCCCGGCTGAAGGACCGATCGACTCGTCGCCTGCAGTGTATAAGGGCGTCGTTTACGTCGGCAGCGACGATGGCTTTCTGTACGCAATCGATCAGCGAAACGGTCGCATGCTCTGGCACACCCAACTGGGTGACAAAGTGAAATCATCGCCAGCGGTCACCGATCAGATTTTGGTGGTGGGCTGCGAAGACAAAAAGGTCTACGGCATCGATCCAAAAAGCGGCGCAATCAAATGGACCGTGCCGACCGGCGATCGCGTCTCCTCGTCGCCTGCAATCTATGAGGGCGTCGTCTACCTGGGCAGCTGGGACGGTCATGTGTACGCGCTCAATTTAAAAGATGGCTCCAAACTCTGGTCGTTTCCCAAAGAGGATACGCTCATTCCCGGCGGAACCGAACCATTGAAGATCGGCAGAATCACTGCATCGCCGGCTCTGGCGCCAGGCGTCGTCCTGGTCGCTTCACATGGTGCGGGCGAACATGACGGATCTGTTTATTGCATAAATGCGCACTACGGCAGCCTCGTCTGGCGCTGCAAAACCCACAACAAAATCCTGAGCTCGCCCATGGTGATGAACGGCATGGTTTATTTCGGCAGCTGGGACCATAACCTGTACGCTGTTGATCTGGCTACCGGCGCCACCAAGTGGAAATTCGCCGGCTCGGAATCATTCTCCATTTCTCCCAGCGGCGTGGAGGGAAAAGTTTTTGCAGGCAACGACGACCACTGGATGTACTGTCTCAATGCCGAAAACGGCAAGCTGCTCTGGAAGACCCTGATATTCTCTCCGGTTCCCTTGCTCTCGTCCTCACCCGCAGTCGGTGGCAACATGCTCTTCTGCGGCAGCCCCGACACCAATCTCTACGCTATCGATACGCGCAACGGCGCCATCAAATGGAAGTTTAAAACGCAACGTCCAATCATCAGCACCCCAGCCATCACTGAAGAGGGCGTTTTGGTCGGCAGCCAGGACGGCAACCTTTATTTGATCAACTGAACCTGATCGACTATTTGATCAACTGAACCTGATCGACGTGTTTGGCTGCGCAAGCTTCTCAAGGCTTGACATCGAATCAAAGATTAACTATTCCGCCGATCCGGCGCCGTACTCCCTGCCCACTACTGAGTAGCTCAAACCTTCAAATGGTGCGGTTTTCACTATGTGCATCGAGTTATAATCTAAGCAGATAAGGCCAAACGCGGCCGAACATAGATTTGCAACCCGCTGAACTACCGTTTTTTACCTCGTCTGGTAAGCCCCTGCGACACCGAGGTAGCAAAATGGCTCTTATATTAGCTTTGCTGGAGCATTCAGAACAACATGCACAGGTGAGAGCGAGCTTGGAGCAAGCGGGTCATGAAGTACTTGTTGTTGACTCATTTGCACGAGCGAAGAAAGTTCTTCGAGTGCACTCTTTTGACTTAATTATTTCCGATGCGCATCTGGAAAACGGCGGCAGTGTCTTTGATTTCCTCAGATGGGTCAAAGACGATCCAGCTTCGAATCAAACTCCGTTCGTTCTATTCAGCATGAAGCCGAGCCCTCTGGCGAAGTATCTAGCTGACGGTGTGCTAACTACGGCTCGTGTGTTTGGCGCGGCTAAGTACATAATCATGACTCCGTTCGACGCAGCGGCATTTACTCAGGAAATAGCTGAGGTGCTGCCGCCCCCCGGAACGGCAGTTCCCAACTACAGTTACGAAGGAAGGTGAGTGAAATGGTGGCAAAGATATTAGCGTTGTTAGAACATCCCGAACCGATGAAATTGGTTGTCGACAGCCTGGAGCATTTCGGGCACGTCATATACAAGGCAGACAAGTTTCAGGACGCGATGGAGCTTCTCCGGCACCACGAAGTGGACTTGATTATCGCGGACGTACATTTGCAAAATGGTGGCAGCATCTTCGATTTTCTCCGCTGGGTGAAAGGTGATCCCCACATGAATGTAGTTCCATTTGTTTGCTTCAGCACAGAACCGCCCGAGGTGCCTAAATATTTGAGAGACGGTGTGCGCACCGCCGCTCGCGCCATGGGCGCAGCAAAATACATGACCATGGAACACTTCGACCGAGCCGCTTTTATGGCGGAAATCGACTGGTTGCTACCTCAAGACCGTGTTGGAAACTACTATGCAGAGCTCCCAACAGACGGTGACGGCAGAGGACCACGTGTCGACCTCCTCGGGAAGCCCCGACGGTAACCCGGTAATGACGGCGCCCGATATTCCAATTCCGTTTACGATGGACTTCTGCATAGCTGGTCAGCTCATTCGTCTCTGCAGCGCAGACACCTCAGAATCTGCAGTTCAGAATCCGGACGCAGAAACCTCACTTCTGTAGTTCCGAAATCGCAGCAGGGTACCCCATTATTTTGACGAGGCCAAAAATCCCAAATTTTGGCCTCGTACCGAGGGCTAGAAGCACGAAAACTGCACTGTATAAGTGTCAACGGCCTCGCCTACGAGGCCGAAAATGACGAGTTTTGGCCTCGTTTAAATTTGTTTTTGAAATATGACGACGCGTAGGGTCAGCTAGCAGCTGCAAGGACAACAAACTGAA
>JAJPJO010000483.1 GCA_021324135.1 Pseudomonadota bacterium
CGAACCGGCAGGCACGACCGTGGAGCCGTCGATGCTGAGATCTTCTGATGTGCGGGCCGAGAACTCATCGCCTTCCTGGCTGGTGTCGGAATCAACCGCCGTGTCCATGACGATGGGGATTCTCGTGCCGGTCGGCACGACCCGCACGTAACCTTTTAAAACTTTGTCGGACTTCGGGGCCGGATCGTTTAGCGCATTGCTACCACTGACGATACTACTTGTTCCTTCGCTGCCGTTATCACCAGGGTTTGCGGCGGGAGTGCTTGCCGCTTGATCGCCGCCACTAGATGCAGTACCACTTGTGCTCTCGGTCTTGGCGGCTGCCGCACCATCTGTAGTACCGGCGGAATCAACAGGCTTGCTTTGTTTCTTTTTGCCTTCGTCCAATTGAGGCACTTCAGTCTCGAGGCTGTCGGTCATCGGAATGGAAAAATGACTCGGTGTCGATGGCGCGTCATTTTTCTTGGCGCCGGGCTCCTCGAAGAAATCATTGTTATCAGCAGCAGGGGCTGCCGTTCCTTCCGGATTGTAAATCTTGAAGTTGAGCTGGGGTTCTTGCGCTGCCAGTGCAGGAAGAGTGCCGGCGCTCAAGAGAAGCGCCGAGAGTGACAGGGCAATTGCAGATCTTACTTTCCGGGACATTATTTTTCTCCAGTAGGCTGTTTGTGAGAGCTCAAGCGGCATGGACACTGGGACCTGGGCACTTCGGGCTCGGACAGCAGTCAAGTGGCGAAAGCAGTCTATCATGTCATGCGGCATAACAAAATTAGCCGTTTCATAGGAAAAATCCTTTAATTTTTGGGCTCGCCGGGAATTTTTGATCGTCCATCGAAATTTACTAAGGTATGAGAACGCCACAAAATGACAGCTATTATTAGCCACAGTTCAAATAGTGAATTAAACTAAAGACAGTAATTGTGATATGGCCGCGTCACCAGTTACGAGGCCGCGAGGTAAATTTCCGTGATTCAATGTCCTATTTGCCAGGTGATGAACGACGAAAGCGCGCTTTTCTGCGCCGAGTGCGGTCAGAGGTTCAACAAGGCAAATCCGCCCACAGCCGAGCCGGCGCCGCCCGCCCCACCCCAGCAAGCGCCGCCGCCAATGCCGCCAGTGCAGTCTCAGCCGGCCGCTCCCAGGCAAGAAGATACAGAAGCCCGGCCGCCTAAAAGAGTAAAGCTCCATTCACCCATCCTGGGCAATGTCGATGATGATGAAACGGAGGATTACGACAGCAGGCAGTCCAGCCGCCCTAAAGCCGGCGGAGCCAAACGGCAGGACACGTCCGGGCGCCGCTTACGCTCGCCGATCCTCGGGGAACCCGATGAAGACTTCGATGATGAGCCGGATGCTGATGCCGGCCCGACGATTCGTCCTGTAAAAGCCAAGAAAAAAGGTCTGCGATCGCCGTTACTCGGTGATGACGATGATGTCTCCGAGCCGGTCATGCCACCCTCCGGTGGTGGCGGCGCCTCAGGCAGAAGAAAGAAACTGCACTCGCCTCTGCTTGGTGAGGGTGATTACGATGAGGAAGATGACGAGCCGGGCCCGAGCTCCAAGCGGCCGATGGCCGAGGGTGGTGCTCGCAGTCAATCAAGAGGCGGTCTGCGCTCGCCTTTATTAGGTGGGGGCGGCGATGACTATGAAGATGATGAGGAGCCGGCGCCGCGCCGCAGCCCTAAGGCATCACTTTCCGGTCCGGGCACGGCCAGCGGCAGGCAACGTCTGCGCTCACCGATTCTTGGCGATCCTGATGATGACGACCTGGATGATGACTGGGACGAAGACGATGAAGATAATCCCAATGTTTTGCGCTCTCCTTTGCTGGCTTCAAAAAGACGAACCAGAGACGATGTGACCGGTGGGCACCATAATCCGGCTGCTCAAGCGGGTCCGCCTGCCCATTATCAGCAGGCCCAGCAAAATTTCATGCCGGCTCAGGCCCAGCAATACAACCAGCAGCCCACCACAATCCCTGATATGGCCGGCGGTCAATTCAGCCAGTCCGGTCAATATGCTCAGGCAAGCGTGCCCGCTCAGCCGATGCCTCAAGGCATGCCCGGGCCTGGTGGGCAACCAGGCGGGCATGCCATGCCGCCGCCGATGCCGGCGCAGCCGAGCCCACCTGTACAGGGTATGCTCCAGGGCATGCCGCCATTGCCCGGCGGGCAGCCCATGCCTGTCGATCAGCTCATGCAGCAAAACGCCGTACCGCTGGTACAAACAGCTCCGGCCCAGGGCGCACCACAATTTGCTCAGCCTGAGCAAACGCTGGTGCAAAACCAGGCCATCCAGCCGAGCCAGGGCCAAGCAACCTCGCCATTCCCGGGACCACCCCTGCCGGCATCAGGGCCGATACCATGGCCGGGAACGCCGGGACAAAATCCGCAGGCCGGATCGTTTCCAGGCGGCGTCGATCCATCTGCAGCTCCGCCAATGCCTGGCACCGCCCCTGGTTCGCAGCCGATGCCAATTCCATCACCACAGGATTTGATGACCACTATCCAAGAGTCGATAGTGGAAGTCCCGGCAGGAAGCATGCTGGCCCCGGTTGCCGCAATGCAATCAGGTCCGCTGACCGCACCACCGGCAATACCAGTGCCGGATCCTGGTACATATCAATTGCCGGCCCCTGATGCAACGCAAAGCCCATCGGATCTCGCCGGCGGTCTGAATTCAGGAGTGCCGAGCGGATTTGGCCAAACTATTTCCGGGACAGTCGAGATGCAAAGTGCGGCTCCTGCTGCAGCGAATCTTTCTCCAGCTGCTGATCATCTGGATCCTTTTGATTCAATTGCCGAGGAGATGATGGCGCGGCGCCGCGATGAGGGCGGGCAATCGAGCCCTTCTGATCCGAGTCCTCCAAGCCGCGCCGACAACAGCGGTGCCGGCAGTCTGCGGGCGGTGCGCACGGCCGATCGCCTCAGCGAGCCGGGCGGCTTTAATGACGACAATCAAGCTGATTCAGGATTGGGGACGGCCGAGCGGCGCCAGGGCGATCGCCGCCGCGGCGATCGTCGCGTCGGTGTGAGCCGGCTCCTGTCGGATGGCGCATCCAGTCCGGCACCAGGTCTTGATGAGGACTTCAGCCCGCGGCCGCAGAGCAACGGTCTGGCGGTCATGATGATTGGTCTGGCTGTGATTGCCATTGCCGTGAAGGCCTTCGTTCTTTATCAAATGGCGACCATGTGGGACCTGTCGAAGATGGGCATCGTTTTTGTCGATCAAACCTTCTCTATTTTTGCCATTCTTGGTCTGATAGTCCTGGGACTAAGTTGTATGAAGAAATAGCTGAGGAGAAATTAAGCCGCGGCTGTGTTATAGCTTGCATGCCCTGACCAGATTGGCAAAAGGTAACTTTCAAAGAGCTAAGCGCATGGTATAGTTGCGTCGTTCTGAGGAACACGTACTTGCGTTCGCTCATCTTTGAGTAAGGGTCCCAGGACCCAAAGCGGATTAGTAATAAGTAGGTAAGTTGAATGGGTCGTCCTAATACAACCACTCACCAGGTTCTGATGCTCAGCGCTGCACTGTCCCTGGTATCAAATACATGCATTGCTCCTCAGGCATATGCAATCTCTATGCCCGGTGCAAGCAAGAAGGTTTCGACCTTCCAGTTGCCTGCCGCCGACAAGATCGATGAGTCAGACTTGCAAGCAACCGATGAAGCCAAGAAGCTGCCTGATTTGTCACCCCTGTCGCTTCCAAAGGATAGAGGCAAGAAGAATAACGGCGATGGTGCGGCTGAAAAGTCTGCCTCCACAGATGGTGCCGGTGCAGAACAGTCCCGGGGCACCGCCGATGGTGAAGGCGGAAAAGACGTTTTAAACGGCAATATAACCACGAGCACTTTCGTGCCCAAAGGACCGCTCGAGGGTGACAACTCCGCGCTTCTGGCGCCGACGAGCGTCAAAGGCGCCAAATCCGGCAGTACTGGTGTCAGCAAGCTGGGCGGCAACTTGATGGAGCAAGCCAGATCGGTTAACGCCGCTCCCCTGCCCTTGATAAAAACGGACGAGGAAGCGAGCAAGGAAGCTGATGAGCAGAGCGAGCTGGAGAGAGAACAGCTGACCGGATTGTGGGAAGCCGCTCTGACGCGCTCGCCTGAGATCAACTTCGTCATCCAGAAATTGATGCCTTCATCCGATCCATCGAAAGTCACTTCATTCATGATGAGGCTTTTGTCATCGGCAGTGGCGGCCGGGGCTTGCTCGGCGCAAATGATGATGCCTTCCATGGGTACCTATGCCGCATCGCAGGGAAGTATGCAAGTCATGGGCAACTTGCTCGGCGTGATGGAGGGCAACAACGCCAAAAAGGCTAAGCTCAATCAAAGCGAGCAAATTCAAATGTTCATGATGGTGCGGGCCACAGCCGACAAGCTGGTCGATCACTATCGCAACTATAAGATTTGCCACAAAGAGCTGCATCGCGCCAACACTGATTTTGAAGATTTCAAACGGGTGGCCGCCGACGCGCGCAAAACAGTTGATGCAGCCAAGCAACTCGACATTGAGTACACGCTTCGCAAGCAACAGCGAGAGATCGAAACAATCGGCCAGAATTTGTCCAAGCACAGACAAAATCTTGTCGATATGTCCGGACCTGATGCCGTAGCAAAGCTCGATCAGCAAATCGATGAAGAGTTCAAAAAACTCCATCCCGAATTGAATACGGACTCGGCCGTGGCGCAGCAGGGAACCGACCCGGGAGCCGCCACACAAGCCAAAAGCGGTGATGTCGATCCAGCTAAGACGGAAGTAACTGTAACTGAGTCCGACAAGCCCAAGCAACTTGCCGGTGAATCGAGCGAACAGCACTTCAAGTTGCCTCTCTAGACTCCGGGATTCAATCAGCGTTTCCAACATATCAACCAACCGCAAAATTCGACCAGAGAAATGTCAACCGATAAGAAAACGAACTGGATTATCTGGCTTATCGTCGGTTTATGCGCTCTGGCGATTCCCGTCGGCTTGTTGGGCAAAGCGGCCAAGAAAGATTCAGACACAGGTGGAGCGTCGGAGTCGAGCGGTGATTGGAGTTTGAAATTCAAAGATCGGATCAAGGTCATTCAATTGACCGGCATGATTGTCGACAACGAGGATGAAGGGCTCTTCTCCGTGGCCAACTCGACCGAGTCGACCATCAAGAAAATCCGCAAAGCGACCGAGAACAAAAAAATCAAAGCGGTTCTCCTGCGCATCAATTCTCCGGGTGGAACGGTGGCGACGTCTCAGGAGCTGAATGAAGCGGTTCTCGAGTTGAAGAAGAGCAAGCCTGTCTATGCCTCGATGGGCGATCTCGCCGCCTCGGGCGGATATTATGTAGCCTGTGCCTGTGACAAAATCTATGCCAACCCGGGAACGCTGACCGGTTCGATTGGTGTCATATTTAATGGCATGAATTTCAAGGGCTTAGCCGACAAACTGGGCGTCACTCCCCAGGTGATCAAATCCGGTTTGTTCAAAGACATCGCTTCGCCTTACAGACCGATGACCGATGAAGAGAAAAAAATTCTGCAAGATCTGATCAATGATTCTTACGATCAATTTGTCACAGCTGTTTCCACCGGAAGAAAAATGAAGGTTGAGGATGTGAAAAGGATTGCCGATGGCAGGATCTATTCGGGTCGGCAGGCTAAGAAATTAGGGCTGATTGATGAGCTCGGCTCCTATCAGGTCGCACTGAAGGCGCTGCAGTCGGAGTGCAAAGCGAAATACAATCTCGATCACGATCTGCCGGTGGAAGAAAAATCGAGCAGCAGCTTGCTCGAAACCCTTCTGGACACCTCTTCGATGGAAGGGCGCTCCTGGATCGAGTCACTGGCTCAGTTTGCCGCTAATCAGAAGAGCGCCGGTCTGGCCGATCAAGTTTTACCGCTTTCGCTTCGCGCCCGCTTCTACAATCAACCGATGTGGATGATGCAGTGACTTCCGCTGATGCAATCAAAGGCACTCCCGCCTGGCAAGAGATTGCCCTGGGCATTCTCGTTCATCCAATTGCCACGATGAGCACTCTCGATCAGTGGCTCGATGGCGATCGGGTGCTTGTGAATCAGCTCACCACCAAAGCTTTCAATACCGTTTTCCTGTCATCCATTCTGCTTGGCCTTTCACGAGTGCAACCCGACCAGTCAGTCGATTCCATTTTGACAGTGCTTCTATGTTTAGCTGCCATCATGATCATCTGGGTGGTAATGTCCGGAATACTGGCCATTCTGCCTTCCCTTCTAAAAGCGCGCTCGGTCCGCTGGGACAAAGCGCTGGCTCTGACCGGTTGGGCGTTTCTGCCACTGATATTTTTTGCGCCGATACTCTGCTTCAAGCTTCTCGTCGGCGCGCTCATCTTTCCTTTTGCCATGATCCCTTTGTTGTGGAGTCTCATCCTGTTCTGGTTCGCTTACAAAATTGCCCTGGGCGTCAGTAATGCGAAACTATTCGTTTTAGCCGTGGTATTACCGCCGATGCTATTCTTCAGTTTCACATTCTGGCTCGGCGCCGGTACAATCTTTTTCATCAACGAGCTCGCATCAGCATTCAGTCGATAAACGGCAATGAAAAGTCCTGACACAGGCAGCAAACGACCGCAAGTAATAGCTGTGGTCGGCCCGACCGCCTCGGGAAAAACGTCGCTCTCGATTAATCTGGCATTACGCTTGCCAGGTGAGATCATCTGTTGTGACTCGCGCACCATATACAAATATATGGATATAGGAACAGCGAAGCCCACTGCCGAAGAGCAGCGCGGTGTGCCGCATCATATGCTTGATGTGGTTGAGCCCGATCGCGTCTATAGCGTGGCTGAGTTTCAAAAATGCGGCAGCCGCCACATCGACGATATCATTGCCCGGGGGAAAACGCCGATCATCTGCGGGGGAACGGGTTTCTATTCAAGAGCGCTGCTTGAGGGACTCTCAATACCGGAAGTTCCGCCGCAAGAAGAGCTGCGCGAAAAGCTAAAACAGGAAGCGGAGCAGGCCGGCAATGAAAGTTTGCATGAAAGGTTGCGACGGCTTGATCCAATCTCTGCCGAGCGGATTATGATCAACGATCGCTTTCGCATCATTCGTGCTCTGGAGGTCAGCCTGGTGACCGGGCGCCCGTTCTCGGCAGTGGCGCAAAAGGTCGATGTGCCCTTCGACGTGATCTGGATAGGTTTGAGTTTCGAGGATCGCGGCGTATTACGGCGCCGGATTGAAGACCGACTTTGCGTGCAGATGGCCGCTGGTCTGGTTGATGAGACGCGGCGGCTCGTCGATCGTTATGGTGAAACTCAGCCGTTGCTCAACGCCGTCACCTACCGCCAGATGATCAAGTTTCTGCGCGGTGAGTGGAGCATCGAAGAAGCAATCGACGACTGCATCAAGCACAACTACCAGCTGGCCAGAAAGCAAATGATGTGGTTCCGATCGAATCCACAGACCAAATGGTTTCTTGTAGACAAAAGTGAAGATGTCGAGAAAGATGTGATCGCATATATCGAGTCGATCTTATGAAGCTCGGTAGAACCCGCTAACCATCAGGGTCTTCAGCGAGGGACAATTTGTCGGAATCGGAATCGAAAGTGTTGTCCAAACAACCTTTCCCTGCATCTATATGAGAAATTTGCATCCAAGGGCTAGACGTCTCCTCTTTAAGGGATATACTGGTAGGAGTCTTGAGCCTCTTCACCAGTGGAATCGGACGATTTTAGAAAATTGGATTTCAATTTTTGGCGTAGCGGCATAGCCGGCGGAGCGGTTCCAATCAGGTATCTGATGAGCCCCAGTGAAATGGCAAAGGTGGATGAAGAGAGCGCAGACAGAAACTTTTCGTGAAGTGGCCCTTCCTTTCAGCGACGGACTTTTGTCTGCCAGGTTGTGGAAATCGGGTGAGAGAAACGTAGTAGGCGTTCCGGAGCTCGGATTGCACTGCTATGGCGATACCGAGAGCGAAGCGGTCTTTCGATTGTTCACGACACTATTGAAATACTATCGTCAGTTGAAAGCGCATGAGGACCGTCTTGGTGAGCGCGGGTTAAACCATCTCGAGCAACTGAAGGTATGGGTAGCCGGAATTGAGAAGCGCATGACCGCCTCAGGCAGTGAGTCTCGTCTGGTCAGCTTCCGCACAAGACCCGGTCGTTAGGTCTGCCGATCGCTTTTTATGTCTGAACGGCAGGTTAGCGATCCGTTTCAGACTGCACCAGCTCGGGTTGTGTGAAGCGCTCTCTTTCTTTCAGAATCAGTTCCGTCTTGAGCGCATGCAGTCCGGCTTCGAGTCCGACCGGATATTGGTGCGGATTGATCAATCGTTTTATGCCGGGGTGAAATCCGGAAAGCTGATCGCGGACGTGCTCTTTCACCGATGTGAATGACGGATACTCGTATACCAGCTTTCCGCCTTTGAATATGGGCTTCAGCAAATCGGTGTACTGGCAGCCGCTCTGAATCGTTTTTCTCCGTGTGAAATCGAGCGGGTCGACAATCATATTTTTGATCCCGGGAGGCTCGAGCTCATTGAAGATCATATCGGCGATAAAGCGCTCGCTGCCTGTGCCGTGGAAAAATCGCCGGACTTGCAAAACGCCGGGGTTGGAGACCTTCACCACCTGCTCGGATAATTTGATCACGTAGCGCCACTTCCCACCCGGATGGCGAATGGCCGACAACTTATAGACGCCGCCCAGTGAGGGTTGCCCGTTTGCAGTCACCACTTTCGTGCCTACAGCCCAGGTGTCGATTGAGGCGCCCTGGTCTTTTAGCGATTCGATGATCGTTTCATCCAGATCGTTGCTTGCCATGATCTGAGTATCTTGGAACCCGGCTTCATCGAGCAGGCGCCGGGCCTCCACCGAGAGGTATGCCAGGTCTCCTGAGTCCAGTCTGATGCCGATGAGCTTATGTCCGTTTTCTCTCAATTGGCGGCCGACTTCAATGGCATGGCCCACACCGCTGATGGTGTCGAATGTATCGACGAGAAAAACGCAATTGTTCGGCAGCGCCCGGGCATAATCGCTGAACGCTTTGAGTTCGCTGTCGTGCGCCATCACCCAGCTGTGAGCATGGGTGCCCTTGACTGGAATGCCGTACAATTTGCCGGCGAGAACATTCGATGTGCCATCGAAGCCGCCCAGGTACGATGCCAGGCTGGCCGTGATGCCGCCATCCATGCCGGTGGCGCGGCGCAATCCGAATTCGTATACCGGCTGTCCATGCGCCGCCAGTTTAATCCGTGCTGCCTTAGTAGCCACCAGAGTCGGGAAGCAAACCAGGTTAAGGAGTGCCGTTTCCAAAATCTGGGCCGGGATGATCGGACCACTGACGCGCACCAGTGGCTCATGGGCGAAGACGACCGTTCCTTCCTCCATCGCCTCGATGTCGACGGCGAATTGCAAATCGCGCAGGTAATGCAAAAACTCGCGGCTGAAGAGCCGCTCGCCATCGTGTCCATTCAAAGTGCCGAGATATTGCAGATCCTCATCGTCGAAGCGCAACTTCAAGACGTAGTCAATGATGTGCCCCAAACCGCAGAAGACGGCAAAGCCGCCGTGAAACGGATTGGTGCGAAATGAAAGCGTGAAGGATGCCTCGGTGTCGGCAAATCCGTTCTGCCAGAGCGCATATGCCATGGTCAGTTCATACAGGTCAGTCAGCAAAGCAGGGGCTTGCCTGTTTAGCGACATAAGCGGTAATACCATATGCTTGCAGCCTCGCCTGAAATAGTTGATAACTTTACCATGCAAAACGACCTGTGGCTGCCGCCTCTCAACAGTTACCCCCAGCTCAGTCTGTCAACATCTCGGTTGCCTGCCGTGTCCGCCTTGCTCTGCGCCTCTGCTCTTCTTCTCAACCAATCAGCTTGTGCTGATGAGACGGTGCCTGCCTCACAGGCGGAGACAAAATCAAATTGCCCCGCTTCCTCGTCTGGGGAAGATTCGACCGCTGAGCAGACAGATTCGCTGCCTGAGGCGCAAACCGGTGGACCGCTCGATGTCCAGTCGGGTAATGCTGAACGCGGCGCGCAATCGATTCAGCCGAAAGAGCAAAATTTGCCACTGAAATACATCGGAAATTCGTTCTCGTTAAAATTTCACCGTCCCTCCTGTCCCTTTGCAAAAGCGATGTGGAGTGAGCGTGTTGTCCTCTTTCACTTTCGCAAAGAGGCTATTTCCGGAGGCTTTAAACCCTGCCGATATTGTTTGCCGCCGGTTTGGAAATCGGTCAGTTGTAAATTGTTACCTCGCTCTGCCCCGGCATCCTCTTTGGGGCAGAACCGCACGAGCGGCGAGCCGGCAGGCGGCCCATCAAGCGAAGGACAAGCTTCAGGCACGGTGGAAACGTTGATGCATAAAGCAGATAAAAACTTGGATGCGGGCCGGCCGCGTGACCAGGAAAAATCAATCGAAACAGCCTATTGAACAGGCTCTTGGCGCTGGAGCATATCCGTCTCGAATCGTTACGCTAATTAATTCATTTGGATAAAAAAACTCAATTTAAGTGAAGAACAAAGCTGTATAGCAGAAGGCCTGGAAAGAATGGTATAACGACACAGGGCGTTACTATTCAAGCGTTTTAAAGATGCAACAACTCGAATACGAATTTTCAAATGCAATCGGTTTTGTCATGGATAAGGCGATCGACCCGCAAAAACATGTCGGTCAGGCCTTCCTCGTATCAAAGAGCCGTCTGGTCACCAATGCTTCAAGTGTCTTCGGATATGTCGAAGCGCCCTGGGCTCTTAATGTCTACTTCCCGTTCTCTGACGTCAGGGTAGGGATTAAGGCGGTAACGCTGCATAATGATTTCGATAAAGTGGCAGCGCGCGCGCAATATCTGGCGCAGGCAGGCACTCCGGGCGAGATCTCTCCCACCTATCTTAATGACATCGCTTTGTTGACTATCGATCCGCAGCCGCCGGATGTGCCGCAAGATCGTGTGGCTGAGCTTAACAGAGCACTGTCGCTGCCCTTTTCAGGCGAGGGTGTGGAAGCCTCCGGCAACCTCAGGGGCACGGAATTTATTCAGATCATAAACACGGCGCTGGAAGCCGGTCGCGAAGGTCTGCTCACGTTATTTGACGCGCGCAATATTGCTGTGGCGCACTTATTGATTGCCAGTGGACAGATTCAAAAGGTTTTCTACCAGCAAGTCATGTCATCGGAGATGGCATTCTGTGAACTGGTCTACCGAGCTCCCGGTGTCGGGTTTGCCTTCAAACCCGGGGCCGACATCAACTGGGGTGAGGTGCCCGATGTGCAAACGCCGGCGGACCGCCTGACCTGGGAAGCCATGCGCCGAGCCGGAGAGATCCCGAAGTTGTTCCAGCAACTTGGTGGTCCCGACGCCCGTTATCAGCATGTGGTTCAGAACTTCGATCCGGAGGCGGCAAGCGAAGAGATTCGCTGGATGGTCGCGCCTTTGTGGGAAAACCTGGATGGCTACCTTTCACTTGATAAGCTGCCCAGGCGGGTTGGCGTAGACACATATACGATTCTTGTTGCCGTGCGCGAGTTGGTGAACCGGGGCGTGGCATCGCAGATCAATCGGGCCAGCCCGTTTCCCTGCACCGGTCAGTTGGGCAGCCCGCTTATCTCGCATACGGACTTTGAGGTGCATCCCTGGGATCCGCTGCAAGCCTTTTTTCTCGATCCGATCTCAGGCAAACCTACCTGGATCGACGGCAACTTCTTCGGCGTGGCCAATTCACTCCAGCCGAAGAACATGTTGCACACAATCGCTCTGCCGCGAGAGACGAAGGGCGCTCTCATTCTCAAGGACTACAAGCTAATCGGCATTCATGGCGGCCCGCAGGATCTCAAACCTGGTCAGCCTGTGCCTCCTGTGAAGTGCTATCAATTCATGTGGATGGGCGCACTGCTCGACATGAGCACTCGCAAGGCGCGCGCTGCCGGCGCTGAGGGTGAGGAAGAGGGCGTAGGCGCGCTCCGCTCCATGGACGTCGTTCAGGACGAGGCGGCCAAGCCGGTCGAGAAGATCCAGTGTGGCACGTGCTTTGCGATGAACCCTGAGTATGGTGCCTGTAAAACGTGCGGCGCTGTAATCGAGCCTCCTAAAGAAGAGCCCGAGCCGGACAATAAAATAATGGCCTCCAAGCCGGTCAAGGACATCAAAAAGCTTCAGAAGAAGTACAACATCTCCGATCAGCAAATGAAGATCGGTGGTGGTGTCATTGCCGCCTGTCTCTTGATGGGATTGTGCTGCTTGCCGCATGGAGGACCGCCTCCAGCCGCGGACCAACCAACAACAACAGATGGAACGCCGGCTCAGACAACTGTCGCGAAGGAAGTCTCAGACAAGAAAGCAGTCGAGTTGGCGGTCAGCGAGGCTGGGCTCAGCTCAACAGCGCCGCCCATGTATTGGTACAAGGACACTTCTGCGATCACGGCACCGACGCCATCGTTTGGTCTGATGTCCGATCAATCAAATCAGAACATTCTGTTCATCATCTACGATGACATGGCTCCGGTGACCAATCTCGACAGCTTCGTCGGCAAACCGCCGTTTGTCGAGGTAGATCGTGCCGATGCGCCGCGGGAAGCGATAATCGATCAAGGCGAGCAGATTCTGGGCGCCGGCAAGCTGAGATGGATCCGGGCCAAGTACACGGCGCCAAAGCATGAAGAGCCCGTCGAATTGATGCTGGCTGGATTTGCCGGCGCGAAGAAAGGCAAGTCTATTCTCGTTGTTGCTCGGGCGTTCGACGACACCGGTAAGCGCGGCTATGTGCACAAGACGACGCTGTACATCCTGGATGAGCTGGCCACCGAGCAGACTAATGCCGCCAACAAAGAGAAGGAAGACGAAGTCAAAGGCGACGATGTTAAGAAGGTCTCTGCTGACGAGGGCGACGAAGGCGGCGACGAGGAAGGCGGTGCTGAAAAGACCGTCAAGCTCTCTACTGATGAGGAAATCGATCAGTTTATGATTGATGCCAAGAAGACCCTCCAGGACGCTCTTGAGCTTCCCGATAACCTGGCTGATGCAGCTAAGAAGTATGAGGAAGAGAATAAGAAGCCGAAGAAATGGAAAGAAGGCGGGCTGCTCGTCGGCGTAGACACCGATGGCAACGTCAAGCGCATTGAATATCTGCCTACTACCGAACAGACCAAGAACACGGAGGCTCTCAACAAGACTCTCGAGAAGGCTGTTCAAAAGGTGGCAAAGTTCAACAATGCGCCTGTGACGAAGAAGCCTGAATTCCAGTTCCAGGTCAGACTGCAAGGAACGGAGATTCTGCTCAGGAAGCAGTAATCAGGGCCGCTCTTGCGCTCCGGCACCATCCGTGATACCGCATTCTGCTGAATCAAACGGTTCGGTCGCAGGCGGTAGGGGCAAAAACTTACTCAGACTTGCGTCTATGCCGGCGTACCCTGGGCGCCTTGCTGCCCTTTCCCTGGTCGCTTGCACCCGCTAAAACAGCCTTGGCCTCGTCCGATCTGTACAGCTTCATCAACACGGCTGCCAGCTTCTTCCTCACGTCGATGACATCGCGTGATTTAGGCGAGAGGTTCTTGCTCAAAACGGCTAATGCTTTCCGGTAACTAGCCTCAGCCTCAGCTTCTTTGCCAAGTTTATCTTCCAGGTCTCCAAGCTCCTCGGCTGCTGTGGCAATGCGGGGATCTTGCGACCCATACATCGCCTCCACTTCATGCATGCCATCGGTATAAAGCTGAATCGCCTTCTCCGATTTGCCCTGAGCGAGACTGCTTCGCGCCCGCTCCATATACTCATCGAAGTTCTGGGGCTTTCTTTCGTTCCAACTCTCCGGATCGTTGATATCGCAGCTCGAGAGCGAAAAAAGCATGAGCATTGCCAGACCTAGTTTTGCACCTGAGGCTCTGCCGGCGAATTTTTTATACACTTCACGACTTGCCAGGAACATCACATCGTCTGAGCCAGTTCAATCTATAATCCTGAGAATCGCCATAAAATAGGCTGCTACTTTGACTTAGACTTTTTGCCCTTTGGGCCTTCGGCAGCTTCTTTTTCTTGTCTCTTCTTGAGAACTTCGTCCGGCACAAGACCGTACTGTTTCATTTTATCTTTGACCTTCTGCAGGTCTTCATTTACCACCTTCAACTGAGGGTCGGTGGGGCTGATTTCTTGCAGAATGCCTTTCCAGCGCTTGTACTGCTCGTAGGCCAGCTTCCAGTCCTGGCGGTCGCGGTAATAGGCAGCCAGATAGCCTACGCAGGTGGCTGTGCGCCCATCCTTCTCTCCGAACTTGCTAACGCATGCGTCGATGGCCGCTTTGTACCATTTCTCCGCCTCTTCGTTTTTGCCCATTTTCTCGTTGTTTTGGGCTAAGGCAATCATGTCCTCAAACTTGGTCGGTCCCTGGTTCATGCCGGGGAGATTCAAGGGCTTAACGTCTCCACAGGATGTCAAAACGATCGCCCCAATTGCAGCGATGGACCACATCGGCAGAAATTTACGAATGCGTTTTCGCAACGAGATCATCTGGCAGTCATTCTCCTCTAACTGATGCTATCACGTTAGCATTTCACGGGGCGGTC
Organism: Pseudomonadota bacterium; assembly: GCA_021324135.1. Lineage (GTDB taxonomy): Bacteria > Cyanobacteriota > Vampirovibrionia > Obscuribacterales > Obscuribacteraceae > JAJPJO01. Next base: position 14,518 of record JAJPJO010000483.1, read on the forward strand.
TTCACACCTTGTCAATCCGGAATGGCATAAGATTCACACGTTTAAATCATCGAGTTACGGGTTGGCTGCCCTTTGGAATGAAAAAATTGCCACACTACAAAATTCGATTCCTGTTATGCCCAGCCCGACCAGTGTGCCACTACATGCGGTGCAACACTTGCTACCGCAACCAGTCATGAGACCCTGCATCCGACAGTGGCAGCCCTGAGCAATCGCTTTGGTCGTGACATATCTTATTTGTAAAATCTAAAAGCGATCGAAATAAGTAGCGGCTGA
>JAJPJO010000347.1 GCA_021324135.1 Pseudomonadota bacterium
AATGACAACCAGCCGGTTAATCACCTGGGTTGTTGCCCCAGCCCGCGTCATTGCTCCCCGTTTCATAACTGACGGAGGCCATATTCGCTCACTCGTTCATTCCTCGCATCAGTTCCAAAAATCATCGTAGATTGTCTTCCCATTATTTGCGATTAAGCAGCACGTAACTGCGATTGTCAAAAAAATTCCACGAGAACATGATGGCAAATAAATACTAAGGCCAATCCGTGGCATAAGCCTATAGAGGGTGGTCCTTGGAGCTTGAGGCAAATGGCGAAGATTCTATTGTGTGACGACGATGTCGATTTCTCTCTTGTCGTTCAAGACTGGCTCACTGCCGAGCATCACACGGTCGAGTTGGCCCACAATGGTCTTGATGGGCTCGAGAAGCTGCGTATGTTCGAATACGAGGTAGTCATTCTAGACTGGCAAATGCCGGGCATGAACGGCATCGAAATTTGCAAGCAGTACAGAGCCGAGTCGGGCAAGGCACCAGTCCTGATGCTAACATCCAAGGTGCAGGCAGACGAAAAAGCTCTTGGTCTGGACTCAGGCGCCGATGATTTCCTCACCAAGCCGGCTCATCCAAAGGAATTATCTGCGCGAGTACGAGCTCTGCTCAGGCGTGGGCCAATAGTGGCGCAAAACACACTAACATACCTTGATATCGAACTTGATACCGTTCAACTGACTGTTAAACGTGGTGAGCAGCAAATCAATCTGCTACCGCGCGAATTTTCTCTACTAGAATATTTGATGCGGCATCCCAAGCAGGTCTTTACCCTGGAGGATCTGCTGGAGCGAGTCTGGAATACAGAGTCCGATGTCTCTGTCGATACAGTTCGCACGTGCGTCAACCGCATCCGAACCAAGCTCGACACAGCCGGTACACCCTCTGTGATAAAGACCGTTCACCGGGTAGGTTATACTCTCAACGATGATAAACAATCGTCGACTGTGGAAAGAAACTAAGATACCCGTGTTCTCTAGATTCAGCCTATCTCAAAAAGCTGTACTTTTAGTCGTTGCTTTGCTGTGCTGCGAGCTGATTTTTATCGGCATCTTGACCGCACTTTTATACCAGGCAGAACATGAGATTTGGCAAGAATCACATGCTCGCAGAGTGATCGCCGAGACGAACAATTTGACGAGCCTCTGCTATCAGGCCGGCGTTTGCTTGTACGCTCGCAAGTTGACCATGAGCGATACTTTCGGCGAACAGTACGATCGGCTCTACATGCGCATTCTCGACGAGGCTGATACGCTCAAGAAATTAACCAGAGAAGATCCCTCAGGCAGAATTTCGGCAGCGAAAGTAAAAGGTCGGGTCGGTCGAGCCGTTGGTATTTTGCAGAAATTGAACAACATGACAAATGGCAAGAATCAAATCAGCCGCTTCTTCGACGAAATGAATATCAAACTGGAGATAGAATCAGATTGCAATCGTGCCATGAAGGAGCTGCAGGAGCTTGTTAGAGAAGAAGAAGCTGCAGTTCCCAACTCGAACAAGGAAACAGTCTCACGGGCACAGGTCAAAAACGCCCTGTTCTTCGGCATTATCGCCAACATCATCGTAGCAATTCTTGCATGCCTCTTCTTAGTAAGGCGGATAACCTCGAGACTGCAAATACTGCTCGACAATACGGTGCGCCTGGGCAAGAAAGAGGAGCTGCATGCACCATTGTCAGGCAGCGACGAAATCACCACCCTTGATGGCATGTTCCACAGAATGGCAAGATCGCTTGCCGAAGCTGAGCGATTGAAGCAAGACTTTGTCGAGATGATCAGCCATGATTTGCGCTCGCCCCTATCTGCGATTCTCGCGACCCTCGGTGCGCTCGATAGGGGACTCTACGGGGAGTTGGATGAGAAAGGCAAGCAACGCATCTCAGCTGCAGAAGCAAGCTGCCAAAGATTGATCAATCTCGTCTCAGAGCTGCTCGACTTAGAAAAATTGGAAGCCGGTCAGTTGCAGGTCGCGCATGACCCTCTCGATTTGCTCGAGCTGATGGCGACCGCGGCTCAAACCGTAGAACCGCTTGCTCAGCGAAAACGAATCAATCTGACAATAGAAAGTTCAGATAGCTGCACCGTATGCGGTGAGCACGACCGCCTTATCCAGGTGATCACCAATCTCTTGTTTAACGCAATAAAATTCACGCCGGAAGAGGGTGCAATAAAAATGAGCTGGTCGAATGACAAGAACACCTCCGTGAGAGTAAGCATAACTGATACCGGCCCCGGTATCGCCATCGACGACCAAAAAAGAATCTTCGATCGGTTTCAGCAAGCATCTCTGACCGATGAACAACTAAAAGGCTCGACAGGACTGGGTCTTTCAATATGCAAGGCACTGGTTGAAGCGCATGGTGGCAAGATTGGTTTAACCAGCGAGCTCGGTAGAGGCAGCTGCTTTTATTTCACCCTACCGTTGCAAGAAGAACCAGCGGCAACCCAAGAAGACGTTTCCGACGTAGTCTCGTAGAGCCAAGACCCTGGAGCCTCGAGCCAATGAGAACATCACTGACTGCCCTAGCAACCACTCTAAGTCTCCTTCTCCTGGCTGGCTGCAGTCAATCGAACTGGCTCGACCATGCTTACAATACTCGATTGTGGGAAGAGTATTCGGTTCGTGGCCGCCAACTCTATGCGCGAGGCGACTGTGGCGCCGCCCTCCAATCTTATAGCGGCGCTCTGCAGCAAATCGAAAATAATCAATTTGAGAGCGAGCGAAGAATTTCAACCTTGATCGACATAGGCCGCTGCTATGTTGGGATGAACGAGCTAGAGCGTGCTCGCCGTTTTTCAAACAGAGTTGCGAGTCTTCTTAATGCAGAAGAGCAGAATGCAAGCACGAGAGAAGAATGGGTTGATCTCAGCGTTTTGATGATCAATTTGGCGCATTCAGATTTGAAAGTGAACGATCAGGTACAGGCGCGTAACGATCTCAATTCCGCCGAGCGCTTTCTGAAAAAGGGCGCGGTGAAACCAACTTCTGAGCTCCAGGAGCTTAGAAAACAGAGCATTCTCGATCAGCTTGCCAAGTTGAAGAGAAGCATGGATCCTCAGAATGCGTCTGACGCTATCTCGGCATCATGGCAAAAGGCGATGGAACAAGCCCAGAAAGATCGGCTCATGCAACGAGAAGAGGTGGCTGTTCTAGACTGCAAGCAAGCGCTAAAATTTGCCTCGCAATTCAAGGTCAACGACCCCAGAAAACTTCAAACCATAAACTACTACGGTGAAGTGTGTCGTCGCGCCGGACTAACCACCGAGGCAGAACGTGCGCTCAAAGCTCAGCTCGCGTTGGCAAAGAAATTCTTTCCTGATAATGCAGTCGCTATCGCAGAACCTCTTCATGAGCTTGCGCGCATTTATCATGAATGCGGGAATGTTGATCAAGAAATCGCTGCCGATGAAGAAGAGCTTGCTTGCTTGCGCAAGGTCTTATCGGCGGAAGAACTGGCGAAAACATTTGTTGTCAAAGCCCTAATGTCGCGATATGTCGAGCGGGGTCAGTATAAGGAGTGCGTACCTTTGGCCGAGATGGTGGTGCAATGCGTGCCGGAGCGCCTTTCGAACGGGACTACTAACACGAGGTTCGTGGACGCGCTCAGCAAACTCGGTGAGAGCTACCTTAGAACGGGCAGTGAAAGCAAAGGCGAACAATTTTTAGAAAGAGCCGCAGCCCTGGACAAGACCGAATGCGGTGCGTACGCCATAGACATTCTGGCGCACTATAGAGAAGCTCAAGGTAAACTTCCCGAGGCGCTCAAGCTTCACGGCCGAGTTCTGGACAGACTTCGACAACTCCACAAAGCACCAGACATCATTGCAACGCGGGAAGTGAGATTGGCTATTATCCAAAATGAACTCAAAAATGGAGAGTCGGCTTTATCAACGGTAAATGATGCTCTCAACCAATATGCACGAGCCGCACTGACAGACGAGGAAACGAGGTTTCGTTACGCACAGGCATTGCTCTTAAAAGCATCGCTCATCAGAGATAAGGGCAAATACGAAGAGTCTGCCGATTATGCCCACCGAGCGTTGTTTGCTTTCGAAAACTCAGACCGAGGCGGTCCCTTGGTTACAGGATGTCTATGGATCCATAAAACGGCCCTGGAAAAGCTGCATCGAATTACAGACTACAAGTATATGCTTGCCGATGCGGAGCGCATATGCGACAAGCCTCATGGGCACTGGAGCTCTATTGATAGAGCCGAGGTTTATTCCGTTCTAACCGCTGAATTCTACGTAGCTAAACTCCCCACCGCTGAGGCAGCCAGTCTACGATGCGCGAGGAAAGCGAGCGCTCTGTTGGACGAAAAGACGATTGCCCGAGATACAAGAGCGAAGCGAGTATTTGCCACAGTTTCAAACATTCTGCGGGCGAAAAAAGTTCTGGATGGCTCAAGCCGTTAGGACTCTGTTAGAACTCCGCCGTACTCTGAAAGCATGGATGAAGGCGGTGAGCGCAAGGGCTGTAGGGCCGGTGCGCGGGAGGATTTATGCACGTTGCTATTCAGCAAAAATCGGAGTCCTTGAAAGGCGGCGCCCAGGCGAACCAGGCAAAGCAAGAGTGCAACCTGCATCGATCTTATGTAGAGGCTAAGCAGGCAATTGGTGTGATGGATTTGCTGCTCGAGCGAGGAGTGCTGTCGCTGCCTCAATTGGAGCATGTCGGCGAAGTAGAGCGCTCATTGAACGATGCCGAGCGAAAGGTTCAGAGACTGGATAAAGCAAATAATCAATGGACTCTTTGGTTGGCAGGTTGGGTCTTCGAACTTCGACAGTCACCAAACCACGATACAAGCAACCTGTATTACATGGCTTGCTATGAGCTGGATAAGGCTTTGAATCCTGTCACTGCTGCTTATTTGAGCAAGAAGGGATATTCATTTGTTCCCTTTCAAACTTCTGAATCGGTTGATCCGATAGCAAAAGAGGGCAGCGCTCCATGGTATCGCATGATTAGCCCGGATGGCAGCGAACACATTGTAGTCGCCTTGGGAATCTAAGGTCGATGTTTCAACAGCAGCATGTTCCAAGCCAATGGGCTGTCTAACGCTGCTTGTCTGCGCCAAAGATCAAAGAATTCAAGGAGGATTGCACAGTGACTGATTCAAATCCCAGACCTTTCAAGGAGTCTTCAGGCGGTGATTGCAAGCAAACGAAGGTAGCTGATACATCATCGTATTCGTTGTCCTCGATTGCAAAGGCAGTGAACGAGACATCGACGCTGATCGGACAGAAGATCTTGGAAATGCAACGCAGCGCAATGGCTTTGCCAGACAAATTTCCCCCAGCAGCTGCACTGGCTGAGCAGCTGACGGCTCCTGATAAAAAGCAAGAATCGCGTCTGGATTTTCAGCCACGCCCACAAGAAAATGCGGCGTCAAAATCTGCTTCGAAAAATGAATCCAATACTGATGAGTTCGTTAACCGCATGGTGAAACAGTTGGGCAGTGACAGCTTTCAAACTCGAGAGAGAGGCGAGGCAACGCTTGTGGAGTTGGCGAAACGATCCGGTCATGATCCTGATAAGAACCGGATTCGTGAGTTGTTGGAAAAGGCACGAAAGAATGAATCTGATCCAGAGATTCAGCGCCGGCTGGACAACGTTCTCTTTAAGCTGTCTCAGGAGCAAGCGCCAAAAACACAAAATGATGGCGCGCCGGATGTAGTTCAGGCATCTCTCACAAGTTTAACAAACCATCTTCGACAGGCAAGTCTGCCCGATGACAAGCCCGGAGTCCCCATGCGCAATCGCATTGCCGCGGCCGGACTTTCAGATGAGTTAGCGAAAATAAATCCGCAGCTCACTGAGGAATACTCACGCGCCACCACATCTGATGCGCGCGCCAATGCTTTAGTGCATGTGCGCCAGTCCACACTGGGCGGCAGACAATTTGAAAAAGGAGCATTGACACAACTGCTTGCAGTCGAAGCAGCAACACAGTTGCGCGAAGCTACAGATGCCCCTGCACAGATACGAGCATTTGTGCGCCTGGCGGCTTTAGAAAGGCAAGGGAATCCTCTGGCAATGCGCATTCTGTCGGAAAGTGAACTGCAGGTCGGTCGCGAAGTAATCGAAAAGGCAAGACAGGAAGCACATTCGCTCGTCAAGGATGCAGACATGAAGGTGTGGAGTTCTGCACTGGAGTTCGCGCATGCGTGCAAGACAGGAGGCGATTCAAGAGTTGAGCCTAAAGAACGAATGGATGCTGCAGTGCGCGCTAACGAAGCAGCCTCGCGTTATATTGCACTAACAGGCGAGGAACCGCCGCCTAGCTCAGGTATCAATTACATCAATGCCGTTCGCACTATTCGCGAAACTGACAATCCGCTTGTGGCAGCACAGCAGCTCCAAATCATTGCTAATTTCCTGGCAGAAAATTCGCATCATCCAGTTTCCGCTTCCTTTGATAATCCCGGCAAACTGAACGCTATGTGGGCCCGCTTAGGAAGTGCTGATACCGGACCAGACGCTTTACGCAATCTGAAAGACAGAATGCAGAAAGTCAGTCTAGACGATGATTTGAATCAGTTGACAGAATCGTCAGTCGTCAATACGTCAGCACAAGAAATGCGCTCACAAAAACTAGTGAGTAAGTTGGAGGAACTCCGATCCGTACGAACCGGAAAGAATGAAACAGATGCGGAGAAAGCGGAAAAGTGGTTGACTGCTGCCATACCGCTAACTCGTATGGTTGAGGCAAATGAAACCGCTGGCTCAGACTCGGTGAAGGCAAATGAGATCAGAGCAAAACAAATAAGAGAACTTCAAGCTTTAGCGCAACATGGCAATCAATTCGCGGTTACTGCACTGTGCGCCATAGCTTGTTCTGGCAATAGTCAGGACGCGCTGAATCGGATAACGAAGTGTGCGTGGCTTTCCGACCCACGGCTCGAGGGCGAGATGTTTAAGAATGCCAGCGGGCGATTTGATGAAAGCGTCAGAGCGGAAGCGCTGCAAGCGCTCTCGAAGGTAGAGTTGAATACATGGTCGGCTCATCTAAACAGGGGCGATACATTTGCATTAGCACTCGCTTATGCGAACGATAATGCAAAAGGCCGAAGCCTTTCGCGAGACTTCGAAGACGTTTTCGCTACAGCCTTCCAGCGCGATCCCAAATCGAAGGATATGATGGCTTCTGCAATGCTTGATGTCGTTGAGAAACAGCTAGGCGGATCCTCCGCGATCCTCGATGTCTTCTGCAGGCACACTTCCGACGAGCACGACATTCAGAAACTCTCGAACTTGGCTGAGCAAGGAAATGAGGAGGCAATAAGAGCGCTCGGACGCTATGCAATCGGCGAATTCGATCGAGAGTCTGCGCCGAAGATCGCACGAAATCGACTCAAGCTAGTAGCCGACACACACCCGACGAAAGTCTTAGAGCAACTAGACTCAGTCTACGAAGAGGCAACTCGAAATAATGGGCCTGGCGACAAGGGAGTACTCCTCGAAACGTTGGGTTCGGTATTAAACGGGGTAGAAAACGCGCCGGATCATAGAAGCGTAAGATCAGCTCTCATCGACAGATCTGCCGAGACGTTGCGGGAAGGATTGCGTTTCGAACACCGCGCGTGGGAGAAGCACAACGAACGCGTGGCGTCCTTGAGAGCTGGCAGCGATGGCTCGAAGGCATCATGGCTCAACGACAAGGATGACAGCAAAGGTAGAGGCGGACTTGACAGTGCTGAGGCAGGCATGTTTGCAAGATGCCACCACTGGCAACACCAAGATCTTGAAGCGATTGACACCGATCTCAACGACAACACTATTGAGATGTTCAGACAAAAACAAAGCGAGTTCAGCCGCGACATCACCCTTGAACTGCTGGACAGACAGCATAGCAAGCTCGTCGATTCACATGACGACGAGCAAAAATCACGCGCGGTCCAACTCTTTGAGGTTTTCGGTAAGCTGGCATCACCTGAGCAGTGTTTAGACGTGGCTGCCAGTGTCACCGACTCCAAGAAACGCGATGGAGAAGCTGTGACGCGACTGCAAAAAAGTGGTGCCAGGGCGATTATCGGAATGCTTTCGGCCGAGGATGAAAGCACGCAAGACATGGCGTTCATGGCCCTCTCAAATAAGACGGCTTGGCCGCACTGGCCTGCAGTGGAAGCTAATGCGAGCTTCAAGCCGGAGGTAATCGGCTATGCCCAGCGACATCCAGACGATCTAAGTACAAATGAAAAGGCAATGCAATTGCTGTATGGCCCGGGCCTGGTGCGGCCGTTGGCTGGCGTCTTGAAAGATGTAGGAATAGACGGTGACGACGCGGAACTGTTCAAGCTGGCAAATGTGCTGGTCACCAATGGCGGTGCCAATGGTGATAAGCGAATTCGACAAGCCTTACGAGAAGTAGAAGTTTTGCGAAACCTGCCGGCGGATTTGCAACTGGAATGCGCTAAGGGCGATCCCGATCATATGCTTCAAGCAATCAAAGATGGGGACAAACTTTCCTATGCCAAAGCAATCGATCAATTGATGAATCCAGAGTCGGCTGGTAAGTTCCTGTCTTTCCTCGAGAATTGTCACTCGACCAGACAAAACCTTCAGAAGGATGTCGGGAAAGACGTTGACGATGCATTCTGGAATCTGAAGATGGCATCAGATGGCGCCGACAAAGCTGCTAAGGAGATTGGTATCCTAGGTGAAACAGATCCGGACATAGCTATCAAGATCAGGCGCTACACCCGCGGTCAGCCACCAAAAGAGCCGGTAAAGCCAAGCGCACCAAATCTGGGACAGGAAGTTATTGACACGGCTACTCTCGACTTAACGGGATTTGTAGATCGATATCAGAAGAAGCAAGACGAACTGGTTCGCGATCTGACTAATTTTAATGAAACTCAAAAGACGGAGCTTGTCAAATTATCGAGTGCACAACAGCGACTGGCGTTGTTCGATGTAGCCAATCGAGCCGGAGAGTGCTTTGATCTCAAGCAGTCCGACCAACGCAAAGCGGATGAAGCATCTCTGAATATGACAATTCGCTATGGCGTGACGACATCAGATACGGCTAAAGTAATTCAGAGATACAACGCCGCAGTCGGCTCAACGAACGATATTTCCGCTTGCTGGGAAGCCGCGGCGTCAGACGATTTGGGACGCCTCGTAGTCTTGCTCGGCAAGATCCCTGCAGAGGCAGGATTAGGAGATCAAACTCTGGCGAGCCTCATGATGAGGGCGATTGAAACAAACACCGCTGAAGGTGATTCATATGCGAAGGCTCAACAAAAGGTTCGCGATTTGCAAATGCCATTCCTCGAGCTGGCTATATTGATGATGAATCCGAAGAACGGTGGCAAACAACTTATTGATAAAGCAAAAGAAAGAGCGGATCAACTGGATTCACTCTTGAAGCAAGATGTGACCTATCACAAGAAAGGGAAGAAGGTTTCTGAGCCAATAACGGATGAGGACCAAAGACGATTGGAAGGACTCAAAACAGCATTGTTGAGTGTGCGTCCAGCCAATGCCGAAGTAGCCCAAATGCTAAAGAACAAGGCAGACGAAATCGGAGTTCTCGATGATTGGTTGTTCAATCCCTCGTGTGTTCGCCACCCTAATCTGAGCGATTGGTTGTTCAATCCATTCAAGAATGAATCTGAGGAATATAAGGAGTTTCAAGAAGAACTCAAGAAAAGCCAGGGGGAGCGCCAATATCGCTACGGAAGTATGGGCGGCTTCATTCATGACGTCAGAGGGTCTGACTTTGAGCAAGGAACTCGGGCCAGGCTGGCGCGCGAAGTGATTCCAATAATTGGCTATATTGCCGGTTATGAGATTGGAATGGGAATTGGACTTGTAGGCGGAACGGCATTGGGTGGACCAGCCGGTGGATTCGTCGCAAGTAAAATTGGCGGTCCTGTAGGAGGGCAAGTTGGGCAAGAGACGGCTCGCGAACTCCAGTGCCGACTTGGATTAAGTAGGCAGCATTCAGACGTCTGGGAAGCCGCCACTGGTGTCAAGACTTTAGACCCGTATACACATCGGTATGAATGTAATCCAAACTTCGTTCTGCAAAATCACTTCAAACAATTGCAGCAAGACTTGATATTTGAAGGAGCAGGACTCTTAAGCAAGGGACTGGGCAAGGCATTTTCGCGAGGGAGTGAAGTGGCCAATGCCGCTGCGCACGCGGCCGAGGCCGGAAAAGGTGGCTTCAGAGCAGCCGCTGTAGGTGCGCTCAAAGATCTCGCACATGGAGTTGGATTTTGTTCAGCTCAGGGGGCGATATCAGAAGTTCTCGAGCCGGTCCTTGGAGAGGACACGCATAAGTATGTCTTTGGAGCTTTGTTGCTGCACCGAGGCGCGTCTGAATTTCGAGCGAACTATAGCAGACCGCGGAACGAAAATCCGAATAAGAATTTGCAATTGGGTAAGAGCTGTGAGCGGTACCTCCGAGCCAATGGATATGAAACACGCATTGAAGGAAACATGTTGATTGCCTCAAAAGATGGGGATGAAGTAAGGATCGAACTTCCTGGAAGTCGGAAGGATGCAGCTCTAAAATCAAAACAATCGCCCTCAGTTCAAGACACATTTGTGGGCACCACCGGTGGTGTAGCCCCGAGCCACGGAAATTCCGACAAACCTGCAAGTGCGCGTGCTTCCACTGAAAAGAGAGAGAATTCGGTCGAGCGCGGCGTAAACAAAACAGTGAAGGAATATTGGGATAAGGTCGGGGGAAGTAATGATGTGCCGCGCAAGGTCTATGCGGGCCGCACTGAAGCCGACTCCACATGGGATGGATCTTCTGGAAGAAACGGACACAACCGTGCAGGCCTGCCGAAAACTCGAAGGGAAGCAGATGCGCAATTGCGTGACGGTGTGCCCCATGAGCGTATGGCTATGGATGCGCGTGCCAGGGAGCGCAGTAAGGCGCTCAAGGATGTATCCGACGTCCGAAAGCTCGTGGGGGACGAAAACGTCCACAGTTTGGATTCAGCAAATAAGGGTCTGCGAGACTTCGTAGATCAGCAAAACGTTTCTGTACGGAGTGCAACGTTCGAGGATCTTCCCGCAGGAGTGGATGGATGTTATCGATTGGGGAAAGGAGAGCTGTGCCTCAGTTCCGAGATGCTGCACGATCCCTATGCAGCGAAGCAGGCGCCTGAAGCCTTGAGAGAAGAGCTTGAGCATGCTGAGCAAGATCGGTTTGTAGTGCGTGCCCTGGCGCAGCAAGTTCGGGAAAGCGGGTTCAATTTAGAGTCGCCTCGAGGACTCGAGGAATTGCAGTCCCGTTACCAGAAGGCAACTTTATGCAGTTTGTCTCCGGAGTTTGCGGGCAAAGTTCTTCGCGAATCGGCTAACAGTCCTCAACTTTCTCGAGCCGACGTAGCGCACGGATTGAGACTGGCCGAATCGTTCAAACAAGAGCGAATCGATGTCCGCAAATTTGCCGATCATCGAGGAAGGTTGGAACGAGAAATGAACGCACTTTTACGGGATCCGGCCTACGGGCGCCGTTTGCTCGAAGCGGCCAAGCAAAATCCAGCATACGGCGACTTCCTCTTCGGTGAGAAGTGGAAAAAATTTGCTGATCTCGATGTAAGTGACCCGCAGCTAAACCAGCATGGTCTGTCGAAAAATATGGAGATGGCGATGCGCCACCAGATGAGATCCATTACGATGGACGAATACAACAAGTACATCACTTATCTGCATGAAGCCGCAACTGCCGAGAACTCCCACGATCTTCCCAGGGTAAAAGCAGGCGATGGAGCAGATCGAACTCCAATGCCACAACCTCAAACAAAACAAGCCGGTTCCACTACTCCCAGTCAGCCGGGCGATTCAGTGCGTTCGTCGCGACCACCGAGTGAAGCATGCGAGACGGTGGATGATTTCTGTAGGCAGATTGATGGCTTCGCCAAAGAATGCAAAGCACAGGCGAAATTCAAAGATGGCATCGCCACAGATATGCTCGATGACTGGGGAAGGAAAATGGCTCTTAATGCTAATGATCCTCTGTTTACACCTGAGTACATAAGAGAGACTTCGAAATATCTTGGTGAAGTCATCGAAGCAGTCAGAGACGGGCGAATTTCCTCATCGTCTCAACTTCAGGAGATTCTCGATCAGCTGGATCCAAACATCTGTGCCCCGGCATATGCCCGCAGCTTTGAGCCAGCAGCCAAAGCCTTCTTGCGCGATCCAAATGGTAGAAATAACCTGGACTTTTACAGCAGGTGGCAAGAACTCATCGCCCCGCGGAAGAAAATGCAGCCGGTCGGCAATCCGCCTCAACTGGAATATCTCGGAATAGCAGGGTGGAAAATTGAAGGAATCGATGCGGATGGCAATTGCATTCTCACACATAACGGCGAGATGCGCGTAAAGGCAGCCGATCTCAAAGAGCCAGAGAATCGCAATCTACGAAATCACTTCGATCAGTTGGGTCGAGAAGATGCAGAAGGAAATGCCACTCTCCGTTTAAAAGATTCCCTCCGCGCGCATGACAGCGATGGTAAGCCAATCAATATGCGTGTGGTCGTCAAACCAGAAGATGTTCTGATGTCGACAATGTCGGCTCACAATGGTGGCAGCAACGTGTGTGCCGCATCAGTGACTGCATTCCTGATGAACGCAGCAGCCCCCGAAGGTTTGGCGGATCTGATAAAAACCGGGAAGGCATGGACCCCAGAGCGACTCATGCGCGAGCAAATTGGGCAGGTTGGTACAGGTGGCAGAGATGTGGATCTCAGTGGGCTGCTTTCCATGGTGGAGAACGAGGCCGGAATGACAGCAAAAGAGATCAAACCATCAACTCACGGATTAGCTCCAGGTCTCTATGTTCTTACTTTCGGGGAATCAACGACGACAAACACAGGCAAAGCGATCGACCATACCGCTCTATTGGCTGTTGATTCAAGCGGAAACAAGATCATACTTGATCCGGCCCACGGGACAAAACGCACATTGGGCACTGACAACATAAAGGTGAGAAGTGTACATCAATTGACCGGCGAGGCAGCGGAACGAGCCAGTCAAAATCTGTCTCTTAAACCAAGGCAAACAACGTCCACTCGAGAAACCCTTCGCAGTCGAAGTTATCCTCTCGAACTAGATGCCGCCGATCATCTAAGTAATCGCGCCACCACCGGTGGTTATTTGAAAGAAAGCGAATTGGGAACGCTCAAGAAACTAGCCGAATCACCTGGCACAAGAGCATTATGCGATGCGATTCTCTCCTTGCCAAAGGAAGATGGCGTTGACTACGCCGCTATCTTTGACAAGATTGCCAAGACGAGCTTCACACCAGAAGCCCAAGATGCGCTAACTTTCCTGGTGCGAGTTGGCGGCATTGAGGCCCAGAGTCTGGAGCATCTGCTCAACGATCCTGCCACTCTGGCAAATGTCTGCCATGATATCGCAGGCGATATCACTAAGATCCGTGAGTTGCGCCAGCAAATGGATACGAGTGCTTGGAACGAACTTACGCGTGATAAATTGCGTTTGAAGAAGCCGAAAATGGAGTTGAGTAGGCTTAATGGTCCGTCCACAAAATCCGCGCTCGGAGATCTATATTATACGAGCCAAGGGACTTTCAGTGCCAGCAAACATCTGGATCTTTCGCCGCAAGCGCGGAAGGCGGCAAAGGAACTCCATCGAAGCCTGGCCGATCTGAAAGCAGGAAAGACCGGTACATCACTCAACGATGTGATTAATGCAATCAACAATTTAGAACACCATACGTCCGAGGTCCAGGCGAAGTGTCCTGAACTATCTAACGCGATCGATGACTTTAGAGCTAAGGTCGGACCGCTGGCTCAAGCGCAACTCCAGCTGGCAGCAGGACTGAAAGGAGAATCGGCGATGCGTGCTGTGGCACCAACCCTGGTGAAGGAGCTGAGAGCTTTGAAAGTGGGAACGGCTCCGGAAGGCACTAAGGCATCTAAAAGTAATGATCAAATGTGGCGCGGTCTTGATGCGCAGCTCCAGGACACGAGCCCGACTCAGCTCAAATTACTGCGCGAGAGCCTTGTCAGTGACTGCCAGATGGCTACCAATTATCTTAGCTCCAGGTTAGCTGAGTTAGGTCATCCCGTGCCGGAAGGCGAGAAGGTTGACTTCACGAAGCAAGTCATAAAGGCCGGCCTGCCTCAGGCTGAGGCGAAGCCCCTGCTTGAATTTTGTAACGCTTTGAGAGAGCAAAAGAAACTCGTTGAACAACTCGATGAAGTGCTCAAAGCACCCGCCACCATCGACGGTGCCATCGACAAGCTGAATGAGTTCATGAAAGGCGAGATTACCTACGATCAGTTGCAAACCACCTTGTCTGGACTGAGGACTGGTCTTGAGCTAATTCAAAGTGAAGCAGCTCAAGGCGAACAACTGAAAAACCCCCGAGCTATGAAGCGTGGCAATGTAAAACAGCTCCAGGATTATCAAGATCTCGCCGTTCAGCTCGCTCGCGCTAGACAGCGCATGCTCCAGACGTTCGCGAAGACAAGGCTTAGCCATTCGAATAACAACACCATTAGTGGTGACTTGCAAACAAATGAGTTTGTTTGGAGAGGTCCCAGACAAGCGGATAACACTGTGCCAGAAGTCCGCGTACCGGTCCGCGACGTTGGACGACCTCCGGATTTTGCGTTGCCTAGACCTAACACACCCGGATTCAAAATCGATCTGATCGGAAATGATGGCACGACTCATCGAATCGAGATTCCATCTGGATGCCGGGTCGAGGTAACCACAAAAGGAAACGGTTTTGTTTTCCACGACGACGCTCATAAGGCTCCCGATGGCTCTTATCTTAGATACAGGATCATGCAGCCGACCAAATACAACGTTACAGTGGAGCCCAACAGACTTGCTCCAGTGGACGCGCCGAATGGCTATGTTCGTGTTGAGCGTGTATTCCCAGACAAGCTCGTTCCTTTAACTGGCCCGGATGATAAGCCGCTCCAAATCCCAGTGGACGTAAACGACCGTCCGTTCCCGGGCATCGACGGACACACTTGGTGTCTCGACTCGCATGGCAAAGTAATCCATTATTTGGAGCTTTACAGCGACCCGCTTGGAAGACCAAACAGATGTCCAGATACTGCTCAAAGAGATAAGTTGCAAGATATGGTCGATAGAAGTGGATCTCATCGAACCACTAATGTAATGGTTCCCCTAGAGGTGCCATGTACGACAGACGGAAAGCCACTGTTTGGTATCGACGGCAAGGCGTGGTGCGCCTCTTCTGATGGAAAACGAGTTGTCCACGTAAACGAACGAAACAAGGAGTCCATTCCCGATGGGATGGATGGCAAACGCGAGTCACTGAGAAACATAGATGATATTTGGTTGCAATTGACCCATTTTCACGTTGCACCAGATGGCTTGCCATAGTTATTGGAGTTTCACCAGTTGTGTGGTCTTCAATCTTATCGCGTACTATGAGAATCGACGAAATTTGTTGAGTCATGGCCGCGCGTGTTGAATTTAACATAGATACTCAATCTCGATCAGGACTGAGGATTGAAGAAGATGTCGTTCACAATCTCAGCAGAGCAGGCGATAATGGGCGGAGCCATGTTAAGGATGTCATTATGAAAACTCACCTGCCATCGTTCGTTTCTCATCTCGCGTCCGGGGCCGTCGGAGGCTTGATCGTCATGGCGGCGCTGATGCCTCACATGGCCAATGGTGCTGGAACTGCGCAGGACACTATTTCCGCGCACAAGTTTTATGTGGTTGACTCTCACGGAAATAACGTAGGGTATTTCGGAGCCGGAGTAGAAGACGATCTGCCAAGCCTGACGCTCCAGAAAGGCGGGTTCACTGCTTCGCTTGCAATTGAGCCTGCTAACTCAAATCCAAAGGAAGCTGGAATGACTGTTCTGCAAATGGGTGCCAAGCACAGCAAATTTAGGGCTGCCACAAAAGAGAAGGCGAGCACCGTATTTTGCTATGGGGGCGATGAACCGCATGCGGGCGTTCTAATGGGGTGCGATCAGGACGGCCCCGGTGTCTCGGTCACAGGCCAAAAAGGACATGTCATCGTGCTAAATGCAGCCAGCAACGACGATTCAATGGTAATCATCGGTCATGTAGAAAAGGAAAACAAACAAACCGGAAGAAAAATGACTCGACCGACAGGTTCTATCCTTGTCCTTGGCAAGGATTCGCACAAAATTTGGTCAATGCCTCCCGAATGATAGCGTTCACATCACCTTATGGAAATCTACTTTTCTTCTTGGCGCGCCAGTCTTTGTAATTGACTGTGCGCAAGGGATATCGGTCAGCCACCATATCCGGTACTGCTAACACGGTTTGAGGGTGTGATCAAGTGATTCAAGAGTGCCCTGTGTAAATGACAGGCAGCTTCGCTCCCTCTGATCCTAGAGTTCGTGCAAAACCTCTTCCTCAGTAATGTTACAGGTACGCATTGGAACAGCGTAAATGTCCCTCCATGGTGCACCTGCGAGAGCCTGTCGAGCAATAATTTGCAGAACGCAAGCGCGGACTTCTTGCTCAGTAATGTCACAAGTGCGCATTGGACCAGCGCAAATCTCTTTCCATGGTGCGCCTGCCAGAGCCTGTCGAGCAATTGTTTCCAGAACGTGAGCGCGGACTTCTTGCTCAGTAATGTCACCAGTGCGCATTTGAACAGCGCAAATGTCTTTCGATGGTGCACCTGCAGGAGGTGGAGGGGCGAATGATACATATTCGACTACATCCATGATGACGTTATCTAAAGCGCCAACGACTAGAGGGCTTTTAGCATGCACCGCGCGCTCGAGCTCTTCAGCGACACGTACATAATTCGGATTGTCGCGCTGCAGGATCCAAAATGGTCTAGCAGAGCCTTCAAAGAACACAGTCCTGCAATCTCTATGCGAATCATCTTCAAACGGACCGTGCGATTCGGACATGGCGGTCGCTCCCGGAAATTACCACCAAATTTGGAACTCTCCAAACTCGTACGGAGAAACATGATCAATCATATCAGCTACTCAGAACAGGCAAAGGTTGCGCCTGACGGCTGAAGTGCGGGTTAGTTGTCGTTTTGCTCTATCCAAAATAAAACGGGTGCCGGCATATCGTGTCCAAGCATCATTAGTGTGCCTAGCCACAGACTGAATCCTGCTGTTAAGAGACCAACTCCAACAGTGAGCGGCATAGCCATCTTGGAAGTCGTCACACCCGCAGACGCCAAGAAAGCGATAATCGTGTTTGACAGAAACATTCCAATAACAAACGAGAAGAGAAGAATCATTCCGACTCCCGATTCACTACCGGAGCTGCCTGAAAGAGTGGTGAGAAGCAAGATCTGCGTACCAGTCTCAGCCCCTATTCCGTGGATCAACCCCATTGCAAAAGCGCTTCGAGGACCACAACATCCAGGTTCAGGTCGCTCATGATCGCAATCTTGCAGCTTGGCTCTAACTGTTGCAATTTTTACAGCATCGATTACGAGCATCCAGCGGCTTCTCATGCGAAACTTCTGTTTGCCTTGCGAGGACTGCCACAGAGAACGAAGAATACACAGCGCAAACAGTAAGAGTGTCGCTCCAACTATGCGCTGCATAACTGGCTCTACCCAGGCTGGCAGTACCAGTGAAAAGGCAATGGCAACCACGCCCAGAATTATGACAACGGCGGCATGCCCGACTGCATAATAGCAGGCAAGCTTCACTGAACGTGAGCGGAAGCCGGACCATTGCCGCAAAATTGCAGTGGCGGCCAAGGAAGGAGGGACAGCTTTTGTGGAGGATGGGGCAGGACTGGCACTGACAATGTCCATAATGGCAGCAACATGGTCCCAATCCATGCCGTGCCTGATGCCAAGCAAGAGCGCAGTGGTCGGAAGAAAGATCGCATTCACGTTTTCTGGCTCCTGAACCTCTAAACAAAGATCATCATTGGATGTTCCAGAGCCGCACTGCTCCGCACGCTTGACCTGATGCTAGAGCCGTGCCATCTAACTGCCAGGATAGCTTGCTAATTTCTGAATCCAGTTCGACATGAGCCACAGGACTCTGGCTCGCTGACGGATTCCAGATGAAGAGCCTTCCGTCAAAACCTCCACTTGCCAGAAAAGATCCCTTTGGCTGGAAGGCAAGGAATGAGACAAAGCTCTCGTGCCCGGCTAACATTGCGGGCTTTGAGCCTTCGGGCCCTTTACCGGAGAAGTCCCAGACAACTACGTCCTCACCACCGCCGGTGGCAAGGAAACGACTTTTGTGATCCCACGCCAGTTCTCTAATCTTAGTTGGATAGCCGCTCATTTCGAGATCGTCGCCATTGGGCAGCACCCAGAAATGGACTGCACCATCCTGGCAGCCACAGGCAATTACTTTCCCATTTGGAGCGTACTCAAGATTGAGCAATGAGCCTTTCCATTGTAATTTGCGTTTCGGCGTGTTAGTTCCAAGACGCCACAAACGTACACCACCATAGCAAGATGTGGCAAAAATGTCGGTTGCAGCCGGGTTCCATTGCACTCCGGAAATGGTGCTATCATGCGGCTCAAACTCTTCTACGAGAGAACCGTCGGAATTCCAAAGGCGCAATATTTTTCCTGCTGCGGTAAGAAGAAGATTGTTCCTTGGGGACCAGGCAAGATGCTCGACCCATACAGAACCATGATCAAGTGCGACAAGTTGGAGCAGAGTCTTTCCATCTAATATTGTTGCTTTGCCATCCTGTCCGGCTGTTGCAAGAAGAGTGCCATCGGCAGACCATCTGGCAGAGAGAGTGCCCAGCTCGTGCGCACTCCACGAATTTATTGACTCTCCAGAAACTCCGTCGAGACATGTGACCATGCCATTAGCACTACTGACCACAAGCCTTCTTCCATCTGGACTCCAGTCGATGTCGTTGATATAGTCGCCGACATCGACTAGCCAGGTCTGCTCAAGTTGTTTTAACCCAGGACGGGTTGTGGTGTTTTGACGAGGCATGATGTGAATCCTTCAATGAGTTCTTTGCGATCTAAATTGCGCCCGATGAAGACAAGTTGATTGTGACGTGTTTCTTTATCCCAAGGTTTATCGGGCCGTCCGTCGAACAGCATGTGCACGCCTTGAAAAACAAATCGCTCATTCTCGCCTGCAATGCTGAGAATACCCTTCATTCTGAAAATGTCAGCGCCCTTCTCGCGAAGCAGCTTACCGAGCCAATCATTGAATCTGCTCGAGTGCAAGTCGCCGGGCATTGAGATACCAACGGATGTAACCTCATTATCGTGCGTGTGTTGAGCAGCAAACTCTTCACTGAAAATAGGTTCTGCCGACATTTCCGTACCGGCAATCGAGAATGCAAATTCTTGCGGCAAGTGCTGTGTGAAAACAACATACGTGCCTCTGGCCGGAACGGACAG
This sequence comes from Pseudomonadota bacterium, assembly GCA_021324135.1. Lineage (GTDB taxonomy): Bacteria > Cyanobacteriota > Vampirovibrionia > Obscuribacterales > Obscuribacteraceae > JAJPJO01. Next base: position 19,344 of record JAJPJO010000347.1, read on the forward strand.
TTGGAATGTCTTTGTTCCTTCGTCCTGGAGTTGGAGTTGATACAGAGAGCCATTCGCTTCTACGGGCTCGCCGGGCTCGATTTTGGTCTCATCGTCGGAGAATCTCAAGGCGACAGCGTCTCTAAGGCTATTGATTGCTTGCGCAGTCGATTCCGTTGTCGGCATTGCGAGC
>JAJPJO010000432.1 GCA_021324135.1 Pseudomonadota bacterium
GATTTCTTTCTCGCTGCACCATCGATCCCACTCAAGAAGCGATTCGCTAAATGCTTTTTTCATCGGTCCACCTCGTTCTGAAGAACTCAAATCGATGATGACCAATTCGAAAACAATTCAAAAGTTACTCAGGGCCGGATCTCTTAAAATACTACATCTCCAAAACTCCAAAAGCCTCATTAAAGCTTGCTTTTCAGGATCAACTGAAAGTTGTCCCGCAATGCAACTGCAGTTTTGTGCATCTTGATCATGTTCTGTCTTGCCGTTTGCGGATCAGTACTTTTGGTAGGGATATGTTTCGCGATGGTACCCCAGCCAAATGGCTTTGGCTGCACAGCTCGAGCATCTAGAAGGCGAAGGTATGTTTGGTATTGGTTCGGGCGCGGTCCCCGATTATCTTGGATTCGCGAATATTTTCGGAGGCGAGTCACAATGTCTCTAAGATCTGCAATCTGGCTATTTATCCCTTCTCTCAAATCGATCAATATGAGCACATGATTCTCTTGCAACCCTTTGATCGCGTCTAGCTCCTTATCCCAATCAATATCCTTTTGTTCATTCCATGGGCCGTAGAACCAGAGACAACTCTCATGAGGCATGAAGAGTGTCTTTAACTCACGATCAGTTAATGTCGCTGCGGGGTCATAAAATTGCCACACACAAAACATTCTTCGAGTTTGCCGAAACGATTCACCAATAGGCGTTTTAGCTATCTGCTCTTTTGGGGTCAATTGACCCAGTTCTGTGAAAGCTTTTTGATAAGCGGGGTTACGTCTAAGGAATTCCCATGCCCACCTACGAACACTCCGGCAAGATTTACCAGGATAGTCATTTGGTGTCTTCCAATCTGGTGGCCATGCTTTTTTCATATGCGCTCCTTCCTTCAAAGCGCCCCTTCAGGAATACTTCCAAGCCAGCCGGTGAAGGTTCCGGCTTTCGCCCCGTCGGGCTAGGCTTGGCGAGCTGGTCAGCGCTCCGCGGCGCGCTTTTGGTTTGCCTCGTCAGCTGCTTCCTTTGCGGCGCGTCGTTTTGCCTTTGTAACTTGAGCGGCGAAGGGGCTGCCGGTCGCTTTGCACTTCGTGCGTAAATGGTCGCAAATCCGTTGCATTGGCTCTCGCAACTGCTCCACATCCGTTTGCACGTAATGGTGACCAGTAACATCGCCGGACAGCGAGTGATTTAGCAGTGTTTTTACTTTGTAGGCGCTGATATCCAGCCGAGATGCAACCGTGGCAAATGTGCGCCTCAATGTGTGCATCGTAAACCGCACGCCAGATTTCTCTGCAATCTTCGCCACGGCGAATTTGGGTTCTGTGATATAGCGGCAGGCGCTGCCAGCGACCTGAGACGGGAAGATATAGCCATCACTGCCGAGCTTCCTGGCATGGTTGGTCGATTGATGCTCGAGGATTTCCCACACGAAATCTGGTATGGGGAGGCGTTGCTTTTTGCCTGTTTTATCAAGCTCGGCCGGGATCGTTAAAATACGAGACTGTTTGTTTATGTGCGACCACTTCAATTGAGCTGCTGTCGAGCGCCTCAATCCAGTGAAAAAACAAAATAGGATGTACTCACGTAGCGTGTCGTTTTGAAGCTTCAGAGCGGCTGCATACCAGTCAGCCATTTGGTCTTCTTCGATGACATCATCTCGTGCTGAAACCCGGCTCCAGCTTCTGTGCATACTTTTGAGCTTTGCTGTGGGGTTGGCTTCGATGCCGATGTTTTCATATTGCGCACCAGCGAAAGTCATAAGCGCTTTCAAGGTTCGCACAGCCTGAGCCGCTTGCGCCTTCGCGCCGCCTTCCTTGCTGCGGGTCCCCTGCGTTGTGGCAATCTGCTTCCATCGCTCGACGATCATATCTTTGGTGATGGTGCTGATGGGCTCATCAAGCCAATCTTTGAAACAACGGTTCAAAGCACTTTCATACACTTTGATGGTTTTGGGGCGTAAACCGCCGTCGGCCAGTCTGGCTTTCTTGTATTCTTCAAATACTTTGCTCAGAGTGATTTCCTGCCTCTTGGTCTCGAGCTTCTGCTTTTCTTCTGATTCCCTTTCTTCTGCCCTCGGGTCTTTGGCATCGGGTCCGACCATGTCGCCAATGGCTTTTAAGGCCCTGATTCGAGCTTCTTCTGCTGTAATCTCTCCGTGCCGCCCAAGCTTTACTCGAAGCTTCTTCCTCTTCACGAGCTTTTGCACGATATAAGTTTTGGTTTTGCCGCTAACCCGGACGCCGAATCCTTTTATGTGGTCGTCAAAATAGAAGGCGATTTCTTTCCCTGATGCGGGTGGGATTGCCTCAACGTTCGTTTTGTTGATTTTCATGCCGCAACCTACTGCTTCAGTCTCGGGTTGTACCCGCTATGTACCCGTAAGGTTTAAAATCGGTTCACAACCATTCAAAAGTATGTGTCCATTTTATGGGCTTTTCGGGAATTTTTCAATACGGTTCAAAGGCATTAATATAAAATCTGCTGACTCTTAAGCAGTTGGTTGATGGTTCGAATCCATCATGGCCCAAAGTTCAAGAGCTGATTTTCGCGTCTGATACTGCCCGCGGTAGCAAGTGTCGCCGGTCGTGCCTGGCAAAGATTGGACCGTCCGGCACAAAGCGAAAGAGTATTCAAATTTGCTTCGGCTCGATCAGGCTGATACCATATACGGTACCAGAATCTGGGCGACAAATGCCAAGCACGGAGCAGCCCATTCGAGCCAATGGCCGCCTACTTTTAAATTTCATAAGGCGTTTAGATCAGATATGGTCTTGGAATAAAATTGCAATGAGAAATAGTCCATAGAAGGAAGCGAAACCTTATGGCAAATCTGATGCGCCGCGCACTTTGTATGGTATCCGCGTCGATGATCGCCTGGTCGATTGCATTCACCCCGGCATCCTGCCAGGAGTCGGGCAAACTCTCGGCAGCCGAGTTGACCGCCGTGCTCAGGTCATCGGAGATTAAGGTAAAAGCAAAAAACATCTCTGTCATCGGCACAGGACCTACGGTCACGGTCCTTGCGGAGCAAGAGGCAAACGGCTCCGATCGAGATTTGAAGATTGATGCGGTGCTGATGGCGAAAGCGCTAATGGACCGCTCAGCTGGACAAGTTCAAGCTGCTAAGGTTCTGTACTCCCAATCCGACAAGCCCGGCCGCTTCGTTCTGGTTGATAAGAAAACAATTGAAGGCTATGACAGCGGCAAGTTGACGCCCGAGCAGCTGTTGACCTCGTTGCTCCTGGTAACAGTCGAGGCTAATCCGAGTGCCGACCAGAGTGTGTGCGAAGGACCAATGGTCGAAAGGCGGCTTTTGATCTGGCGTCGCATCGAAAAGCTGAAAGAGCAAGGAACTGGAGTTCAGGCTTTTGAAGCGCTATTCAAGGAGGCTGAAGGCTCCGCGAAAGC
>JAJPJO010000208.1 GCA_021324135.1 Pseudomonadota bacterium
CGCAAAACCGCCAGCGGTTCCCCAGACTAAAGAAACGTCAGGGGAGCCTAAACTCAGAGGCATTCCAGAGCGGCGGAGCGGTTTCCCGGCGCCAACAGCCGCTGGACATTCGCTGAGCATTATAATTTCGGACCGCCTGATATTGAACTCAGAGCGAGAGACTTCGGTGGTAACGGAGTATGGAACGCTCGTTTGTGCACCACATGCAGTGGCATACTTGGTGCGCACTCCAAACAGCATAGCGGTCTTCGCACTCGATTCCAATTCAAAGAACGACATCAAACTGGTGGTCGGTAAGAAGTACATCGCCGTCCCTGTCGCAACGGAGATTGTTGTTACAGAGGTAAATGACGTTCAGTTTGCCAGTGTGAACCCCAAAAGCGGCATTCTCTTCAGAAATCCACAGGCAGAGAAATCTATAGGCGGTATTCGTGTTTTCAAAGCCGAATTCATGCTTGAATCGGCGGCGCAAAAGATCGATGGAATCAGAAGACTGGCTGATTCCACCGATGCGAAATCGCTGCAGGTGTTTAACCGAATTTTGAAGAATGCTGCGATTTTGCAGCCTGGACTCAAGAAGGCCTACCTGAGCACGATGCGCATTGCTGCTGTGCGAAATAGCGTTCCGGAAAATAATCCCAATATGCTGCAGGGTAGTGCCGAGGTTTTCGACATCTCCAGACTGCGCCTATTGAATTTAAGGACCTCTCAAGATGCTGATTCAATCAGCAGCACTCAGCCTGAAGTTTGCTGGCTTACGGAGAGTGGCGGTGAATGGGTTGCTCAAGAAGCAAAAAACACGCGAACCTGGCAACGTACGGCACTGATTACCTGTTCGTGTGACTGCCTGCTTGATACGGAATTGGCGAAAATTCAGTGCAAAAACGGCTCCAGCGTCTTTATTGATAATCAGCGAACTGATTTAACCATCTGCACGCTCGACAGCCGCGGTGTCCACGATGTGATTGTGCACCTGCCTGCCGGACACCGCATGCGTATTTCTCCAGGCTCTGCCGTGGTGTTGCATAGATCTCTTTCCCAGGACTATTCGCCCAAACAAGCACATGTGCTTGCTTATCGCTCTTGGGCGCTGACTCATATCGGCAATCTCGATGTATACACCGCCGACTGTTCGCTGGATACAGCTCTCTATAAAATTGCGCCACTGCGAGCCATGCTTGATTCAACTGACTCAAAGCAGCGATCAACCGTGCAGAACATCTTGAAGAATGCCGCCATTCTCGCTCACATCGATCCGTGACCGGCATTGGATGAGTTCGATTCTGGAGGATCAGAACTCGGTCGCGCCACTATATATGGTGCCATAAACCAATAAGGCTGTCGACACAATGAAAACAGATCGACCAGGAGAAAAGCTTGATAATCTCCGCACTTCTAGCGGAGATTATTGATTTTGCGGAGAATGGAGGGTATAATCTCCGCATAATTTGCGGAGATTATACATTGTACATTCACGAGCTGCCCGATTGGCCTAATTTCGTATGGAGCGCCGAGACCCTGGCGGGGCCCCTGGCGCTTGTTCGCCATGAGCAAGGCCGGCTGATAGGCAGGATGGAGTCGCTCGGCTTCCAGTTACGACAGGAGGCGAATCTGGATGCTCTGACCCAAGACGCTTTGAAGACTAGCGAGATAGAAGGTCAGATTCTTAACCCGGATCAAGTGCGCTCTTCCCTGGCCAGAAGACTCGGACTGGAGATTGCTGGACTGAAGCAGTCTGATCGAGAAGTCGACGGAGTTGTTGACATGCTGCTTGATGCTACTCAAAATTTCGATCGTCCCCTGACCGCCGAAAGGCTCTTCGGCTGGCACGCAGCCTTATTTCCTACCGGTTGGAGCGGGGGGTTTAGAATCAAGATTGGAAGCTGGCGTGATGACAGCGGAGGGCCAATGCAAGTTGTTTCTGGCGCTATGGGTCGAGAGCGCGTCCATTTTCAAGCACCGCCTGCGGTGTTTCTGGAAAAAGAAATGAACAAATTTCTGGGCTGGTTCGCAAATGAACGTGAACTTGACCTCGTGATCAAGTCCGGTATTGCTCATCTCTGGTTTGTTACTATTCACCCGTTTGATGACGGCAACGGGAGAATCGCCAGGGCAATCGCAGACCTGTTACTGGCGAAATCTGAACGAATCGCTCAACGATTCTATAGTATGTCTGGGCAGATCAGCAGTGAAAGAGAGGCTTATTATGATGTTCTCGAGCGAACACAAAAGGGGAACCTGGATATCACTCCATGGCTTGAATGGTATCTTTCCTGCTTAGGTCGTGCCATTGCACGTGCATACGAGATACAAGATTCAGTGCTGCGCAAGGCACGGTTCTGGGAATCAATTTCATCAGTGGCGATCAACGAACGGCAAAAGAAGGTACTCAACAAACTGTTGGATGGTTTCGATGGGAAATTGACATCATCTAAGTGGGCAAAAATCAACAAATGCTCACAGGACACCGCGCATCGCGATATTCAGGATCTTGTCGATCGAGGAATCTTGCGGAAGGACGCCGCCGGCGGCCGCAGTACAAGCTACTCTTTGAATGAGGAATGATGCTGATCGCGTACTTTACGACTGCATGGGTTTGGGAGGCGGCGCATCCACATCCGGCAGTTCCGCCGGCAGTGGCACCCGCTTCATCATTGCCACGGCCAAGAGTCCGAATATGCTAACGCAGGCAAGCAGCATAAAGGTATCATCAATTGCTAAAGTGAACGATTGAGTATTGACGCTTTTAGCGATGAGACCGGCACCGCTATCGC
>JAJPJO010000447.1 GCA_021324135.1 Pseudomonadota bacterium
GCGATAGCGGTGCCGGTCTCATCGCTAAAAGCGTCAATACTCAATCGTTCACTTTAGCAATTGATGATACCTTTATGCTGCTTGCCTGCGTTAGCATATTCGGACTCCTGGCCGTGGCGATGATGAAGCGGGTGCCACTGCCGGCGGAACTGCCGGATGTGGATGCGCCGCCTCCCAAATCAGAGTCCGATCGCACAGCGCAGGCGTAGCCAGGAGACGGCTCCGATGACTCTATGTCCCGTTGGGCCGAGTTGACACACGCGGAGCAATTGCCACTTTGCTTTTGCCTGCAGCGACAGGTAATTTGATCGCTTGGCGCAGCCACGCTTTTGCTTTGAGAACGAATCTTTCCGCATCTTCGCCCGGAACGAAAATGATCAAGCTAACAATCATGATGTGCTCAAAGATCGGAATGTTCATCGCATACTCGATACCCAGGTGCAAACCGAGCAACATGAGAAGAACAAAGTATCTCGTTTCTCGAAACCAAATAGCAGTCCAGCCGAGAGATTCCGTCAGGATTGTGCCCCAGCAGCTCAACTTCAGCAGGAATAAATTCTGCGGAACAAATGGCACCACAAATCGAGCGAACTCCAGATGTCTGAAGACATAGTACATAGCAGTGCCGTCGCACCAGCTTGGAGAGGCCAGCTTACACAAAGAAGCCTGCCAATAAACCAGGGCGAATTGAAGTTGGTATGCTTTCAGCGCCCACAAGCTGCATTTCTGCGGTTCATTGCGCGGAGCCTTTTTCTTGCGCCACAAAGAATCCAAAGACAGCGCGGCATCGATCGGCGAAAACATCATCCAGAAGGCGGCAAGGCACATCAGATGGTCTCCTCCATGATGCACGTAAATATTGCGGTGCAAGAAAGAAACCAATCCCAGATAAACCACGATCATGCTTACTCGGCTGAAGAGTCCAAAAGTAACGCATAAACAAGCCACCACAAATACAGCGAAGAACGCGATTAGCCAACCGTCTCCTGAGGGCAAAAGTGCGATGAGATTGATAACCGGTATGGAGAAGATATCATTGAGCGTTTGTACTCGCAAAATTCCATTGGTGTCACTGAAGCAAGTAATCAGCTCCGGAGCGATCAATACGCAATACTCGAGCAACACCAGTCCGAACGCTATTCGGAAGAGACAAAGTGACATGGGCGACTCTGGAGTAAAGAGGCTTCTCTCAACGCTTTGCACAAGACTAGCGAATTTCATTTGAGCTCCTCCGGATCGATTAAACATGTACATAGAATTTGCTGGCCATCATCCGTGGTGCGCAGCGGCTGGGTAAGCCCAATTGCGGGAGGATCGATCCAGATCCAGTGCCGCACGAGCGCTACCGTCACCGGGGGATTTCCGGCGCGATTAGTTTGACGCGCGACGTAGCGTGCCGCATCAAACCACAAGTACGACATGCTTTCGTCACAGACGCAATCATTAGCCCAACGCCTGTATCTTTCCTTGAACATTTTTTCTGACAGGCTCAATTTTTCCATTCGAGGAAACTCCCAGGTGGTTCGGCTGCCATCTTTGAAGGTTACATCCGCCGTCAAATATTCGTTATATGTTCTAGGCTTTTCAAAAACGGACCAGCCTTGCCAAATACCGAAGAAGTTCAGATAACCAATAAACGGCGTAATCAGTTTGTCTTTCAATTCGCAAGCTGGAGAATCCCAAAGCAAAACTCCACTGAAGTGCCAAACTAAGAAGAGCAAAATCAGATGTCGATACCATCTCGCTCCAGATTTATCCAATTGACTCATCATCGCTACTCCTTGCGTACACTGCATTGAGTTCCATTCCAGGCGAAACGTCGGGTAATAGCCGGCGAATATATCCTGTTATAGTCCGGATAAAATATTTGATGTCGCTGGTCGGTATGAAGAGCACGTAAAACACCGGGCAAATAAAAAATTGCGGAATTTGCATAAAGATCCATATGCCGGCGTGAAATAGAATTGCGCCAGCGAAGAAGTAGTACTGCACCTTTCGAAGATGCAGACTGTCTTTAGCAAATGCAAATTTGATGCTCAGTTCTCGAATTAGAAATCCGACTGGGCAGATGAGTTCGAAAACGATTACGGATCGCGCCATCAAGTCGAACAGCACGGATGGCAATTGCAAACCCACCACCGCAAAGGCGAAATCACTGCTGTAATTAGAAGTCATGACTCCTTTGACGATCTCGCCGCTCTGCCAATCAGGAGACAGGAGCTTGTAAATTCCTGTCGACAGGTAGAAGAGACATAAGTGGATCGCCAGCAGTCGTGCCGGCCAGGCCGATACTTGCTTTTCAACGCCGTTGCGCTGCCTGCGTGCACCGATTGATAGAACTTGATCCGACGGAGCGAGGCACAGCATGATGAGTGCCATCACTACCAATCGATCGTATGAGCAGGCTCGCACCCAGATGTTCAAACAAAAATGGTACAGATAAAAGATCAGAACAAGCGGAGCCACAAAACGCGCTCGGTATCCGACAATTAACGCCAGAATGAGCGCGACAGTGGTGGCATACAAGACCACTGCCACAGGTGGATTGGGCGCTATGTCAGGGACGAGCACCGGGCAGTAAACACCCGCGTTGGAATAGAACAACGAGATGTGCGGAAGTGAACCAAGAAAATAGACCAGCAAGTAACAACCAAACAATACGCGAAACAACGCCATCGGATATGGTGATACCTCTGCAAACCAAAAGCGGGACCAAAGCTCTGCCAGCAGAGCGAATGACTTCCTTAAAAAAATCATTTGACTTACTCCTCTGCCAGCAGTCGCCAGGACGTGGTTTCAGGTCGTCTAAGATCATAGAAACCAGCTTCACTTCGTGGCCACCACAGCATGTAAATGGCAAGCTTGTCTACCGGATCTCTTGGATGTTCGCGGTTGTATTTGTTTTTGATCTTGATTGCTAAGTCGCTCATGGCTTTGGAATGAGTTTCCTGTCCGATAAGCTGATGCCAGGGCAGTTCCATCCTGCTATAGATTTCGCCGTGGCAATCATAGGGGAAGCAACTTTTGAGAAAGTTGAGATCTTCCCATGGCTGTCGCGGATCTGCATTGGCCCGCCTACCGTATATAGCATAATCAATGTTGTTGTCTGGCACCCTGTTGAACACACCGCCACCATTGAAGAAAGTGAACACTAACCTCGGCAGACCTAAGTCAACTGAGCCAATTTCCACACCACAATAACCATCTCTGTCGAAAAACTGCATCGCAGAGGTGTTATCGAGAATTGGAAATTCAGACAGAATCGCCAAAGCATCGCCGTAGAGCACAAATAAGATCAGGATGGACCAGGCGATAACCTTCGACCCTTTCGCGAAGGAACTGCTGCGAACCGCGGTCTCGTCAGGCTCAGGCTCAAGTACCTCAAGATTAGTGCGAGTTTTCAGTGAACTATAAATCATATAAGTCCTCCACTCGAGTGCGGCGGATGATTGCTACTTGCCGGACTGCGCCTTAGCCAGTTCGATTGGTCCCGTGAATGCAATGTCGCTGACCGGGTCGCGTTCAAGCACCTCTGCAAGTGCTTCCGGACCGACGAGCTGAGATAGAACGATTTCGCTGACGGCCAACTGAGCACGATTATGGGTCAACTGTGATTTCTCGTAGTTGGACAGTGCTAGCTGAACTTCATCGGACAGTCTCTTACGCCTGATTTCCATGCGGCGTCCGAAATATAATTCTTTGAGAATCTTGTTCTCCTCGGGACCTCCCGTTGACATGACAAATGCAGTGTTAGCCGCCTCCGCACCGAGCGAAGCGAGCGGGTTTCCTGAAAGGATTGTCATGCCGGACAAAGTCGACTCGACCGCGCCGGCCGTCATGTTGAACAACTTACAATGAATGTATTTTTTCACACGTTTGCAAATATCGTAAATGAGCGGGTCGCCATCAGCGGACTTATCCAGCGCTTTTTGATAGATCCGATACGAGGTATCGACATCCCATGGCTCGTTCTGAAATGCTGAATCGGAGATGTTCAGTTGTTGGTACCAGGCAACCATCTCATTTTTCACCGACTCTGCTTCTTCCTTTCCTACAAGTTTCTCGAGAGCGGTAACGCCTTTTTCCACTTCTCTCTGCGACGCCTCAGGATTTTGATCACCCAAACCCGTAGCGATTTGCATGATGCTTGCCGTAATCTGAGGATGCATCTCATCTATGTACTTCTGCTTCATCAATTCGGCAATGCAAAGGTTATTCAGCTTCTGATCCTTATTTAGAAGAACCTTGGACCCTTCAATCGACATGCTGAATCCTCTATAAGGAATAGCGTAATTGATAGCATCCTTGGCAAAACGGACCGATCGCTGCACTTTTGTTCTGTAATGCTTCACGGCTCGCTCCGCTTCCTGATATTTTGGTTGTCGCCTGACCGCCGAGAAGGTGAGCTCGCTCACGCCCTGCCCCATTCCTGCGGTCAGATCTATGTATGTCAGCTGACCGGTCAGCGGTTGTTTTTTGTTTTGGAAACTTTGTATCCTTTTGACTTCTAGAGCTTCCGCATCAATGGCTTCCAGCTCCTTAGCTGATTCTTTGGCGTTTTTCCTTTTATGATTATGTTTAGCCTTGTCCTTCCGTGAAGAATTTGATGCTACTGAAGCGGGCTGCTCGTCTGTATTCTGATCGACTGTAGTCTGTTCAACTTTATTCTGTTCGGCTGTACTCTGTTCGACTTGTGCCTCAGCGAATGCGGTGGAACAGACGAGAAAACTGCTGGCTATGGAAACACTTAGGCTGGCAAGAAACTTCATTCGGATAGTCATTATTATTTGCTCCGTTGCACAAGTTTGCTGGGTTGAGAAAAATGTGAATCTTTCATCCTTTGTATGCATTCTTCGTGTGCATATTTGAATCTGACGCTCGGATTTCCCCTAGCTCACATTTGAGTGCACTATGGGTGGTGGCTATGATTCAAGCAGATGTTGAGGTCCAGATGCTTCATTGGGCGTCGGTCGGGAAATCTCGTCTCTCTGCGCGCCCCAATCAGCTCGATTTATATAGCATCGTGAATCCTCAAGAGTGCTTGCTGAGGTTAGGGGATTACCCATGCGATGCCGAAACAACGCCTCGTCGCGATTGCAAAAGACTATGGATTACCTATGTTCACGTAGATCTCACACTCCAATTTTCACATTCGACGCGCTAGGTTTTATGCAGCAGCCAAAGAACCGCGTCTACACGTGTGGCAGTTCCTCTAATTGCGACTCATACAAAGGGTGAGCATCATGAAAATATACCGATTCTTAATGTGCGCGACAATCATTATGAGCATGCTTTTTCGACCAGCAGCGACTGGTGCCACCGGCCATAGTGAAATCGTGACATACATGCCAGCGCCCGGCCATGTTGCCGGCACGCTGCAAGGCAATATATTCTTCACCAGATTTGATAAGTACCAGGTCGTGGATGGCCTAGCCCAATTCAATGCAAACAGCATTGTTATTGCCGGCAAGCTCATTCCCTCGCAAGACCTGGTCACTCGAACGGGCGTCTTAATATCGCCCCAGCTTAGAACAAACGGACCACGAGTTGCATACTCAGGACTGGTATATTTCCCTGACTTGACTGTTGCCTCGAACGCCAATCTAGTCGGAGTTACCACGCTAAGCGATGGAACAACCGTCTCGGGTGTGGTGGAAAGAATAACCACCAGCTCGGTAGTAATAGATACGCAGGCAGGCGCCAGGGTGATTCCAATAACGAGCGTGACTAAGATCAGCTCGCCGAATATGTACAAACTCTATGTGGCAGGATTTGCGGCCACAGACGTGGAGCCGGGAACTCCATTTCAATTTCAAGTTACGAAGTTTCGGCTCGAATCGACCGAGGAAGAAAGGCGAAGAAGAGCCGCTGCCGCGTTGGTCTTTTTCGGGGCTTTCGGAGCGGGCTTGGCGACTGCTATTGCCGTTCCAACAGCCGTTGCTGGTGGTGGCGGGACAGCTATAGCAGCTGGACCCACAGCTCCAACAGCTCCAACAACTCCAACATCACCGACATCGACTACGTCGGCAACAGCGCCGACTGCGCCGACTGCTCCAACAGCGCCGACCGCTCCAACTGCGCCGACCGCTCCAACAGAGCCGACGACTCCAACTGCGCCGACGCATCCAACTGCGCCGACGCCTCCAACTGCGCCGACGCATCCAACTGCGCCGACGGCTCCAACTGCGCCGACGCATCCAACAGCGCCGACGACTCCAACTGCGCCGACGCATCCTACTGCGCCGACGACTCCAACTGCGCCGACACATCCAACTGCGCCGACGACTCCAACTGCGCCGACGCATCCAACTGAGC
>JAJPJO010000220.1 GCA_021324135.1 Pseudomonadota bacterium
AGCCACCCGATGATAAAGCAGCCGGATTGAATGGAGGCGCGGGCATGCCGATATCGACCGGGCGCCAGATGTCTTCTTGAGTCTTGGCGCCTGCTTTTGCCTTGGCTGTCGCCTTCTGCTTTTCTTGCGGGCCGTCTGCTGGTTTTGCATCAGCGTGAGACATCTCGCGCGTTTTGGCATAAGCCTGGGAGCTTTCTTGAAAGTCCGGCGGCACCTGCCATTCCAGGCTTTCACGCGAAAAGGTCCGTTTGGTCGCTTCGTCGTGATAGCGGTCAGGCAGGCTAGCCAAGCCTACTGTTTCGCGGCTGCGAAAAATTTCTTTGAAATAGCCGCCCTCGGGATGAGGTTTCAATTCAAGCAGTTTGATTATTTCGTCTACGGTCACTTTCGTATTTAGCTACTCGGTAGGTTGGGACCATGTGAGGGAAACCTTGTCGTCCCGGCACTCTCTGCCTTCACTTCACCGTTTATGTCCTGCGATCCGTAATCAAAATCGCCGGCTGTCTCGTGCGGTAAAAGTGGTACCGTATCTGGTGCAATCTGAATGGTGGCATCGACACGAGTTTTGGACGTCGGACTTAAAACTATAGCAAATGAAGCGAGTTCTGGAAAGCGTTCTTTCAGGGTTCGTGTCAGATTATCGTCAGCCCGATAACTATTGAGAACGATCTGCTCGTGTTGACAATCAGTAAGCTTTGAGACTTGCCTGCCGATAACGTTATAGCCGGCTTCCTGCAAAGTCTCTTCAAAGTCTCTGGCTGTCTGCTCCTGCCCGGAGGGATAGCGAATAATGATTCGAAATGGTCGCTCGTCGGCGCAGGAAACGGCCCAGGCATTTTGCAAGTCGTCGTTGTTTGGCCGCTTTTCAATTATCTGATCTTCTTCGCTGCTTTCCTCAACCACGACGTCACCATCGTTTCTCGTGTTCGAGCTTATGGTTGAAACAGAAGGCGAAGTGCCGGTCATTCGCGAGAGCACCAGAGCGCTGGCTTCCGGATCGGGAAGGTAATAGCTGCCGCCGCGAATCATTGTGGCGCGCCCGGGAAGCATAGCAGTGGCGATCTGCGATTCTTTCAAATCTTTGGCGAATCCCAACAATGCTGCCATGTCCGTAACGGAAAGATCGGTGACTATGTAATCATTGGCAAACTTGGCTATTTGCGGCAGTTTCAGCACCACGGACGGCTCTTTCAACTTACGGGCCGCCTGTCGCAGAAACCATTGCTGCCTCTCTATTCTGCCGAGGTCTCCGCGTTGATCGTGGCGAAAACGGCAATACTCCTCGACTTGCGAGGGTGTTAATCGCTGCAGTCCCGGCTCCAGATCGATCGAAAGTCTTGCGGCTCGGTCGCGGTACTTCATGCGTTTTTCAACCAGAACCTCGATCGGTCCGACGATCTCGCAGACCTCTTTCAATCCCTGCGTATCGATGACAATGTAGTGGTCGATAGGCACACCGAATGTTTCCTGCACCGTCTTCACTGCCAGCTCCGGCCCGCCCAGTGCGTGGGCTGCGTTGATCTTGTCGAGTCCGTGACCGTCGGCGATGCGAACGCGGCTGTCGCGCGGAATGGAGACGAGCGAGACTTGCTCGCTGATCGGATCGAGGCTGGCGAGAATCATCGTATCGGAGCGCGTATTCTCGAAGCGTTTGCAGTTTCTACCGTTCGAGTCGACGCCCATGAGCAGTATATTGGTGCGCCGCACCAGTTTGGGAAATGGATTGACTTTCGCTACCGTGGCATTGATTGGCGTTGTAATCTGGTTGACCGTCGCCTGAACGTTTGGCAAGAACTTTGGATCGATCGGTCGGTGATCGATGTAAAAGCTCAAAGCCAGCCCAATTCCGATACCGATAACACAAGCACCAATTGCCTGCCAGCCGCTGGGGAGATTCTCCTCGGTATTTCTTGGGTTTGTCGAAGAGTCTGACATTGATTCGGGCGGCTCCGGCTCTGCTTGAGACAAATTTTTGTTGGCGGCTTAAGAAAAATCTCGGTTCTTCTATTTACAACTAGCTCATAGGATCTTACCCGTAGCCATTCGCTATACTGTTCGTTCATAGAGATTTCAACTAGTTTTTACGCGCGCTTTGCAAAGGAAGGAAATCGTGCAACTATTTCTCGATACCGCCAATCTTGAGGAAATTTCTGAAATCGCGTCCTGGGGCGTGCTTGACGGAGTGACCACCAACCCCTCTCTGGTCAGCAAAGAGAGCGGCTGGGATTTTAAGAAACTTGTCAAAGAGATCTGCAAGATCGTGCCCGGTCCGGTAAGCGCTGAGTGCGTTTCCGAGGATGCGGAGGCGCTCTTGAAGGAAGGGCGCGACATCGCCACCTGGGCGGAAAATGTCGTGGTCAAATGCCCGCTGACGCCCGCCGGGCTAAGCGCCTGCAGCAAGCTCGCCAAAGACGGCATCAAAGTCAACGTCACGCTGTGCTTTTCGGTTAACCAGGCTCTGCTTGCCGCTCGCGCAGGAGCCTACTTCATCAGCCCGTTCGTCGGTCGCCTCGATGATATAAATCAGGATGGAGCGGCACTGGTAGAGCAGATTGCCGAGATGTATCACGTTCAGGGCATCGAAACGCAGGTGCTGGCAGCCAGCATCAGAACTCCGATGCATGTGGAAAAAGCTGCTCTGGCTGGAGCCGATGCCTGCACGATGCCGTACAAGGTGTTCAAGCAGCTGGTTTCTCACCCGCTCACAGAGACCGGACTGAAAAATTTCCTGGCTGACTGGAAAAAGGCTCACCCGGCCGTAGCCACTCAAAAGTAAAACCTCAAACCAGCCGCACTGCCTGATTCCCGGGCGCTTGCCGGGAACTTTCCGGCGCCGCCCCGGCGAAGAAGTTTGCCGCCCAACAGATCTCATGCATATTGGGGGTACAAATCAGGCGCCGTTTCGTTCTAGAATGCAATTAATAGTATCTCGTCAGGCTAAAGCGCGCGTGATGTCGGCCAAAACCTCGGTAGAAAAAAATATTCGCGGCCCGAGTGGCTTTCTGGAATTTGGAGGACAGATACTGGTTGTCGACTTCGGGCGGATATACCACGAAGGTGCGGCAATCGGGCTTTTGTTCGACGATGGTTACTTGCAGCATACGAGCGGATTGTTGGGCAACCACCCCAAGCTGCGCCCAATTGAAGCGCTCGAGGGTTGTGTCTTCCGCGGCATCGACTCGGGTGGCATGGAGCTTGTCCTGCCGGAGGGCGAGCGCGGCCCATCAGGCTCTTTGAAGTTCAACGGCGTGCTTTATCATGTGATAAACGGCCGAATTGCCGCCCCGGATCACACACTGGTCGGTGAGTTCGACGATCAAGGCCAGGTCAGCATTCGCGATCAGCGCAACAAGGTGCCGCGCCGGAAGCTCGATGAGAACTCGCAGTTGAGCACCGTCTTTGATGGCAAGAAAAGCAACGGTGAGGCCTGGAAACATGAATGGGTTCGCCCTCTGGTTCGCCGGGACAAGAATTACTCGGACTCCGAGATGATTCGTTATTTCATGGATTACGACAAGATCAACGGCACACAGAAAAAATACCTTTTTGAAAATCTGCGTCTCTGGGCATCTACAGGGCTTCTGCAGGTGGTGCGCCGCAGCGAGGGTAATTGCGCTCTGGGCAACGTCAAGCACGGCGCTGCCGGACAGACCGGCGTGCGCACGGGGAACGTGACGCTCGACCGTGAAGAGCTCGATCGAGACACGGAATATTACTACAAGCATGGTTGCTTTGCCGCCGTATACACCCGCTTCAAGCCCTTCCTCGAGGTGCGGGTCAATCTGGTGGTGGCTCATGAATACGGTCATCAGCTCGAATTCTGTTTATCGCAAGCCTGCCAGGAGCGCGTCAAAGACCTGTATCATCAACGCAGGCAACTATCCGATAAGCTGCCTCGACCGCCGGAGGATTATACGGGCGAGGCGGAGCTGGTGCTGCAAGAGATGGTGGCCAAGCGTGCTTTCATATCGGGTTACGCGCGTTGCAGCTTTCATGAATACTGGGCTGAGTGCGTCGCCGCTTTTTCGATCAAAGAAAGTCGCGACTTCTTGCAAACGCACGACCCGCAGGTGTACGAAATCCTGATGGATGTCATTTTCGCCCCCGAGAAGGTGCTGCGTCCGGTTCTGGTCGAGCCGATTCTGACTCTGCAAGCCAGTTTGCGGGTGGGCGGCGAAATGCATGACAAGATTTTAGACGAGTGAAAAGATGGCCAGACCCTGTTACTACAAGCCGAATAGAACGAAGACCAATGCAAAGCCGATCAGGGTCGGCGTCGTGCTCGCACTTTCGGCTCAGCTTTTATGCCTGCAACCAGGCTCGATTGCTTATGCGGCCGGCAGCGCGCCACCGCAGTTGAAAGCCATCGATCCGTCGCAGGCGAAGATGGATGCCCTTCCTAAGGACACGCCTCCCAGCCCCAATCCGCTTGGTTCGATCTCCGGAGCTCCGATTTCCGGCGACCGGCAAAATGTCAGCTTGCCGCCGCCTTCGCCTAACCCGACATTCGGCGCACCGCCTTCGTACTCCGGGGCGCCGGCGGCGGGCTCATATGGGGCACCGCCTGGATATGGAGCGGCTCCTTCCTATGGTGCACCATACTCGCAGCCGGGCGCGCCGCCAGGATATGGACAAGCACCTGCATACGGCGGACCGGCAGGGGCGCCTCCCTCTTATGGACAGCCGCCCTATGGCGGGCAGCCGGCTTATAGCGGACCGCCTGCAGGTGGTGGCGTTTATGGAGCGCCACCGGCATATGGCTCGACACCAGGGATGGTGCCACCGAATTATGGCACCGCGCCTGGTGGCGCGTACCCGGGCAATATGGCGGCGCCGGCCGGGCAACCTTATGCACCACCCAACCAGATGTACAACTATGGCGCTCCAGCCTATGGCGGCGCCTATGCGCCCCCGCAGCAGTCATACCAGCCGGCCGCTCAACCTTACGGACAACCGTACAATTCAGCCGGCATGGCGCCGCCCAGTTATGGAACGGCCGGACCGGCGCCGGCTCCGCCGGTCAATTTCCAGCAGGCATTTCCGCCCTCCAGTCAGCCGCAGATGCCAACCGGCCGGGCGCGCTTTGGCGGCAATCCGCCGCCGGCAACATACCAGCCGCCCGGGTCCGCGTATCAGCCCCCGACGGGCGGTCCCTATCAACCGCAGCCCGGGGCATACGGGCCGCCGAATCAACCGGGCTATCCGCCCAATTCCATGCAATCGACGGCGCCTTTCCCGAACCAGAATCAGGGCCCCGGACCTCAAGGAGGGATGAACGAGCAGCCATCCTTCCCCTCCGCCAATCTCATTCCTGAATTCGGTAAACCACTGCCGCTCGATGCTTCAAGAAGAGGTCCGGCACAAGGCTGGACCGCCAACCCTCCGCCTCCGCAAGGTGGTGGCGCCTTTGGTGGCGCACCGCCCGGACAGGATGCGGACGAGGCGCGTGTGACGCGGCTGGAGCAACTCGCCTTCGGCTCAACCTATCAAGAACATGAAGTGGTCGATCGAGTCGATCACCTGGAAAAGGAGATCTTCAACACTAACTACAGCGGCGACATCAACTCGCGCTTGCAGAGATTGGAATCAAAACTGGGCGGCCGAGGCGCTTTTGGACCGGGCCGTAACCAGGGAAGCCTGCTCAGGGAGCAAAACGCACCCAATACATTGCTGCGATCCGATCGTTCCGACGCGAGTCCGGCAGATGCGAGCGCTTCAAGCATGGCGGCTGCCGACTCGACTGCCTCGGATGCAAGCATTGCCGATACATCAATAACGTCCGGCACGACGGCTTCAGGAATGACAGCCGCCGACGGCACCGCTTCTGATACCACCGCTGCGGCTGCCGGCGCTCCGGATCTTTCTTCTTCTGATACCGCCAGCAGTGCAAGCGGCGATGCCGGCAAGCAGACGACTGTGCTTTCCTCAGACACTGCCGCTATGGTTGGGGAAACCGGCGGTGCGGACGGCTCTTCTCTGTCCATTCCATTCGACGAGCATGCCGGAAACTACAGTGAAAAGATTCAGAGTTTCGCTGAGGGCAGAGCGGCGATCTGGACGCGTTTTCCAGTGCGTGTGCGCTTTCCTGAGAATACGCCGCAGGAGTGGCGAAAGCAGCTCGAATCAGGCATGGCGAAGTGGGGGCAATACATCCCGATTAAGGAAAGCAGCGCAACGGAGCGGGCCGACATAGAGGTGTCCTGGGTGAATCATTTGTTGCCGCGGATCATGGGCGTGACGCGACTTTCGGTGAGCGGTGGGCGTATGAAAGTGCAAATATTCATGCTCAGACCTAACTATTATCAACCGTCTGTTTCGTCCAAAGCCTTAGCTGGTGCGTTTCTTCACGAATTGGGTCATGCGCTCGGTTTGTTCGGGCACAGCGATAAACCGACTGATGTTATGTATGCATACGAGGTTATTCCTGGTGGACGCGGCAAACTCACCCAGGGACCGATAGGAGAGCTTTCCGCTCGAGATTTGAATACCCTCAAGCAAATTTATACTAAGCAGAGCTTGCCCGGCGATTTTACTCTGAAGACGCCGATGGAATGGGGACTTATGGAACAGCCTACCTGAGCCTGCCTGGAAGCTTAGTTTTTCTTCGAGAAAATCCGCACTGCTAAGACGACAATTGGCGAGCCGTCTTGAAGGAGCTCGCCAATGAGTGTGCAAACCAGAGAAATAACCATCGCCCACAGCCCTGATTCCGATGATGCCTTCATGTTCTACGCTTTGGCCGAGAACAAAATCGACAAGCGCGGGCTTGTGATCCACCAGGTGATGAAGGACATACAGACGCTAAACGAAGAAGCCATGCACGACAAATACGACGTGTCAGCGATTTCTTTTGCGGCTTATCCTTATCTGCACGATCGCTACATGCTCATGCCGTGCGGCGCCAGCATGGGTGAGCGCTACGGTCCAATCATCGTTTCCAAACGAGAAATGAGCGACAAGGATCTGGCGGGAGCGCGCATCGCTATTCCTGGGAAGCTGACGACGGCATACCTGGCTTTGAATTTATATAGACCGGGATTGTCTGTAGTTGAAGTGCCCTTCGAGAAAATCATTGATGAAGTCGTGGCTGGAAATTATGATGCCGGGCTTCTTATCCATGAGGGGCAGCTTACATACGCCAGTCACGGTTTAGTCAAGTTAGTCGATCTCGGTCAATGGTGGCATGATGAAACCGGTCTGCCTCTGCCGCTGGGAGCCAATGTGGTCGCGAAACATCTGGGCGATCCTTTGATCAAGCAAGTGACGAAGCTGATGCAAGATTCAATTCGCTTTTCACTCGCCAATCGGAATGAGGCAATGAAGTACGCGATGGCATATTCTCCCGGGCTCAGCGATGAGCTTGCCGATCGTTTTATCGGCATGTATGTCAATGAGCTGACGGTGGACTGCGGGGAAAGAGGAAAGCAGGCAGTGAAGATGCTTTTCGATGTGGCGAACCAGAAGAATATCTTCCAGCGCGAGATCATTCCTCAGTTTGTCGAAGTCTGATCGCCGAAAGAGCAAAGACCTCGGCGATCAATCGTGTATCTATTCAGGGAACTTTTGTGGAGAAAGTGCTTTCGTTGTCGGTTGACAGATCAGGCGAAACGAACAAGCCCGCCTTTGCAGATGCCCAGGTGATGGCGGCGGCTACAAGAATGAACGCAATGGTAATAAAGAAGAAAAATGTCCAATCGTGCTTTACGCGCGCCTTGCCTGTCGAATCATCTTTGATCTGCTCGGCCATACTTGCCTCCTCTTGCAAGCATAGCATGGGTTCTTGACATTATCACCGGCGGAAAGCGAATTCTTAATTATCGGCAGGTTGCCGAACGGAGCAATGGATCGATAACCAACTGATTCTCAATCAGTCGTCTATTTTTCTGCCACCGCGGGCAATATCAGCGATCCAAGAAAATCCTTGATGGCGCCTGTAGACTCTGCTACGTCTTTCATGTGCACATCGTTGTGGGCGCAATTCGGCAGGATAACAAGCCGCTTCGGTTCGCACGCGGTGGCATATATGGTGCGGGAATAATCGGCCGGCAAAATATTGTCCTGTTGTCCGTGCAAAAGCAGAAGCGGCGCATGGCTGATTTTATACGCTTCGAGGTTGTCCAGAAAGCGCTGTGGAAAAAGCGCGTCAGGATAGAGTCTCATCCAGGGCAGTTTATCCTTTGCCGCCGTCACCAGGCTGCTGAAGCCGGACTGCAGAATGATGCCCGATACCTTTTGGCGTGCTATCTGAGTGCTGACGGCGCAACCCAGCGATTCGCCGTAGACGACAATATCGCTCGGGCTGATATGCTTTTTTTGCACTAAATAATCATAAGCGCCAAGCCCATCGGCGACGATGCCCTCGGTTGAGGGTGAGCCCTTGCTTTTGCCGTAACCCTGATAATCATAGATGAATACGGAGGCGCCGCAATGCAGGAGGGTGGCGATCAGGATGGCTCGATAGGCCATGTTGCCCGCATTGCCGTGCGAGACGAGAATCGTCTTCCTGGCGTTCGGTAATTTTATGTACCAGCCGTTGAGGACAACATTGTTTTGCCTGGAGGGAAAGTATTCTTCCGTCCAGGTTGACTTGAAGCGTTGATTTATTGCCGCAATCGCTCTCTGGTCCAGTTGAGCGTTCGTGTCCGGATGAAAGAGCATGAGGTTGCAGAGCCATTGATTGCAGGGGCTAATTATGGCCAGCAAGAGTGATAGTTTGGCGGCTTCGAGTGCCAGGCGTTTGGGACCAAATGGTTGCTTCGGTTTGGCTTTGAAAAGCATGGGCAGTCTCTCCGGCTTCAGGGGGCGGCAAAGGCGCGAACGGCTCGCTTCCTTCAGGTTATAACCGCGGCTTTCTGTTTGCCAAGGACTGCCCATCAGTTCAATAACTGTGTAACAGGGAAGACCGCGGACGACTAGTCCGGCTTTGCCGGGGTACAACAGATTAGGCACTGATCAGTAAATTTATTGAGTAATGCCGCCAGGGCTCACACGAGTGTAGACATGTTCAAACCGGATTCTTCTTTGTTTGCTTTGCGTTTTTTCCTGGGTGTTGCCTGCCTGTTTGCAACACTTTCTCCGGCGTCTGCACAGGACAACAATTCAGCAATCAATAATCCTACCGCGGGCGCGCTCCCGCCTGCGGTGCAAATGACGGACGAGCAGTATTTGAAGAAAGGCATCGAATTCTTCAAAGCGGGCAGCTATCGCGAAGCGCTTGGCCAGTTCGGGATGGCGCTGCCGAGGGAATTCAATAACGCTGTTCTGCATTACTACATGGCCAATACTCTTATCAATCTGAAGCAGAACGAAGCGGCCATACGCGAGTTTCGCATCGCGTACGCCCTGGCTCCGCGGCAGGACGTCGGGCAGCTGTCTCGCAAAGCGCTCATCTACCTTGGCGGTGACAATTTTAGCGATGGCATGGAAAAGGTGGTTGAGAAACCCTCCGGCAAAAAGGACGATAAAGCGCTCGAGGCGCTCGATCCGGTTTTTGCCAAGACAATCGAGACACTGCGGCGGCAGTCCGGCAGCACCGCAAGCATGTCTGATGTTTCTTCCTCGGAGCGGGCTCTGAGCAATCGCATTGATGACATGATCAATAGGAGCAAGAGCAACATAGCCGATTCAATTGTAAAAATGAATCCGGATGATTTGAAAGTGCCCAAGGATATCAAAGATCAGCTCATCCAGATCAAGTTGCTAAACGATGCCAAATATCGGCTTCTTGGCAGAACTATGAAAGTCGGCGACTCGGTGCGCGACAGTGCTGAGTCTCTGCAGGCTCTACTGAAAGAGAAGAATTCCAAATCCGCACCACATCTGGTGCCACATGGGACAAATCTCTACATTCGCAATTATAAAGCGCCCGGCACTCTGCCGGAGCATGCCTCCACAGACGGTGGCAGCACATCGTCGCGTTATTCGCCCGGTGCCGGCGCGAACGGCGGAGCCGCATCCGCGGGCGCATCGATTAATGGCGCAAGTAATGGCCCGAGCCCCGGCGCCGCAGCCAATCAAAGCTCGTCACCGGCACTACAAGCTTCTTCGAAAACCGCTCCAGGCAAGTTTAAAGGCGGCAGTAAATCAGGAGAGAAGCCTACCAAGCTCTGGGGTGTTACTTTGCGCTAAGACCATATGACCGATTCATGAGCACAAAGCCGGACGAAAGAAAGAATTCCTTCGAAGACCTGAGAGCAGGTGAGAAGGTTTTCGAGTGCTTCGAGATTGTCGAAAAGGTCGGCGCAGGCGGCATGGGCACCGTATACAAGGCCAAGAATATACTCATGGATCGGATTGTGGCGTTGAAAGTGGTGTCAGGAAACAAGCTGCAAGACAAAGATCTGATCCGTTTTCAAAACGAAGCGCGAACGCTGAGCAAGCTCGATCACCGCAACATCGCAGCGGTGTTCGACTTCGGTGTTGCGCTCGGCCGCATACCTTACATCGCCATGGAGTTCATAGACGGCAGAACCATGGATCAGGTTCTCGATGGACTGCCCGATGGCAAAATGGATGTTTCATCCGTTTGTTGGCTATTCATCCAGATTTGTGAGGCGCTCAGCCACGCGCACAGAAAAGGCGTCATTCATCGTGATTTGAAAACGAGCAACATCATCATCTCGGAAGATCATCGCTCGAAAGAAATGAGAGCGGTGGTCGTCGATTTCGGTGTAGCCAAAATAGATACTGAAGACGAGCGACATCGTGTCACCACTACCGGTGAGTTCGTAGGCAGCCCGCTCTATATCAGCCCGGAGCAGATCGGCGGCAGGCGAGCTGACGAGCGTTCCGACATCTATTCACTGGGCGGCATTATGTTTCACTGCCTTGCAGGCCGGCCGCCCTTTCAAGCAGAGACCATTCTTGAGCTGCTTAACATGCATAAAAATGCCGTGCCACCACTCTCGGTGCTGAGTACAAATCAGGCCATTCCACCCGAGATGATCGACGTCGTATCCGCCTGTCTGGCGAAGAGCCCGGGTGAGCGGCCCTCATCGACTGATTTGCTTGCCGATCGCCTCAGCGAAATCTATGACTCCCTCGGCTCCGGGACTGATGGTGCAGATGCCGATGAGAAGGGCTCACCAGGCTTGTTTGCACCGGCTATTTTGCTCGAGCCGATTGAGGCAAAGCACTCTACTGAAGCGGCAAAGTCCAGAAAGCCTCAACAGGCTCTGTCTCTTCTGGTTGCCGTTCTGGCTTGTCTGGTGCTGATTGCCAGCGTAACCATTCTTAATCGCATGGGCGAAACCAGTAAACTGGAATCCCCGACACTCAATAAAAACTTCCAGTCGTATCAGAATGATGGCATGCCTTCGGGCGATGAGAAGATTGATGCGGCAATCGGTGAGGAAGCCGGCATCGGACTTGCCCGAGACAAATACGTCATTCTGAGTAAGAAAGCAAAAGCAATTGCCGACAGGCAAAATAAGTCTAATGCCGAGCTTGAAAAGGCAATCAAAATGTTGAACGATTGCCTCCAGATTCTGGAGCACAATCCCAGGCTAGATCAGGGTCACAAAGTTTCCCTGAGCGAGAAGCTGGCCTACCAGTACTTCTTGCTCGGTCAAACGGATAAAGCTGAGAGTTTATTCGACAGCGTCGCCCCCGACGTCGCAAATCCGGGGGACATTCTCTATGCCGCCCAACTGGAGAGCGACTTCGCTAACAAACATATGGAGCAGAAAAATTATCCCCGCGCCATTGCCGACTTCAAAAAATCCGACAGATACTACAATCGCCTGGGCGAAGTCAGCCTGGATGCAGCCGAGGTCAAACGCAAGTTGGGTCAGGGCATCCATGAGCATCTCGGTGATCCGAAAAGCGCCTTGCCGTTTCTCAAACAAGCAAAGAGAATGTACGAGTCGCTGCATGCAACTCATTCAACATCGTATATCGTTTGCCTGATCAATTTGGGGCACGTCAGTCGGCTGGCAGGGTTAAACCGGGATGCGTCTCAATATTACATCCTGGCCGAACCAATCGCCAGGGATCTCGTAGCCCGTCGAATTCTACCAGCCGCTGCCCTGGCCGACAATTATGCCGGACTGGCCATTGCTGAGCGAAGCTTGCAGCGCAACGATCTTTGTGAGAAATACTGCCTCAAGGCTTTGAAAATTTTGCCTGACTCAGAATTTCTAAACAAACTTTTGCGAGATGCACGTGCAGACAGATCGGCGAGCGCGCAAAAATAGCGGGCAGAGCCGATTCTCAGCCAATCTCCGGCTGCAGCACGGGCAAAGAAGCTCAGGCCTTGGCCAGCTGTTTGCGTGCTTCCTGCACTTGTTGTGCCACTTCATTTGGTGTCATGGCGACGCGAATGCCATTTTCTTTGAAGGCTGCGATTTTCGAATTCGCCGTTCCCTTGCCACCGGATATGATGGCGCCGGCATGACCCATGCGTTTGCCTGGAGGAGCTGTCACGCCTGCGATGAATCCGATTACCGGCTTCTTGATCTGGCGCTTGATGAATTCCGCCGCTTCTTCCTCGGCGGTCCCGCCAATCTCACCGATGAGGACGATAACTTCGGTTTCTTTATCGTCTTCGAACATCTGCAGCAGTTCTTTGTAATCCATTCCTTTAATAGGATCGCCGCCGACGCCGATGCAAGTTGACTGACCCTGACCGGCATTGGTGAGAGCCAGGGCAATCTCATAGGTAAGCGTGCCGCTCTTGCTGATCATGCCGACCGGTCCTTTCGAGAATATGCTGCCAGGCAGAATGCCGACCAGGCATCCATCCATGCCGTTGGCGGAGCTCGGCGTTATGATGCCGGGGCAATTGGGACCGATGAGGCGGGTCTTCGAGTTTTTGACGGCCGCTACCAGCTTGGCCGTATCTTGCGGAGGCATGCCTTCCGTGATTAAAACGATCAGCTCGATGCCAGCAGCTACAGCTTCCAGACCGGCGTCCAGAGCCAGGTACGGCGGCACGAAAATGCACGAGCAATTGGCGCCGAGGATGCGGACCGCTTCCTCGACTGTGTCGTAAACAGGCAGACCATGCACATCTGCACCGCCTTTGCCGGGGGTGATACCAGCCACCACTTTCGTTCCGTATTGAAGCATGCGTCGCGTATGCGATGAGCCCATCTTGCCTGTGGCGCCTTGAACGACCACGCTTGTTTTCGAGTTTACGAGAATCACTTCAATATTCTCCTTTTTAGTTCCTGATTAGACGTAATTTTTATTCGCGCACTACCGAGAGCGTCGGGCGCTTGGCCATGGCATTGCCCTTCTCTACTGCTTCTTTGATCGCATCTTCGAGATCGGGGTAAAGCTTCAGTCCGGACTTCGCCAAAATCTGCTCGGCGAGATCTTGATTGTTGCCGCGCAGTCTTACGATCATCGAGCGCTCGGGGTGCTTCTCGATAAACTTGACGAGCGCGCCGGCAACTTCATCACATGCCGTAATGCCGCCGAGAATGTTGAGGAGAATGACGTCGCAGTCCGGATTATCATTGACGATCTCGAGAGCCTGAAGCGTTTTCTCCTGATCGGAGCCGCCGCCGACATCCAGGAAGTTGCCCGGTCTGCCGCCGAAGCGCTTGACCATATCCATGGTCGCCATCGTCAATCCGGCGCCGTTGCAGAGAATACCAATGTTGCCGTCAAGCTCGACGAGGTTGAGTCCCTCCATTTTGGCCCGGCGCTCGCGCGAGGGTAAATCCGAGAGGTGGCGCTCTTGCCAGCCGTCGAAGCATCGCTGTCTGGCGAGCGAGTCATCATTGACGACAATCTTGCCATCAAGGGCGACAACTTCATCACCCTCGGTGATGATCAGCGGATTGATCTCGGCAAGATCGAGATCCTTCGATTCGAATATTTTGTAAAGCTTGCTGGCCACATCAGCGATTTTCGGCAGCAGTGGTCCCTTGAAACCCAGCTTCTTAGCCAGTTCGCGCGCGATATATGGGTGAAACGGATAAGGTATCGGCATGGTTTCCACTTTATCCGACGACTCGATCTCGATGCCGCCCTCGGCACTGGCGATGTAGATCGGGCAGCCCCGCTCGCGATCCAGGGTGACTGCCAGATACAGCTCCTTTTTAATTTTGAGCTTCGGCTCGACCAGAAGACTCTCTGTCTTCGAGCCGTTGATCTCCATCTTCAACAATGTATGAGCCAACTTCAAACCTTCATTCAAATCCATGGCGAATTTGATGCCGCCGGCCTTACCGCGACCGCCGGACAGGACCTGGCACTTCAATGTCACCGGGTAGCCGAAGTGCACTTTGGCGAGATCGTCCGGCTTTGTAATTCGCACTGATGGTGGCACGGTGATGCCGCCTTCCAAAAAAATTTTCTTTGCTTCGTATTCGTACAGATTCAATGTTCTGTCCTCTCTCGACTGAGACTTGGGGAGGTCCTCTCCGGAACATCCACACAAAGACATACTTTATCTCCAATCGCCGATACCCGTCGGATTATTTGGGAAACATAAATGATTTAATTAGCTTTTCATTCGTTAAAAAGCCGTTTTATGGCAATACCGGGCAGGAAGTAAACAGTATACTTATCTGGTTGAATCGGCTCGTGCCCCGTATCGTGACATTGAATGCGGGAAAACGGCTGGTAGCTGGCTGGCAGCAAGAAACACCGGTGACCTTTTGTGCCTGGGCAGGCACAAGTAGGACTGTGCTGACTGACCGGAGAGGCGGCTTGCGACACTTTCAAAGAGGCTAGGCAATTATCATGCGCATTGGGATCCTCACAGGTGGTGGCGACTGCCCGGGGCTGAACGCAGTCATTCGAGCAGTGGTGAGGCACAGCGTCAAGAATTATTCATCAGAAGTCGTAGGCTACCTGGAGGGCTGGCGCGGACCCGTCGAAAACCTGGTCATGCCTCTGACGCTGCGGACGACGGATTCAATTATCAATAAGGGCGGCACCATTTTGCGCACCTCGAAGTGCAATCCATTCAAAATGGAGCGCGGACCGGAGCGCATCCATGAAAGCATGGAGAAAAACAATTTGACGGCGCTGATTGCAGTCGGTGGTGACGAGACCTGTAATATTGCCAATCGCATGCACAAGGAACACAATCTCAATGTGGTGTGCGTGCCGAAAACAATCGATAACGATTTAAACGCCACGGATTTTACCTTTGGATTCGACACGGCCGTAAATGTCGTTGCCGAAGCAATTGACCGTTTGCACACCACCGCGGAATCACACAACCGGGTGCTGGTCTGCGAAGTAATGGGCCGTTATGCCGGCTGGATCGCCTGCTGGGGTGGTATTGCAGGCGGTGCGGACTTCATTCTCGTTCCGGAGCGTCCCGTTGTTATCAACCAGGTGGTGGAAGCCATAAAGAAATGCCACGCTCGAGGCAGAGATTATTCCATCGTTGTAGTCGCTGAAGGAGCCCGGCTCGACACCGATGAACCTCGGCCGGTTTCCGATAACGGCAGTGGCGACAGGGCGGAGATCGTCAGCGGTGTGGGCGAACGTCTGGCTAAATTGATTGGCGAGAAAACCGGTTATGAAACCCGCGCCACGACGCTCGGGCACATACAGCGCGGCGGCTCACCGACCGCCTTTGACCGGGTGCTTGCCACCAGGTTTGGTGTACATGCCGTCGATCTCGTTCACCAAAACAAGTTTGGTCGCATGGTGGCCTTGCGAGGCAACGAGGTCATCGATGTGCCTGTAGAAGATGCGGTAGACAAGCTGAAGACGCTCGATCTGGAATTGTACAAAGTGGCAGAGGTCTTCTTCGGCTAGCAAACCGCTGCCGCTTGTGGTGTCACATGAGTCTTCTCGACGACGAAAAATACATGCGATTGTGTTTCGACCTTGCCCGGCAGGCAGAAGGGCGAACGGCGCCGAATCCGATGGTGGGCGCCGTTGTCGTGGGTGAGGACGGCGAGATTGTCGGGCGCGGCTTCCATCCTCAAGCCGGCAAGCCGCATGCTGAGGTCTTCGCTCTGGATCAGGCCGGCGAACGGGCCAGGGGCGCCACTCTTTATGTCAGCCTGGAGCCTTGCTGCCACCACGGCAAGACGCCGCCATGCACCGATAAGGTTATTGCCAGCGGCGTTCGCAAGGTGGTGGCTGCCATGCGCGATCCGAACCCCAAAGTCGCCGGAGGCGGATTTGCGCGCCTGCAGGAATGCGGCATAGAGATTGTTTATGATGTTCTGGCCGATCAGGCAGGCTGGCTCAATCGCGCCTTTATCAAATGTATAACCAGGGGTATGCCATGGGTGTGTTTGAAGATTGCCGCCACATTGGATGGAAAAATCGCCGATCGCAACGGCAAGAGCCAGTGGATAACCGGTGATTTATCCCGGCAGTACGTGCACCATCTGCGCAACCGTTTCGATTGCGTTCTCATCGGCGCTGGAACGGCACGAGCCGACGATCCTAAATTAAACGTGCGGCTGGACGCTCTCTCAAATGGCAGCCCGGACGCCCCGAACCCTGATGCACTGCTGAGGTCTCCAGAGCCGATTCGTCATCCCAGGCGCGCGGTAATAGACGGCAAGTTGAGCTTAGCAGCGAATTCACATCTTTGTGATGCCACTACAGGCGGTGAAACAATCGTCTATTGCAGCGAGGAGGCGTTTCGCGCCGAGGGTCATAAATACCCGGCAGGCGTCGTGCTCGTCCCGTTGAACGGCGGCGATCTGCGGCATGAAATGCAGAAAGTCGATTTGTCGGCTGTGCTCAAAGATCTGAAATCTCGCAGCGTCATGTCGATTCTGTGTGAAGGTGGATCGAGGCTGGCCGGCGAACTGATTGCAAAAGATCTGGTTGATGAGATCATCTGGATGGTGGCACCAGCGATACTAGGCGATTGCCAGGGATTGTCCGCCGTGGATAGCGGCATGATATTGTCAATGTCCGATGCCAGCCGTTTTATCCCAATCGATTGCAAACGGCTCGGAGATGATACGGTCATGCACCTGAAAGCTCGAGGTGATATAGCCTAGCTCTGACGGAGGTGCTATCATGAGCACCAGTACTTGTGGAATACTTGGCAAATGGAGCAGATAACAGCGGGTGTCGTTGGCTACGGATACTGGGGTCCGAATATTGTTCGCAACTTTAGCGAAATCGACAGCGTAGCACTTAAATATATTTGCGATCTCAACCCGGAGCATCTCAATCGACATAAGAATCGATATCCGGCGGTTCGTTTCACCCCTGATTATCAGGAGCTTCTCGACGACAAATCTCTGGATGCGATTGCCATCGCCACACCGGTAAGCAGTCATTATGCTCTGGCGAAACAGGCTCTGTTGGCTGGAAAGCATGTGCTCATCGCTAAGCCGATGTGCAAGAGCTCCAGCGAATGCGAGGAGCTGGTCGCCATTGCTGAGGAAATGAAGCTCACGCTCATGGTCGACCACACATTTGTCTATCACGGACCCGTTCGGCTCATGAAGCAGCTGATCAGTGCCGGCGAACTGGGCGACTTGTTGTACCTGAGCTCGGTGCGGGTTAATCTCGGGATCTTTCAAAGTGATGTCAACGTCATTTGGGATCTGGGCGCGCATGACTTCTCGATTATGGATTACCTTCTGGGCAATAAGATGCCCACTGCTTTGCACGCCATCGGCAAATCTCATACCGATACCAATTTCGAAGACGTCGTCTTCCTCACCCTGGAATTCGAGGACAATTTCATCGCCCATTTTCATGTCAGTTGGCTTTCGCCGGTGAAGATTCGCCAGATGCTGATCGGCGGCACGCAGAAAATGCTGATGTTCGACGATCACCGCCCGATTGAAAAGGTCTGCCTGTACGATAAAGGTATCGAGCTGAGCAAGCCGCCGCAGACCGAAAGAGAACGCTATCGGGCTCTTATTCAGTATCGCAACGGCGATATGAGGGCGCCGGTTTATGATTTGACCGAGGCGCTAAAATTCGAGACGTTGCACTTCATCGATTGCATCAAAAACAACAAGACGCCGATCACGGACGGGCGTTCTGGATTGCGCGTGGTTCGGCTTCTCGAGCTGGCGGATGCATCGATAAAAAGCAGAACCGTTTTGCCGGTAAATGTGGGGAGATAATGTGACCTTTGTGCCAGGACCGCTGCAAAAAATCTCCGCTGATGTAGTTATCGGCGAAGGAGCGGTGATTTGCGATTTCGTAAATCTTTATGGCTGCACAATCGGCTCGGAATCAAAGGTCGGGCCGTTCGTTGAAATTCAGAAGAACGCCGTCATCGGCAAACGCTGCAAGATATCGAGTCACACTTTCATTTGTGACGGCGTCACCATCGAAGATGAAGTGTTCGTTGGACACGGCGTTATTTTTATCAACGATCGCCTGCCGCGTGCCACCACATCTGATGGCATGCTGCAAACCGAGGCTGACTGGACGGTGAGGCGCACGCTCGTAAGAAAACGTGCATCCATAGGCTCGGGCGCTGTGATCATGTGTGATGTCACCATCGGTGAGGGCGCCATAATCGGGGCCGGGGCGGTGGTGATCGAAGATGTGCCCGATCGAGCCGTGGTGGTCGGCAATCCATCACGATTGGTGCGCACCGTTTCCGCCGATGGAGATTGAGGTGCAACCTATGCCCGATACAAGCATAAAGAAACCAGTCCCCTTCGTCGATCTTTCCGTGCAGCACGCCGCTCTGAGGCAAGAGATCGATCGAGCCATCAATGATGTTTTCGCTCAATCCAGTTTCGTACTGGGCAAAGCAGTTTCCGAATTCGAGGAGGACTTCGCCTCATATTGCGGGGCCAAATATTGCGTCGCCCTGAACTCCGGCACGGCTGCCTTGCATCTGGCTTTGCTCGCCATGGGCGTTGGTCCGGGTGATGAGGTCATAACTCCGGCCAACAGCTTTATCGCCACAGCCGAAGCCATCTCCTTTTGCGGTGCGGTTCCGCGTCTGGTTGATGCTGACATCGAGACTGCCAATATTGATGCCGGCAAAATCGAAGCGGCAATCAGTGAAAAAACCAGGGTGATTTTGCCTGTGCATCTTTACGGGCAGCCGGCCCGGATGGACAAGATCAAGTCCATAGCTGCCGATCGTGGCTTGCCGGTTCTCGAGGACGCCTGCCAGGCGCATGGCGCTCGCTTCAAAGGAAAGCGCGCCGGAGTTCTCGGCGAAGCCGCCTGCTTCAGTTTTTATCCGGGAAAAAATCTCGGTGCTGCTGGAGATGGCGGAGCCTTCGTTACCGACAATGTTGATCTGGCTGAGACGGTGCGCTTGCTGCGCAATCATGGATCGTCCCAGAAGTATCATCACTTGTTGATTGGGCATAACTTTCGTCTTGACTCGATTCAAGCGGCTATCCTCAAGGTCAAGTTGCCGCATCTCGATAAGTGGAATGAAGCGCGCCGGCAGATTGCCGATTTCTATAACCGGCGATTGCAGCAACTTCCCGGTATCAAGCCCATCCGCGTTGTGGACGAGGCGGAGTCGGTCTTCCATCTTTATGTGATTCGAGTTGATGATCGCTCCGTCGTTGAATCGGTGTTCAAGGAATTGCAGATCTCATACGGCATCCATTACCCCATTCCGATCCACTTGCAGCCTGCCTATCGCGAACTCGGGCTCGGGGAGGGCAGCTTCCCAAATTCTGAGGCTCTGGCAAAATCGATTATCAGCTTGCCGATGTACCCGGAGCTGAGCCATGCAGATCAGGAGAGAGTCGTGGTTGCCTTGAGCAAAGCTTCTGATCTGATGCGAGAGCGCTGATGAGTACCGGCAATCAATGGTAAGATTCTGAGCGGCAACGGTACTAGTCATGACAGCAAGTCTATCTATTGAACTCCTCAATCATGCCTCGGTGATTTTTCGCGCCGGTGATCTCTCGCTTCTGTTCGATCCTTGGTACAGCGGCACATGCTTTGCAGGAAACTGGGGGCTGAAGTACAACAATCCAGAAGCGCTGGATAAAGCTGCCGCTGCCACTCATCTCTGGATATCCCATCCGCATGAGGATCATTTGCATTTCCCGACACTAAAGCAGTTAGCCGAGCGCGCAGCTGGTATGACTGTTCTGGCCAATGTTTCCGACAACATAAACATGCCGGAAATCGCCGGCAAAATAGGTTTTACTAAGACAATGGCGTTAGCTGAGCGCAAGCGGTTGCAGGTAGCAGACGGACTCAGTGTAATCAGATATCCGGCCAGTCGAATCGACAACATGCTTGTCATCGACATGGGTGGGCTGAGGATCTTGAACTACAACGATTGCAATATCCCTGCCAAAGCATTGCGGCAATTAGTCGATGAATTCGGTCCGATCGACGTTTTGCTTTGCAATTACAATCACGCATATAAATTATGGGACTATGTATCTGATGAGCCAATATTCGCGCGGTTCAAGCAGCGCTTCTCCCTTATAGCCAGGGAAGTGAAGCCGCGATGGATTATTCCATTTGCTTCCTTGCATTATTATCGTTCGCGCTATTGTCAAAACCAGAATGCATCGCTCATGAAACCTGAAGATCTTGTCGAGCTCGCGCCTGATTCAGTGGTTGTATTGCATGTCGGTGACAGCATCCACTGGCAGGGCGATGAAAAGCCGGTGATTGAGCGGCATGAGCCTGCCCTGGCTCGCTCATCCATGGATGAGAAAGAATATCCTAATCCCGCTCAATGGAGCGAAGTTCTGGAAGTTTCTCAAAGATATTGTCAGAGACTGAACCGGTCGTTCCCATTAGTAAAGTTTTGGATGCCGCCTGTGAACATACTTGTTGATGATCATCAACGCACCGTACAGCTCGATTTAGATAAGGGGGCCGGGGAAGTTGATGCATCATCTGCCGTGAATCACATGCAACTGCAATCAGAAACTCTGGTGCACGCATTCACCAAGCCGTTCGGCATAGATGCTTTGTGGATTGGCGGCGACTTTTCTTTCAAGGCTGAGCATGTCTCTCTGGTGCATCGTTTTGTGATGCTGGGTATGTTGATGGACAACGAGCTGGCAGCGAGCAATTTCATCAGGATGCCTTTCCAGCCTGCGAAGTGGTCGTTCTTTCTCAATCGCAGAGAAGAGATTGGCACCATCATCAAAGAGCACAAATTCAATCTGGGCGAGAGGGTGTAGCAGGCTCGTTTTGGTTGACGATAAACAGTTGACCCATGATCCCTACAATTCCGAAATCGATCAGCTTGATCTGGGGGTTTTCCTTCAGCCACTCGGCGCAGGCGCCTGCCTCTCCGCGAGTCATATCGCCACCTGAGAAAAACCAATCATCAAAGAAAATCACCGATCCCGTGCGCAGCAGTGGAGTGATGAAACGCAGGGCGCACAAGGTAGAGTCGTAGAGATCGCAATCGATATTGACGAATGCCGCTTTGCTGAGCTTGAATCTTGATATCACATCTGGTGTCAACGATTCTTCATAAAACCCCGGCACCACCTGCACTTCAAATCGTCGGGCTGCCTTGCCGATGTTGCGCTGGAAGCACTCCAGTGCC
This sequence comes from Pseudomonadota bacterium, assembly GCA_021324135.1. Taxonomy (GTDB): domain Bacteria; phylum Cyanobacteriota; class Vampirovibrionia; order Obscuribacterales; family Obscuribacteraceae; genus JAJPJO01. The sequence goes on from JAJPJO010000220.1 coordinate 21,410, forward strand.
GCTTTGTACTCCCCTTCCTGAAAGGCGTTTCCATCTTTCTGAAGATCCGGACTGGGCAGCCCCTTGAACGAGTCGAAGGCAAAAAAGCGCGGACCATTCTCTGATTTCCCGGGAAGAAATTTGGCAGCGGCGCGCAGTGACAAATCAAAACTGTGACCCTCCCAAACGCCAAACTCAAGGTAATCTCCCTCGATCTTATTTCGGCTCAAGTAATGCCAAACTCTCAGAAATGCGAGCACCCTGCTAGTGGCCAGTCGCCCCTCGGACAGGTACGGTACAGCCAGGCAGAGTCGCTGCAGCATCCTGTGCAATTGGTTCTTTAAAGAGCTCATTCGCTATGTCCGCTTGCTTCCTTTGGCACCAGCGCCTTTTCTTCGGGCTGCTTGCACATCCATCCTGTCAATCGATTAGTGCGCAACCAGAATAACAGCAAATCCCGAACACTGGCAACGATCGCTGCTGGATGCCCGGAGCGTGCTACCCCGGCTTCTCTAGGCAGATACTTGATGTCGACTTCAGCGATTTTAAAGCCACAACGGTGAGCCCTGATTAACATCTCGGGTTGCACGAAACCGGTACTACGGGCGGTGACGGGAATGGATTGCAGAACCTTTCGTTTGAAGACTTGAACGAAATTGTAATCACGCAATTTCAGGTCGAACAACAGTCGCAGGAGTCCGAGATTAACATGGCTGATGACTTTGCGATATGCGGTATAGCCTGCCCGTTGCATGCGAACGCCTACAACCACATCATTCGTTTGCAAAACCGGCAGCATTTGAGCCAGATCATCGAGATCGAATGGATAATCCATAGCATCATAGGTGATCAAGTCGTAGCGCGTATTTGCCAGGCCCTTCAGTAAGGTTGCTCCCAACTTCATGTTATGTTCGTTGTGAATGACTCGGATGTGATCGTCATTACGCGCCAGTTCATCGGCGATACTTCCAGTCGCGTCAGTACTGCCATCATTGACGATGATGATCTCGAAGGTATCGAATTGCCGGCTCAATGATGCAAGCGCCCGTGCAATGGTCGGGCGTATATTTTCCTCTTCGTTATAAGCTGGAAAAACGACTGAGATGGATGGCTGAGTCATTGCTGGGGGCGAAGCTTAGAATTGGCAATCGATGAATGGTAACAGCGCAATCATAGCATCAGTCCACTGAGCACCAGTAGCTCGCGGGCCGAAACCATGATCTTGCGACACAATAGCGTCCCTGCCATAATGCACAAAGTGGAGTCGGAAGTAGCTAATGGCGCAAGAGGTCTCGAGTTCTAAGCAGCTTAGCCGGACGGAGTTAATCGTAAGCTGGTTTCTGCCTAATCTCGGTGACGTGATTTTCATACTCGTGCTTGTGTTTTTGCTTCGGCTGCTCCCGAACTTTGTCTTTTTCGACGGCTCAACCGGATGGCATATAGTCACTGGCCAATATGTCTTGCAGCACTGGGTGCCGGGACGGGATGTGATTTCTTATACCTTCGCAAACTCACCCTGGGTTGCATACGAATGGCTGTCGGATTCATTGATGGCTCTTCTTGAAAGGCTGGGCAACGGCGATCTGAATCTCCTGGCTGTGGCAGTCAGCTCTGCCATTGCTGCATTGATGTTGTTGCTTTACGACCGCTGCAGAAAGGAGGGCGCGAACTTCCTTTTAGCGCTGGTCATTGTATTAATCGGGGCAATCATCTCAGCGATCCATTGGTTGGCACGCCCGCATATCTTTTGTTTCTACGGAGTGTATTTTTTCTCTATCTGGTTGGAGGATTTCTGGCAATCGAAACTGAGTGTTAAGCAGTTTCTTTCGCGAATCATGCTTTTCATGATTCTATGGGTGAACACCCATCCGGCGTTCTTAATCGGTTTTGCTCTCATTGCAATCTATCTATCCTCGAGCTTACTGCTCTGGATTATCAATCTGCGAACGACTAACGCCGCCGAACACCGTCGCAAGGCGCAGGTGCTGATATCAGCGGTGGTGCTATGCGTGGTTGCAACTTTCATCAATCCTTATGGGGTTGGGCTGCATGAGTATTTATTGCACTATATGAAAGCCAACGCCGCTGTTGCAAATGCCACCAACGAATTTTTCTCTCCGGTATTTCATGGTGCATTGCAGCCCTCCTGCCTGGAAATACTTTTTGCTTTGTTCATTATCGGCCTGAGCATTTCCAGAAACAGGCTCTCACTGCCGCGTTTGCTCACGTGTCTTGCCTTTACGCATTTGACTCTATCGGCGGTGCGCAGTATGCCGCTTTACGTGATAGTCATTCTGCCTGCTGTATCGCAGTTATTTGCCGAGGTATCTATTGGCGGCAATCATGTGCAAAACGCCGAACGCCAGCCCTGGTGGAAACCGCTATGCCTTAAATGGCAGCGCATGAACGTTATCTTCACTGAGAATGAGAGGCTGTGCAGCAAGCATGCTCTCTCCGTCGTCATCTTTCTTTTTCTTTCGATTGTCGCCTTGAATCACGGTCAATTTTTTGGCAGCCGGCTTCTCAATTCCGGCTGGAGTGAAGACGACAAGCCAACCCGCACCATTGATTACTTGCAAAAAGCAGAATCAAACGGTCAGCTCGATCCGGACCGAGGCTTCAACTATGACAATTGGGGCGGATACCTGAGGTACAAACTCGGCAAGCGCGTATTAATAGATGATCGCGGCGAGTTCTATAGTCCGGATTTCTACACGAAATACACAGTGGTCATCTTCGATCAAGCCGGTCGCAAGGACATGCTCGATGGCAAGATTTACGATGGCACGGCTAAGGCAGGCTCCTCGGTGCAATGGGTTTTGATACCGAAAAATCTTCCGCTCGCACTTGCCTTAAGGAATGATCCGCAGTGGGGACCGCCTGTAGTCGAGGATGGCGCTTCGGTATTGTTCGTTCGCCGGTCAAAGCAAAATTGAGCGAGTTCCCTGCCAAAATGAACCAAACGATCTTGTCAGTAGCTAAGAAATAACTATACTACGGCTTGCTCAAGCATAAAGCTGGACGAATAGGCATACACAGACTGCGTTTTCGGACATTCTTGTCAGTCGGAACCCAGAATTGATCCCTGGCGTCTCAGGGCGTATCTCCCCGTTTTTTCGACGCAACGGTGTTCCAATATAAGTGGAGTATTTCTATGCACATCAATAGAACGATCAAGGTCACTCTAGTCCTTTCGGCTGTTTTGACTGGAGCAAGTATTTCCGTGTTTAGCGCTGATGCTAAACCACCAAATAATAATGGTGCCAGACAAGCAGCCCAAGCCGCCCAGCGGCAGCAGCGACAAATGATGGCGCAGGAGCGTCGTCAGCAACAGCAGCAGATGCAACAGCAGCGACGTGAGCAGCAACAACAAATGGCTCAGCAGCGCCGGCAAGAATTTCGCCAGCAGCACCCCGCAAGGGCAGAGGTGCTCGGTCGTGATAATCATTTGAATAACATGATCAATCAAGATAGAGGTGATCTGAACGGACACTACAATCAATTGAAGTCCGAAGATGCTTCAATCAGACGGCAGGAGCAAAGAGACGCTGCGATGAACGGCGGTCATTTGACTCGCGGAGAATACAATCAATTGAACCGCGAAGAAAATGGTTTGGGCAGGCAGATCTCACGCGACAACTACGGTGCGGGAAACGCTCAATTCCAGCAGAACCATCCCTGGAGATCGGAAGTTCTCGGTCGTGATGCGAATTTGAACAATCAAATTAATCAGGACAGAGGAGATCTGAACGGGCATTATGGTCAGCTGAAATCTGAAGACCGCTCTATTCAATTGCAGGAGCAGAGAGACGCTGCGATGAACGGCGGTCATCTGACTCGTGGTGAATACAATCAATTGAACCGCGAAGAAAATGGTTTGAGCAGGCAGATTTCGCGCGACAACTACGGAGCCGGAAACGCTCAATTCCAGCAGAACCATCCCTATAGATCGGAAGTTCTCGGTCGTGATGCCAATTTGAACAATCAGATCAATCAAGATAAAGGGGATCTGAACGGGCATTATGGTCAGCTGAAATCTGAAGACCGCTCTATTCAATTGCAGGAGCAGAGAGACGCTGCGATGAACGGCGGTCATCTGACTCGTGGCGAATACAATCAATTGAACCGGGAAGAAAATGGTTTGAGCAGGCAGATTTCGCGCGACAACTACGGAGCCGGTGATGCGGCTTTCCAGGCGGCTCATCCGCGTCGATCGCAAGTGCTCGGTCAAGATGCCTCACTCAACAATCAGATCAATGCCGACAAGGGACATCTGAGTGGACAGTACGGACAACTGAAGCGCGAAGACAGATCGATTCAGGTGCAAGAACAGCGTGATGCCGCCAGAAACGGTGGCTACCTCACGCAACAACAGCAGCAACATCTGGATAATGAAGAGACCGCGCTGCAAAATCAGATCAACATGGATAACAAATAGTTTGATCTAGATAGCAGTAAGCCCATTGGCCGATTTTCAAGAGATAGCGACCGCGAGGGTGCCCGATGCGAATAGCACGGGCGCCTTTCCTTTAGTTCGAGATTGGTCCCATCCCAGGCAAGAGTGACCAAGCCCTGAGATCACGATTGGTCCAGTCTGATCTGAGGATTGGTTCGGTCTGAGCTAAAAATTTCGGCTCCATGCAAATGTTCGAGTACCGCTTCAGAAGCCCTTATGTCGTTATGACGATTAGATCAAATCTCTTGACTACGATGATGACAAGATGTGTCCTGAAATCCAGTGTTGATAAGTCTTTTGAGATTCGGTTGTCATGCGGCTAATTCGCGTGTTTGACTTAATCGTCATAACAACATAAGGAGATAAAAGCTAGTCCCGTCGGCGGCTGGAAAAGCAGTCAGGAAGAGCCTTCGCCGTCTTTGCTTGCCAGCCGGACTTTTTGCGAGTGCGTGCGCCGGGCACTATGTGAATGTGACTGGCACCGTGGATGTGCGTGATGTGCTTGGGACTGGCACTGTGGATGCTTGGGACTGGCACTGTGGATGCTTGGGACTGGCACCGTGGATGCGTGTGACTGGCACTGTGCATGTTGAGGAGCGGCACTAGGCATGCTGGCGCTGGGTCTGAGCTCGAATCTGTTCGTCGCCTTCGGCTGCCTCCACTTCATGATTGCTTGGAGGACCATGCATTACGGTTATTAAAGCCGCTGCCAG
>JAJPJO010000027.1 GCA_021324135.1 Pseudomonadota bacterium
ATCTTGGTCTCGCTCAGTCCGGCACCACAAAGCAGCTGTACGTCAATTCCAAGCATGGTGTCGAAGTTGCAGGATTTAGCCTGCCAGATAATTAGTGCGTCTTCGACATTTCCGATAGAGAAAAGCTGTGCGCAAAGCAAACGCATTAAGGACTGATCGCCGTCATCATCATCGTCTATCTGTTTCTGAATTTGTTCAACGAGCAATTGACGTATTTGTCCGCGATGTTTCGGATCGGCTGGGAGTCCGAATCGATCTAGCGCTTCATCAACACCCTTCCAACAAGTCAACAGTAGATACCTCAGTGACGGCTGAATTCTCGGAGAAGCGTTTTCAGATTCACCTTCAAACGCTTGCACTAACCCGATTGGTAGTAAGGACATAATTCTAACTCGCTAGCTCTGTCAAGAGATCTTAGTATCAACCAGCTTATGCAGCATCTGAAATGGCTCGACCCAGAACGCGATACTAATCTTGTCGGCAGTCGCCTGGTGACTCGGCTTCTCAGTGCCGGTTATAAGGTCCGTGCTTGTGGACGGTCTGTCCAGAAGTTGCAGCAGCAAAAGCTGGGCACGACACATTCTATTTCTTATTCGAGTCGGCTCTGGACTGTGCGTGAAGTGACGGCGATAGGGAAGCTCAACAGCGAGCTAGATCACAATGGCGCGGCGCCTGAAAACAGGCGGAGCTCGATGATTTTACAAACCCTTCGTAATTTCCCCACTTCACACGGCTATTACGAAATTGAACAATACACAAAGCTGGAACCCGAACAGAACAGGCACAAGAATGGGGCAAGCAGGACTTGAGAAGGCTATCGAACCCGCCGTCGGCACTGGAATCATAACGGCTGAGCGTTCCGCGCAACTATCGATAGAAAATCAGGCGGGCCGCACTGCTAACCCTGTTCGCACCGCCGGCTTTGAATTGCCGCATCTATGGCCCGCGTGGGGCGGTTGGTTTGGAGGACAGTCGGCACCAGAGGCACCGCCACCGCCAAAGATTACTACAGGACCAAATACACCGTTCGGCGGGCAGATTGATGATTGCAGCAAGGAGAAGTGCATCGTCAACGGGAAGCAGTACACTAACAGCACCGACATTCCGGGTAATCACCCGAAGCCGTTGCGCCACAATGACGGTACAGCAGTCCTTGATCCATTCGGAAAGCCCGTGATTGGACCTGACCTAGTGGATTTAGACCAAGTTGTTGCAGACTTGAATAAACGCTCGAGTTGGCTGAGGTTGCCTTCAGCGCTGCTCGGTTCTAGACACGGCGGTGAATTCGACTTTCAAAGAATTACTTCCGACGACGTTCCCGGGGTGGGAGCGCGATCGATTTTCACGCAGCAATACCAGAATTTTGCCAACGTTGGCGTCGGTTACGTGTTGGCATCGCAAGGGTTGAGCCTTGACCAGATTAGATCTTATTCCAACACATATTGTTGGATGAAAGGCTGTAGCTACAACGAGCCAATGTCGAAGCAATATCCAAGCCTGCCCGAACGTCAGGTTCGAGACATGGAGATTGGTGTAAATCTCTATAAGGAACGCCATCCGCAAGGGAAGGACAGCGGGAAATAAGACTGTCGCCGTTCTTGCCTGTCTTATCCATGCCACTAAATACGGTGACTGTCAACTGCCTCAACTGTTCTAGGACTTAAGGTTGACCGAAGAATGCCAACATCTTGGAGATTGCTCCAGGCAATGCTGAGAAGTGATCTGCCTTTGGAATCACCTCTATTTTTACCGACTTCTTTAGTTCAGCAGCGTCGGTTTGCATCTTTTTGGCCTGGCTCAAGAAGAAGGCCTCCCCTTCGGCATGTTCGTCTCCGCCATAACACAACAGCAGTGGACATTTTAGGTCACCAACGAAGCGTCCAGGTGATCGTATTAGTCTCTCAGATGCGATGCCATCATTGAAAGGCGCGTCGCCGTAACTCTGTCCTGCTGTAAACATATCGGGAAAGCCGCCCGATACACCAACCTTCTTCAGCTTCGGGGACATTTCCGCCGCCAGCATCATTATGGTAGCGCCAACACTGTGTCCTCCAGCAAATATGCGGTTCTTGTCAATACCTGGTTGCTCTGACATGAAATCAATCGCAGCGACAGCATCATCAGCCTCACCGAAACACATTTCATAACTGCCTGGATTGCCATTTTCACCACGCCAACTTGGTAAGAGCACTGCATAACCGGCTTTCAAAAACGGAACCATTGCCGCCGCATAACTTGCATTCAGGGCAAAACCTCCATGAGCAAACACGATGGCCGGATGAGGTCCGGGGGTCGAAGGAATTGCCATCCACGCAACCAACTGCTTGTCGCCGGATCTGTAGTGCACCAATTTCCACCCAGAGGGCACTGTGTTATCGAACTTAGCATCGGCTGGTTTGTGAGCCGTTAATTTGGTTGGATGCAATTGGCGCTCATCAAGAATGTGGCTCTCCTCGACGGCTGAAAGCCCGCTGGTCGAAAAACCCAGAAGAGCGCAAAAGGCCAGGAATATCGTTAAGGATAGTCGGACGTTTCGAGACAATATCGACAGTCCACCACAACGCTGAATAGGTACGCAACGAAGAACTTTCTGTACTGCGGTCATCTCTGCCGATCCATGATTGGAAAATTGCATGAATGTTAGCACAATGCAATCCAAAATTTCAGAGACATGTCAGCCAATTGGTTCACCCTGCGTTCACCGACAAGGAGCATGGTTAGGTTGTAATCAACAAAAGCGAGGAAAACTCAGACTTGAACGTAGCTCGACAAACTGTGTTCATCACCGGCGACCAGTGTTCGGCGAACAACACGGCGCTCGCTGCAGCCGACCCAAAACGTTCGACCGTTTTGATGATCGAGTC
>JAJPJO010000545.1 GCA_021324135.1 Pseudomonadota bacterium
AAAAAATCTCAGCGAAATTGTGCAAAATTGGAATAAAGCGACGAGGAAAACGGTTTATACCGTTGAGGCGGTTTTCCCGAGCGAGATGACGAGTCTGAAAATGTCAGCGACCCTGACGAGTTGAGAAAAGGAGCTTTTGACTTGATGTGGTTTGGCAGCAGGAGGAAGGAATTCGAACGGCTCACCCTGCCGTATGCATCCGCGCTGTTCGGTTTCGCCTACTGGCGGCTCGCCAGCCGTGAGGATGCGGAGGATGCTGTGCAGGAAGCCTACTTAAGAGCTTACCGATCTTTCCACACATTTCAGGCTGGATCGAACGTTAAGGCGTGGCTGATCAAAATTTTGATCAATGTTATCAACGATTCGCTAAGCAAACGAAAGCATCATGCACTTCTTGTTCCGTTGGAGGATTGCGAGGAATTCGAAAACAGGGATGCGCAAGAACAGCCTGGTCCCGAGCAATCACTCATCGATAAGGAGTTTGATCCTGAGCTGCTAGTGGCGTTGCAACAGATGCCTTCGACGATGGTTCATCCTCTTTTATTGAGAGAGATTGAAGAGATGTCCTATCAGGAAATTGCCGAAAGTCTGGGTGTTCCTGTTGGTACGGTCATGTCCAGACTGTTCAGGGCGCGGCAGCTCTTACGAGAATTGCTAAGCAAATCACAATTGGAAGAATCTTCCGAAACGCAGATGCCGAGGAAAGCCAGCAGTGCTCAAAGCACAGACAAAGATTCAACGCCGGGAGCGAGACGAATACCATGAACTGCAATGAAGCCAAACCGCTTTTAAATCCACTGTGCGACGGCGAACTCGACACGAAGGATGCGGCCTTGATTCTGGAGCATATCAAATCATGTCTGGATTGCCAGTCAGAATGGACAGAGCTGGAAAAGTTGCGCGATCGCTTCAAGGAAGCGAGGTCAAAGTCTCAGCCTGATCGGGATTATTCGAAGCGTATCAGTCAAGCTTTGAAGCGCGAGGACTCTGCTCAGCCGTCGTCGCGCGGCGCACGATTTACAGCCAGGATTATTGTCGCTGCAGCATGCGTGATGGGTATGAGTCTTTTAGTGTCGTATATGGTGCCTAGAAACTCAGATACTCAGGTGGCAACGACCAGCCCTGCAATCGCATCCCTCATTGAGGCAAGACAGGAAGCTCCGCAATCTGCGGCAAACGCCGATAGTCTCAGCTCGATTACAGGCTACGATCTAAAACTCATTCGTATACCGAATTGGCAAGTCGCCACATTTGGTGCGCTGAACTTGAACTCAGGCGGCAAAATCGCCCGCATGGATTTTGTGAACGCAACGAGCGCTTCTTCTGCCACGAGCCCTTCGCCTGCCACCAGCGCTTCGCCTCCGAGTTCAACGGCAATCAGAGCAGCATCTTCCCCCGAGCGATTGTGTTGTTATCAAGCTCTGCAGGGATCGATCAAAATGGATACATTGGCCACTGCGTGCGAGAGCCGATCGCTTGGCGGAAAGACCGTTCATCTCGGCACCTACAAGGATTCAACCTTTGCTCTATGGTCACAAAACAAACGGGACTACCTATTAGTCAGCAGTCTTCCGATGCCTGCTCTTGAATCTTTGGTTTGCACCATATGCGATGGCAAGGACGGAAACACATCGGACAAGCTCTAGAGTGGACTTGCTGTCCTTTTGCTTAGATAGAGTTAATGAGAATGCTGGTCGCGGCTTTGAACTTTTTGCTCTCCGGTGTCGTTATTAACCATAGAGAAAGAAATTCGACCACGTAACCAGACTAGATTTCGTATGTGCCTACCCAAGCGTAAAGATGGCTCCCAAAAGCCATCTTTACCTATTGCACTGATTTCGCTAAACCGCCGCCCCGATGCGGAGCCTAGGTAACGACGCCAAGAACCAGACAAACCAAACCTATCAACCCGGCAGCGACACTGCCAAGATAGAGCTTGCGTCCATGAATGAGAATTGAGACGGACGCAAGAACTATGCCGATCTGGAAGCAAGACACAGCGAGCGCGAAATCCTCATGTTCGGACATATCCTTATGGCTGGAGTTTTCTAGGGACTCAGCCGATCGTTGAATATCATCCTTTTCCTCTTGATACTGCTCCATTTTGTCCTGAATCTGATTCATCGACTCCATGATCGCATCCTTCTGAGCCTTATCCTTCGCATCCTTCGTGCCGTTCAAAGCCTGCAACACAAAGAGATCGCCCTCATAAACGTGCGCCTTCGTGCTCTTAGCCTGATAATACGCCCATTTATCCGAGGCTTCTGTCTGCTTCAACACCGCCTCATTAGCATAATGACCCGCCAGTAGCGAGCTTATTGCCGCGAAAACGGCAAGGATAGATGCTGTAATTGCGCACTTCGTAGCGAAGTGTTTGCTCTTCAGCTCAGCGCCCGCTCGCTTATCCTTTGATTTAAATTCAGACGTTGATTTACTTTCAGATGTTGAATTGACTTCAGATTGATGAGTGCGGCCGCCCTCTTCAAGCTGCTCAGCCTGCGCGTTATGCTCACCAATCCGCTGATCGTGCACGCATTCCTCGATGTTGCCCTCATCATGCGAG
>JAJPJO010000268.1 GCA_021324135.1 Pseudomonadota bacterium
CAACCATCTTGCAGAAGGTCGTCGGCATGAGGGCGGTAGTCAGCGGCATGATGTTAACGCCCCTCATGCTTCTGGTTGCGGGCACTAGCATCGTGGGCGGTTTTATGCTTTCAAAATCGGGCCGGTGGAAGAGCCTTTCTCTATTTTCTCTGACATGCATATTGATGGCGACCTTGATGATGAGTACATTCTCAGCCTCATCATCGATCTGGTTGTTTTTCATCTATGCCACTATAGGAGGTATCGGTCTTGGATTGCTCTTGCCTGTCCATACCATTGTGATTCAGAGCACGGTGGACAAGAATATCTTAGGTCAAGCAACATCAATGACCCAGTTTTTCAGATCTCTGGGTGGAACGTTCGGCACTGGATTGATGAGCGCGATGACGATCAACCTGATGAGGCATGATTCTTTGGAACATGCGCTCAGTTTTGTAATGCTGGTCTACGCTGGATTTGTGGCTCTTGTAATCCTGATGCAATTCTTTTTACAGGAAACGCCTTTAAAAAAAGGCACGGCAGTTGAATAATAGAAGTGTACTGCTATGCAGTTTAAACGCCGCAGGCGTATTACTAGAGGTGGAAATGAGCCGGGCAATTTTGAAGGCGTTCGCGTGCGCTCTCATTATGTGCATTGCCATATGCAGTGGCAAGCCGGCGTTTGCCTCAGATGTAATCTTCAAGGACCAGTCAGATGTTGGTGAAGAGTTGCACGTGCCGGTTCACAACTGGTGCGATCCGTCGAGGCCGCCAAAGGCTATTGTTGTGGCAATCCATGGCTTGGTCTTTCATGGCAGAGCCTATGATATTCTGGCTCGACATCTCGTCAGTCAGGGATACGACTTCTATGCTCAGGATCTGCGAGGATTCGGAGATTGGCGCCCTGTCGGAACTGCACAAACGCCTGCATTTGCGAGCGATGATCGGGAAGTGCATTACACGCAAAGCAAAGACGACCTGACCTCAATTCTGAAAGTTTTGCGGCGTCGCTCGCCGGCTGTTCCCATTTTTTGTTTGGGCGAGAGCTTCGGCGCCAATTATGCTATTTGGGAAGCATCCACCGAACCGACTCTCGTCGATGGAGCGATTGCCTCAGGATTGTCCTTCAAGGTGTTCGTCCATCCGCGCCCCCTCTGGGTCCCGACATTCTTCAAAGGATTGATCCATCCCAAGAGCCCGATCAACCTGGCACCATATTTGGCGCCAACTCTTTCAAACGATAAAGAGATAACCCAAGCTTGTCTGGACGATCCGGCGACGTCGATTCATCTTACGCCAACGGAGCTGATCAAGGCGAGCATAACTAATAGATGGGCTTTGCAGCAAGTAAGCGCTATTCCTGAAGGCATGCCGATACTGGTTATTGCCGGTGAAAAAGACCAGATTCAGCACACTAAAGCTCTTCGGGAGTTTGTTCCAAAAATGGGCTCTAAAAACAAGGAGCTAGTCATTCTCCCAAATAAGGGACATCTTCTCCTTGAGCACAGACCGCTCGATACTGAGGTTGCGCAAATCATCGATAAATGGCTGAGCAAGCAGGTTTCATTGAAGATGGCTGATGATCGAGAGAAACAACTCGGCGAAATTCGGCTCGGTCAATCATCGGCGCCTTGATAACGAACATTGGCTAATTGTGCTACTAACTCGCCGACTTCCCAATCATCTTTCTACGAATTGATGGCCGCTGTCCCGAAGACTTATTTTTGGGCAGGATTTCATTCAGCAAGTCAGGATGATTGTCCAAGAGCTTCAAGAGCTGAACCAGGGCGAGAGGTGGTTTTGTTTTGCCTGTCTCGTATCGCGAAAAGGCATTAACTCCGCCGCCGAAAAGCTCGGCAGCTTCTCGCTGATCCAACTTCAACTTCTTGCGCACTTTACTTATGAAAGTTGGATCAACAATCGAATTGTTTACCTCTTTGTTGAACTCAAGCATGGCTGAGCTCAAGCGTTTAGATTCTTTCGAATCGAGAATTGCCTCACCGCATGCCGAACAAAAATCTCCAGTTATCGAAGGGATTTTTATCGATTCGCCTTTGTAACTGTACAGAAGGTCGCGTGTGTCGTGCACAAGGGATGCGCTTCCACAGGATAAACATTTCATTTCTATAGCTCCTTGAAGGACACAATAAGAACTTCCTCAACCACTGATAGCTTGATGTAAATGTCGCCGGCGTTGCTTGGGAAGTGATAAACGTCTTGCCAAACCGTGTGGTCCGCGCGGCTGGTCATACTTTTGTAAAAATCCCTTGGCTCAAGGCTTTTAACTATTTCCTCCATGTCCTCAAAGCTAAGTCCTAGTGCGGCTGCGCCCTCAAGTGCTGTCTTGGTTGACTTGATGAGGCCTCTATCTATCAATGACTTAATGGTCGCTAGTGGATAATGTGCTACTTTCTTTTCCATTTTGATTTTAACCTATTAGGTTAAAATTGGCAATTCAGGTAAATGAGCAATGGACGTCAAACCGGCATCCAAGCCTTAAAGAGCATTGTAGGGCTGGCTGCTCCGCGCGTAACTGTGCAATTCAACAGTCGTATTCAGCTACGAAATTACCAATGTCTCGGTCGGGCTGCGCAGTTCGTAAACAACGCCGCGCCAGTGAATGCGATTGGTCAGTAATGAGGAAAGGGTGATGAACGGCAGGATCAAGTGAGCCAGCGGGATGGACAGGCACGAGCTCAAGAACGACTCGCGCAAATATTCTTTGCGATCGAGCAGTACTTTTTGCCACAGCCGTCGACCGACCACCAGAAATGCGACTTCGACCGGAACAATCGAAAGTCCGCATGCCATCGCCATCAGCGCTGGAACGTCGCGTGTCAGAATAAAGCTGAGGACGGCCGCGAGAAAGAGCACCAGCCAGAGCAGCATCATGGTGGCGCGCATGATGGCCCGACGCCAGAGCTCGGGATAATAGACTTTGGTAAGAATCAGCTGGCGGTTGGTCCATTCGCGAATCTCGGCGAATGAGTCATCTCCGTTGGTGGCAACCAGGCATTGCGGAACGAAGTGAATCGACAGCCCTAGCCGTTTGACGCTAGTGGTCAG
>JAJPJO010000026.1 GCA_021324135.1 Pseudomonadota bacterium
CAGGCGCCAAACCAGGACATGAAGACTCGCCATCTATCCTCCAGCATTGGCTCTTTGTTATCTCGAAGGCGCTCTAAATCTTGTCGTACGCTTTTTATTGACTGATAGCGGTTCTTCGGATCCTTCTGCAACATCCTGAGCACGACTGCCTCCACGTTGACCGGAATCTCATATCTTTTGCGGAAGCGAGGAGGTGATTCGTCTAGATGTTGTTGCTCTACCTCTTTGACTGTTCGCGCACGATAGAGCGGTTTACCGGTTATGGCATGAAAGATAACGCAACCGAGAGAATAAATGTCACCTGATACTGTGGGCAGTGCGCCGTTCAATTCCTCGGGGCTCATGTAGAACGCATCGTTACAAGTATAGTTTCGTCCAATCTTCAGTGGCTGATCGATGTTGTTGCTGAATACGTTTGTGACACTGAAGCTCATTACTTTGACGGCATCCAGTTTTGAATCACTCGTGACTGCAAGACGGATGGTCCGAGGTCTGACGAAGCCGTGTACGAGTCGCTGCTTGTGCAGTTCCTCCAAACCCTCGCAGGCTTGAATAAATACATCAAAGGCCCGTGGCAGATCAAAAAAACCTTCCTTGGCAATGATAGTTTCGACGCTTGTCTCAGGAGCATTGTCCATGATCAAGCAATTAGTTTTCAAATCGGTACGCCAATCGTACACAGTCAACAGATGCGGGTGATTTATCTGAGTCAATAATTGAGCCGCCGTCTCAATCGAAAGTCCGCCTGTTAGCCTGGCTACGCCTGCCGTGACGAAACGTGCGATCAGAACCTTCTCCAGGTTTTTATCTCTTATCTTGTAAGCTCGTCCATGCTGGCATTGCTCAAACACCTCGAGAATTTCGTAGTTGTCCGGCAATTCCGGGTCGATGATCTTAGCAGGAGGTTGATCTTCTTGTTGGTCTTCTAATGCTGCTGTCGTGGCATTCTTCTGCGCCGGCGCAGTAGAGCCCTCGGCGCCGGAGCCTGCACCTGTTTGTTCTGATTTGTCAGAGTCACCATTTCCGATACCAACATCGTCGTCGTCATCATCGAGTAATTCTGAGCACTTGCGGCAATAAGATGCTTCTCCCTCTGCCGGATCGGCAGCCTGGTCGATTGGATTATTACAGCGCGAGCAACTAGGAACAATTTTCATTCAAGCGATGCCTATTCAGAACTTTATTTCTCTTTTTATCTTAACCTCGACTGTCCTGCGAACGTTGTCTATGTTTTTGCGTACTGTCCTCAATTTCTCGATAGCGCGATCACTTATCCTGGTGCAGTCGATTAACTCGATCTTCCATGCTCTCTTCATTCCTGCTATACCATCCAAAGAAACATCGCTGACGTATTTGCTTTTGAGATGAATGTTCTCTACATTTAGATCAAATAGCCCGTGCATCGATTCATCGGTAACATCTCCACCCATCAATTTAATGTTCCCGAGCCTAGGTAGTGTCTTCAGCATGCTGAGCCTCGGTGCGGTAATGCCGGTGCAGTCTTGCAGAAGCAAGATTTCAAGTTTGTCTAAGGTACTGATTTTCTTGAACGCTAGATCATCAAGCGGCAGTTTGCGCAATGTCAATTCATTTAGCTCAGGCAGTACTGCGAGCAAATCCAAATCATTGTAATCCATAACTCTCGTTTCGCCAAAGTCGAGATGGCGAAGCGTACGGATCTCAGCGAAGGATTTTAAATGTTCCTTCGTAACCGGCCGAGAAACCCAATTGATGTGTTTGACCGGAGATCCTATCAGCAGGCGCAAACCCTCCGGCGTCACGGATGAGAATTCTAAGTTCAAAGACTGCATATTTGGGTAGCGCTTCAATACTAGCCCTCTGAGGATCGCATCGCCGCCTTGTACCAAATAACGCTGCTCACCTCCACCATAAGGAAAGGAACTCTCCGTTATAGCCTCCGGAATAGGACTCAAGGTGTCCTGATTTGAGCGGATGTCGTAGGACGTGACCAACAAATTCGTTGCCGACAATCCGAAAAAGAGTACTATCAAGATTACACTTCCACATGCGAATAAAACGAGAATCTTAGAGGTATTAGATGACTTCGAATCTGCAGCTGCAATCAGTCTGTCAGGCTGAGAAGCCATTCTCTCGATGTTACTCGCCTCATCAAAATTAGCTGCCTCCTCTGTCGTTGGCGCACCATCGATTTGAGCCAGCAGCTCCTGAGCAAGCTCATCGATGGTTTGATATCGATCGCCTGCTTGCTTTTGCAAGCACTTTGAAATGATTTTTTCGAGTTCCTCGGAAAAGATTATTTTGTTCGAACGAGCGGTATCATGATTGGTATTGCGTCGGTAGGCACCATATGCGGTTTCTAAGGAAGGGGGCTTCTGATTCAAATGCATCTGCATTGTTTCAAGAGGAGTGTCACCCTGGAAGGGCGGCATGCCGGTGAGTGCTTCAAACATGAGGCAACCCAGCGAGTAGATATCACTTCGTCCATCGATCTTGTGGCCACGAACCTGTTCGGGAGACATATAAGTCGGCGTGCCTACGCCGGGACCGGAAGATGTGGTTACCCCTTGATCGCGGCTCTGCGCCTTAGCCAAACCAAAGTCGACAATTTGCACAACCGGCACATCACCGGCTCGATTTGTGAGCATGATGTTGCTTGGCTTTATGTCGCGATGAACTATGTTCTTATGATGAGCGTGTGATAGTCCCGAGGTGATCTGCAAAAAGATTGGAATGGCATTTTGGGGCGGCAGAGGTCCGTTGCGCTCAATCAAATCAGAGAGACTCTCGCCCTCGAAATAATTGAGCACCAGATATGGTTCGTTTTTATCGGTCAATCCGAAGTCGAGAGCAGTCATTACGTTGGGATGCCGAAGAGTGCCGACGATTCTAGCTTCGCGCTGGAATTTGACTGCATGGCGACTCTCAGTCAGCGCATGCAATTTCTTGATGGCAACCAATTTATCGAGCGTTTTATCAAGCGCCTTATAGACAACGCCCTTGTTACCACTGCCCAGGACCTCGACGAACTGGTACCGACCGGACTGTATGCTTGGAAAGCCGGTCGGAGCGGACCCATCCACGGGTCTTTCAGTAGCGCCATTATTGTCCGAACTGCCCAATCGCCGTCGCTGCCGCCCTCCGCGAATGGCTTGATCTTTCCTACTTATATATACCCTTTCCCAGCCGTGGGTTGAGATTCCTAGAAATGCCCCGCTGGCGCGGGTTTGCGCCCGGGTAACAGTGATGCAAATTTAATGTGTTTCTTGTAGCCAAAAACGCGGCGCCTGACTAGGCGATGACCGGCTTCGCCGTGTTAGACTCTTCTCTATTGAGGGCGGTTAGCTCAATGGTGGAGCACTTCGTTTACACCGAAGGGGTTAGGAGTTCGAGTCTCTTACCGCCCAAGGCTTTTCGGGATCG
>JAJPJO010000078.1 GCA_021324135.1 Pseudomonadota bacterium
CGCTTGCCACCAAGGAAATGAGTCAAAATCCGCTGACCAATGCAGTCAAAAACTATGTCGCCGCGCAAATGGCCACCGGCGACCTCACAGGCATGACCAAGCGAAACGGCAAGCCGAACAATCAGCACTGGCACGACGAAATCGAGAATTTTAAAACCCAGGTTTAACCACCCAAGATCCACACCACCTGTAGTGGCACTGCTGTGCAGCGGCACTGCCGTTCCGGCACCGACATTCAACGACATTGACGTTGAGCAGCACGGATGTTCAGCGGCGTCGCGTCTTTACCACTGCCGTTTTCGACAAGAGATCATGCCAATATTCAGTGAGAAACGGCGATGCTGAATGCATGTCCACCGTTTTTCCAGAGCCTTCATAGCGAGCATGATAAAAGCCAGCGCCGTAATGTGAATAAGCGAGAGCGCACCGCACAATGCCGCAGCCCACTTCACCCAAGCCGGCATCGCCAATCGAGTAGCAGGATGCACCAGCAGCGATACCACCACAAATGACAGAAGAGGCAACGGCTGAAGTAAAATCAAAGGCTTACAAAACCAGCGCTTGCTCGCCTGTGCGAAAGTCAGTTTGCGCCTTCTGCGATCTACCACAGCCAAACCGAAGAGTTGCTTACCCAACGTGCCTCTCGAACGTGAGCTTTCTGAGCAGGCAAAATAAAGCCAGGAATTTACAATCACAATAAAGGCTGAAAGGCGGCTGTAGACAGCCAGCATGACCGCATGCCCGTGGCAATAGAATATGTCGTAGAGCAACCACAACGGCGCAAATCCGTATGCCGATTGCAAGACGCCCAAGGTAAAACCGCCAGCCAATGAAGTAGGCAATATCGCCAGGAGAATGTGAAGATAGTCTTGGTTGCTTTTGCCGACGAGGAGCATCGGCGAGCTCAAGGCGAACAAGAGGCTGTAGGTAAAGGCGCCAGCGCCACCGAGTATGATGGCATCCACAGCAGCTGCGCCGCAACGCAAATGCCACGGTGCGGATTCGGCTCGCATGGACGAAAGTGGCTTGCCGGCTGCTATTGCTGCGAGATCGTCGCGAATATCGGAGAAGTTCTGATAGCGATCGCCTGGTTCCTTTTCCAGGCAACGCAGTGTGATTGTTTCCAAACCAGCAGGTACTGCGCGACCCGCTAGAGCATCTGCTTCCTCGAAGCTGGGTGGCGTTTTCTGGATGTGCTCGATCATCAGGGATACTGGAGTTTTTGAATGAAACGGCGGCGAGCCCGTGAGTGCTTCATAGAGCACACAACCAAAAGAATATACATCCGATCGCTCATCAAGCTCTTGGCTCTGGCATTGCTCCGGGCTCATGTAGAGAGGAGTTCCGAAGACGTCGCCAGTTTGGGTGAGTTGGACGTGCGTTTCTCCTGCCGAATAGAGCAGCTTCGCAATGCCGAAATCAACTAAGCGCGCCTGAACAGCTCCGGCATCATCCCTGGTGAGCATGATGTTGCTCGGCTTCAAGTCTCGATGAACGATTCCTTTGCCGTGCGCATAGTAGAGCGCCTCCGCGACCTGTTGAAAAATAGATACCGCTCGCTCAGCCGAAAGCAGCTTCTCCTTCTCCAACAATGCAGCCAGACTTTCGCCATCGACCAGATCCATGACGATGTAGGGCACGCCGCCCTCCAACTCGCCTTCGCCATACACCGGCACAAGATTCGCATGGGTCAATTTCGAGACCGCCCGTGCCTCTTGCTTGAAACGACGAATCGCGGACTGATCGGTAGCCAATTCTTCTCTCAGAATCTTGACGGCGACGGTTTTGTTGAGACTTTTGTCGCGTGCGCGATAGACACTGCCCATGCCACCATGTC
Source organism: Pseudomonadota bacterium (assembly GCA_021324135.1). Taxonomy (GTDB): domain Bacteria; phylum Cyanobacteriota; class Vampirovibrionia; order Obscuribacterales; family Obscuribacteraceae; genus JAJPJO01. Next base: position 1,838 of record JAJPJO010000078.1, read on the forward strand.
CGATGAGCGCAAGCACCTCATACTTTTCGCCGAGATCGGGCAGAGAATATTTCGGGTGACCGCCGCTCGACAAGCGCGATGCGACATCGGCGCGAAACTGACGCACTGGTCTGTTCGGTGTGCTGTTTTTGCACCTGCACCATTGCGATAAAAAAATCCAGGCCGTAAACGACCCTCTCCTTGCCTTGCTGATTGGCTTTCCGCACGAGATACAAACACCTCCGCTCTGGCGGAGTTGTGCCTGCGCTTTGCCTGTCACGTTTTTATCCGGCATGAGCCCCTTTTTGCCTGCATGAGACTCTTTTTGCCTGAGCCTTACTGGAAGAAGCCGACCTGGATCAGCCGATGTTTGTATATTAGGCTTCCCCTAAAGCTTAAGCCGCTCTCATGACTTGATTCTTACATGTCTTAGATCTGCTGACTAGGCAGTGCCGATGGGCTGCGGCAGAGTTCATGGTCTAAAACGAGCCGCCTGACGCAGATTAGACATTGCCTGTACCCTCTTGACATCAATCGAAAATTAACATATAAGTGACTAACCCTGCTTTTACTAAATCCAGCCGAGCCGCATTTGTGCATCCAGAATTTGAGCCCGCAAAAGTGGGTGAACTGACCAAGGAACTTGAGCTGTTTCGTCCTGCCGACGGAAAGCTGAGCACGCAGTTGTCGCAACCGACGGACGTGCAAGCGGCGCGCAGTTATTTTCAACAAACAAACGGTCAAACACAGCTTCCCGACTTGCAGATTGACAGTGCCACAGGCGCAGCGCAAACTGGACGCCCTGTGTTCGAGGCAAGCTCATTAGCTGGAAAGGCAGGTCCGGCGGGGTTCGGTACGCCAGATGCAGGGCTGGTTGGCAAGGATCTCGCATTAGCAGGCAATGACGTTGGCTTAGCCGGTAAAGACGTAGGCATGGCAGGGAAAGAAGCGCTCGGACAGCTAGCCAACGGCTCAGACATGGCTTATGCCAAGGTCTTAGGTGCTCTCAAATCCGCGATGATGAAAGCCTTTCCAGGCATGGAACAAGCCCTGGCGCAAAACGCCGCGCCCGGAAGCCCAGCCGTACTGGACAAGGCAGCGGCATTGCCCGGTCTGGACAAGGCAGCGGCATTGCCTGGTTTAGACAAAGCAGGGTTGGCTGGATTGGATCACAGCGCGATGCTCGGGCTCGATAAAGGCCTCATGCCCGGTTTGGAGCAGAGCATGCTGCAAGCCGGCATGCCTCCTGGAGGCGATCCGGTATCGCCCCTGGTGCAGATGATACTCAAGATGCCGGGGCTAACGGGCGTAGTTGGCTCGTTTTTCGAGGCATTGATGTCATTCCTTTTCCCCGCTGACGGCGGATTCCTTAACCTGCTCGATCCGACATTCTGGGCCGAAGCAGCCCAGCAAGCGGCTGGGCACTTCGCGATGCTCCTGGGTGAGAATATACCTCTGACTTTATCTATATTCGGCGCCGATAACCCAATGCTGCAAAACCTGTTACAGCAAAGCCTCATGGACGCCACGAACAAA
>JAJPJO010000087.1 GCA_021324135.1 Pseudomonadota bacterium
AAATTCTTGCCGGACCTCGCGCGGGTCACGCGATGGTATCACCGGTGGTGCTATCACGGATCTGTTTAACAACAGGTTAAGAGAAATAGATTAGTTGCAAGATGCGTATTTGAAGACCGGGAATTCCTCGGAATCGAAGCGGTGCACGAGAAGGGCGTAAAATGCAAGATCAACGCATCAGGCGCTGATTTTGCATCTGATACAGGTTGCCCCGCACCCGATGAAATTTGAAAAGCACAGGCGGAATACCGCCGTTTTGTTCCAGCGTCATTTGATCGGGTCTCTTGAATACGACCTCGGTGCCCAGCGGACCGAGACCGCCTTCGCCGGCAAGAAGCGTGGCAATCAGCGGCCAGGCGAAACGATGTCCGAGATCCTCGGATACCAATTCCGAAACATCGAGAAACTGCGCTTTCTCACCCAGTTCGCGAGCCATACCCGGCCTCCTCTCAAGCCAGGAATTGGCCTCAGGCGGATTATTCAAACCTCCTTGCACGAGCACATCGGCGGCGTCTTGCAAGAGCTGATCCCAGAATTGAGCGTGCATGTAATCTTGCACTTTCATTGAGGTATGCGGCGGATCAAACGGCCGTCCCAAACGCGGCGAACCGTGCAACACCTGAGAGGCAGTCAGCGCGCCATCCCGGTCGGAAACAAAGACAAAAATGTCACCCGCCACCAACTTGTTCAGTTTGTTGAAACGCTGCAACGCCTGGAAATAATCATAGTCGGCAGCCGATAGAATCAGCCTGTCGATCGGGCTGCGCTTGATCAAATCCTCATCATCGAGCAGCGAAAAAACCAATCTGCTCCCCATGCTGTGAGCAACGACACAGAGCCTGCAATCATTGTTTCGCGCCAGACTCAGCGTATCGATAAAGGAATTGAACGGCAGCACGCTCCACTCGAGATTCGCTTCATCCTTGGCATATTCACGAAGATCGTTCATCGAAGGCCAGGAGAAGAGTATCGGCATCACATCAACACCCTTGCGCTGAAGCGCATCGGCAAGGACAGCCGTATCCTTGAGCGAACGCTCCATCGACTCACCATAGCCATGGATGACGATGCAAATCATACCCCGGCACTGCTGAGCCCGCATGAGCAGGTCCGACTGGCTGATACTGCTCAGCTCCGCAAGTTGGGATGAACGCCACATCTGATCGTTCACAATCATTCCCTGACGATATGAAGGAAAGTCCGGAGCACAATCGAAGCCGATCAGCCCGGACGGTCTGCCGACTCGAGCGACGCCGAAATCGAGCGAGCCGTAACCGACATCGAGATGCCGTTTAGATCCATATTGCGCCGAGCCACGCCCGCCTTCATTCAAGCGGGTCGTCACGTAATAAACCGTTTGCTGATTCGGCCGTTCTTCATTGGCGCCCAGTGCCTGGCCGGTCGATAGAGCAAAAAGATGGGCAACAAGAAAGAGAAGCAATGCAACATAAGTGCGCATGCGCACACTGAGCGGTAAAAGAACCGCGCACCGTCCGCGGTGGCAATAGAGTTCCATGTACCGCCTAATCATGAGCCGACTCCAATTGACGTTTGCGCCTCAGCCAGTCAAATAATGCAGCAATCATATAGATCAATCCCAGAGCGACGACCGCGACACCGCCGGCAAGAAACGTACAGACGTCTTTCAGCATATCGTCCTGAGACTTAGTGCTCAACCACAAATAATCCCCATCCTTAACCAACATAGGCTGACCGTTTTCATGCTTAACCATGGCGATCAAGGAAACCGGACTGTCTTGTTCGATGGCTAAAAACGCCAGGTCCAGACCATCATCAAGCTGCGGCGACTGGCTGTACCGCTCGATGCCCTTGCGAAAAGCAGCGTCGATTTTGCCGTTAGTCTCGCCTTTCTCCCAGTTATTATCAAGCTTTGCAAGATTCACGTCCAAAAAGCGCTCATACACTTCACTGGATTTCACAGCCACTTTAGTAGACCCATTTGAAAGCCAGAGGATTTTCGGAGCCCAGGCGGTGTACAAATATCTGGTGCTTTTGCCGCGGTGGTCCATTATTTCCACTTCCTGGAACGCATATTTTTTGCCGCCGTTCGAGGAACTCAACGGCTCGTCGGCCGAGAGCTTGCCTTGCACACGAACAACCCTTCCGTCCTCCAGGGACGGCACTTGCTGCAAAGGCACGAGCGGGACATTGACTCGCTGCCAGTCGCCGGCGCCTATGCCGGTAAAAATAGCGCCTATGACAAACATTAAAATACCGATGACAGCAAGCGTCACGGCGCTCGCTGTCAGCTTGTCTTTGGGCGGCAGGTCGACCGATATCAAGCCATCGGCATCGGGCGCTCTATCCATTGCTGCTTCGATGCAGGCGAGAAGGCGCTTGCAATCAGGCATATTCGCCGAAAAACTGAGGCTGGAGTTCAGGGAATAAACCTCATACAATACCCCGCTTCTAAAATATCTGGTTTGCAAACTGATAAGATCCTGCCAATTCATACTGCGGGCGGGGCCGAACGGAGTTTCAACTCGAATGCCTCTCTGGTCGAGAATGAATCTGGCATTGGCGGATGAATAGACGATGATTATGAGGGCAAGAAATAAGGCCGCGAAGCCGATGACGAGCGGATCTGTCGCTTTAACGCCGGCCAACCACAACAAGCATACTACCGGACAGGCGAGAATACATACAAGGAACAGGAAAGTAAGTGGATGCATTCCAGCTCCAAACTTCTGCTCCTTAATGCGCAATTGCTTCGGCTCGCGGGGCTGATTCTTCAGCCTCTCCCTTTCATCCAGCACCGCCTGCGGTGCCGAGATCCCGACAGCAGTGACCAGTGGTATCGCAAGCAGTGCCACACCGCCCCCGATTATTGCCGCCCAATAGACACTTGTGCTCAAGGCAATGACTGCAATCGCCCCTCCAACTATGAGAAGAGCAATGCCAATCAGTCGTATTTTTTCTCGGGACATGTACCTTTACAGGCTCGCTGTGGCGCACGAGCTTGGCATTATACCCTCTTTCGCTGCACCTGTTTACTGGCCCGCGCTCTCAGTAAACGGCTGCCGCACAGGAGAGGCTACCGCTTCACTTCCTCAGTCTGTATCCGACGCGCCGCACGTTTTCAATAATCGATTTGTCCTCATCGTCGGACTCGTCGAGCTCGCGCCTGATCCGCCTCACAGACGAGCGCACCGCATTGGATGTGACGTCGGCGTCGAAGTTCCAAACCCTCTGAACAAGTGCTTCCGTGCTGAACACCTGGTCGGGGTGGCGCATCAAAAATTCCAACAATTCGAAATCTTTCGGCAAGAGATGAACCTCGTTCCCGTCCCGCCAGACACGATGCCTTATCGGATCGAGAGAAACCTTGCCGGCTTGCAATATGTCGCCTACACTCGCGTATGTCCGGCGCGTCAGCGCTCTCAGTCGCGCAGACAGCTCGCGCATGCTGAAGGGCTTGGTCAAATAGTCGTCCGCGCCTGAGTCCAGCCCGGCCTCCTTCTCGACAATCTGATCCTTGGCGGTGAGCATCAAAATGGGCGAGGTGCCGCGAGTGGCCCGGTATTTTTTGCAAATCTCAATGCCTGTCATTCCAGGCAGGTTCCAATCGAGAATCACGGCATCGTAATGGCCCTGCTCCAAATACTGATAGCCTTCCCTGCCATCATGGACGATATCGAGCGAGTAATTCTGCGACTCGAGCCATTCGCGCAATACGGCGCTCAAGTCGGTATCGTCTTCGACGATCAGAATCTTAGGCACGATTAAATTCCTCGAAAAGCATTTTTCGTTCGCTCAAGCATTATATATGCCCGGTCAAAAAATTATGGCCGGATATCAGACGTGCTTCCTTAGAAGAACGTGGAAAGTGCTTCCTTCGCCAGGCACACTGGTAGCCCAGATTCTGCCTTCGTGCATACCAACGATGGCGCGACAGATCGCCAGGCCGAGCCCGGAGCCTTCCTTGCCGCTGCCGCCGGACTGAACCTGATGAAAAGGCTCGAATATATGCTCGAGCATGTCCTGAGGTATGCCGGCCCCGGTGTCAGACACCCGCAACTCGACGCCTTCGGCGGACGATTCCGCCGCCAGGGTTATGACACCGCCTGCGGTGCTATGCTTGATGGCGTTGGAAACCAGATTTAAAAGGACGCGAAACAATTGATCTTGATCGCCTTTGACCACCAGCGGCGTGTCGACGACGCGCACTTCTATCTTTCGCTCCTCGAGCAGATCAGCCACATCCGCCTTCACATCATCGAACAACTCGATCACCTTGACCGGCCGTGCATCTATCTTCATCATGCCTGCCTGCATCTTTTCCAGGTCGAGCAGATCGCCGATCATGGTCATCATGCGCGAGCTGTTGCGCTTGATGAGCTTCACCATTCGCTGACCGCTGTCGCTGAGCTCACCGCCTCTTGCTTCGCTGCTGAACACTTCCAGAGAGCCGGCGATCACGGATAGTGGTGTTCGCAAGTCATGGGTAATCATATTGACCAGCTCCTGCCGTTTTCGAGCCGCCTCCTTCAGTGACTCATCCATTTTGTGAAACGCCGAGTCCAATTCCGCAATCTCATCACTACCCTCGAGGCGCGGCAGAAGCTGATCTCCATGTTCGACACGCTCCACGTTGCGATTCAAGGTTGCCAGACGTGATGTAATTCCTCTGATCAAAAAAATCGCTAGAAGCACACTGAATATTGCGTTTGCACAAACCGTCAGCAGGGCCAATCGCATTATCCGGCTGCGACGCTCGGCCGACTGCTCGGTGTTTTTATTTGCCAGGTCGGCATTGTGTCGAGCGATCAGCATTAACTCCTGAGAAAGCAGACCGGTAAACAAGGTTTTTAAACGTGCCGATTTTTCATGATAGGTGCTTAGAACTTCCTGAATATTGCCCTCTTTGATTTGTTTGGCGGCATCATCGAGGATTGCTTCTCCCTGGTCGAGCAAAGCCATCGACTCTTTGACAGCCAGTTTCATCTCGGGCTTGTCTGAGGTAAGCTCCATGAGGACGCGGTAGTGGACGCGAAGCTTGGCGAAGGCCGCCTTATAGAGACCGGTATCAACACGCCCGCTTTTCACGACCAGCGTGTCATCGCCGGCAGTGCCGACGGCCTTCCAGGTGCCCCAGATGTCTCGAGTAAGCTCATTGACGCGTTCGGAAAGAAGGCGCGCCTTCACCGCTTGCCGGGCGTCGTCCTCGGCCTGGTTCTGCAATTTCGTGAACAGAGCTGCAAATCCCAGCTCAAAGCACAGCGGTATTGAAACCAGGATCAAGCCTTTTGCCGCCAGGGATACTTTCACGATCTCTACTCAGCGCGCCGCTTTTGCTCCAATCATAATTTTGACCGCCTGCACTTTGCTGACTGAATCCAGCGACGGATCTTGCATGATCTGCTTGATGAGCTGAACGCGTGACTCGCTCAAATCCGCATGAAATAAGGAATCTTCATTGACCAAACCCAATACGCGGGCGTAGGAACGAGTCTCCGGATTAAACAAAGCAGCCTTGATATCGCCACCATATTTAGTATTAATGTGATTGATGAATCCATCTGCCAGAGGTGCACAGCTAGCCGCTGCCGGTGCGGCAGCAGGGGCGCCCTGAAAGGCAGCCGAACCGGGTGAGCCGCCCGCCCCAAATGAAGCGGGGTTCAAAGGCAAGCCGGATGATGCGTTTGTCGAGGCGGATGGCTGATTAGAACCTGCATTCTTGGAAGATTTCTTTTGATGAAAGCCGTGATGTTTGGCCACCGGCGGTGCGAGCTGAGGAGCCGCTGAAAGAGTGCCGGTCGTAGCTAGCGATTGAGCGGTGCCGCCGCCTGCAGGTGCATCGAGCAATGCTGCATCGGGTGCGGCCGGATCGAGCCAGTTGGCGTGGTTGACTTGATCGACGCCTTGCGGTGGCGGAACTCGTTTAGGACGCTTGCGTTTGCGCGGGCTGTTTGCCGGTTCTTCGTCGCTATACTGCTCGACTCCATATGGATTATTGCTCGGGTCGGTATTGGCATTGGGGTTCGAGTTGTCGTTGGCACCGTTAGCGTTTTGACCACCGCCATTGCCGTTTTGACCATTGGCATTCTGGGCGTTGTTTTGCTGATACGGGTTATTGTAAGCGCCGCCGTAGGGAGGATATCCATAAGCGCCTGTGACGGAGCGCTGGGCCATGCGTCCGAACCAGTAGGGAGCATAATAGGTGCTCGTGGGAACGCGCCCGAAAAACGGATACGCCATGTAGCTGAGCGGATAAAGAAGGCTGCCGAGGCCGCTGTAGAAGTACGGATAGGTGTAATTGGCATGCGCCGGCTGAGGCACGAGCGTGACACCAAATGCGATGGCAGCCGCTAGCGCAGCTGACTTTCTCTTCTTCCGGACACTCTTGCCATTTTGTACGCCAAACATAATCGACGAGCCCATGCGGTTTTCAAGGAGATTGTAGTACTCAACCGATCAATAGTACAGCTATTATGTGAAACCTTTAACTATTCTCTTGACAAGCAACTCGCTTCGAGTGGGGTTTTTACGCACAGCTTTCTACGCTATTCTGTAGTATTAGCACCGCCGACGATACCACGAGCGAAGGCACGAGCGAGAAAAGAGACCGGCGAGAGGCGACGGTTCGCAATGAGCCTGTGCCTCTGCGCCGGTTGTGTTTACCAGAAGACGACGGGGCAGACGGCGCGACTGAGGCATGAAGCCAGAGTCGCGGCCGTCCGCTGAACGTTACACACGAACAGTTACGGTATGCTCACCGCGGAGCGGCGCTCAGCAAGCGCAGCAGCAGTGTTCGTGCATCTGGGCGAGGTCGTGAGCGGCATCAGCGCTCACCGTCGCGATCAGGGTCTGGTCGTGCTGGATGCCCGACTTCAGCCCGGCGATGGTGGCGTTGTCACCGTCGATGTCATGCTCCAGGTTGCTCACCTTGAGCTGGGCATCGCGGAGCGCGCCGGTCAGTTGATCGACGCGGGTCTGCGCCGACTTCACGGTACCGCTCAGGCTGGCCACCGTGGCGTTGTCGCCGCTCACCTTGGCGGTGAGCACCTTGACGCCGTTGTCATCACAGGCGATGTCGTGCTGCAGGTTGGCGATCGTCTGTTGCGTTCCGGCAATCTTGCCGTTGATGCCGGTAATGGCATCCTTGTCAGAGGCGACCTTGCCGGCGGCCTTGCTGAGGGCGTCCTGATCGCCCTTCACGACGCCTTGCAGCCTGCTCACCTCGAGGGTGTCACTCTGCAGGTCGGAACCGATGCGCTTGACGGTGGCGGCATCACAGGCCACCTGCTTGCCGAGCTGATCGACTTTGCAGGTGTCGTTCTTGATGTCGCAGAGGTCGCCGTTGATGTCTTGCTCGTCGCAGCCGATCTTCCTCTGGTCGAGGCAGACCTGCTCGCGAGCCCTGGCGACATCATCCGGGTTGGCGCAGGGCTGCGCCAACAGCTTGTCGAGCTTGCAGGTATCGTCCTGGAGCTGCTCTTTGTCGGCGCACAGTCCCTTGTAGTCGCAGCCCACGTCCTTCTGGTCGTTGCCCAGGTCGGCCCTGGCGCAGGCCAGAGACTGGTTATCATCGGCCAGCTTGTCCTTCGCCTTGCCGAGCTCGACCGTGTCGCTCTTGACGTCGTTGACCTTGCCGGTCAGCAGCTTCTGGTCAGCGCCCAGCTTGTCGGTCAACTTGGCCTGCGTGCCCTGGTCGGTCGCCAGGGTGCCCTCGGCAAGCCTCAGTTGCTGCTGCTCGTTGCCCAGGATGCCCTGCTGCGTGGTCAACTGGGTGCGATCACCCTGCACCTCCTTCTGAGTGGCGGTCAGGTCCGCCTGGTCCTGCTTCAGCCTCGTCTGAGCGGTGCCGAGGTCCGTCTGAGCGTCCTTGAGCGAGCCCTGAGCCGTGGTCAGCTGGCCCTTGGTCTGGCTGACGCTCAAATTGGCCGCGGCGAGCTCCGTCAGGTCGCCGTTCAGATCGGTCTGAGCAGTGCCGAGCGTGGTCTGCTTGCCGAACAGGTCCTGGAAGAGACCGTCGAGGTTGCTCAGATCGTGGTTATAATCGGCAGCCAACTGCTGGCAGCCGTTATCGCCGCTCGGCGTGCCGCCATTGCCGGTGCCGGAGAGAACCGGCGGGCAGACGACCGGGACGGGCTGGTTGTTGCAAACCGGCGGGTTGCCACCGCCGGTAGTGCCCTGCGGGGGCAGGCACTGGCTGGGGACATATCCGCAGTCATCGCGGCCAAAGCCGGCGAAGACGCAGTCGAGTGCGCTATAACCGTTGCCGTAGCAGTTGCCATTGCCCCCGCCGACGCGCGGGAACCACGGCTCGCACCCCTCGATGTGCTCGACGGAGGTGACGGTCGTGTTGCGGTTGTTGACGCTCACCTTCAGACCGGCGCCGTAGTCGTCGATCTCGGTGTCGGTCACAGGAGTGTTGGCCGAGGCAGCGGTCATCTTCACGACGGTGCCATCACCGAGAACCAGCGTCCTCTGGTTGCTTGACCAGGTGGTCGTCTTGCCGTTGGCGTCCTCGTGCGGGTCGCCCCACTCGCGGACCTCCTGCTGGCCGCAGGGATTGATGATGGTGATCGTCGAGCCGTTGATCTCGATCTTGTAGTCACCACTGGTAGTGTAGGTCAACGGCTGCCCCGGGGCCGTCTGGCTCAGGTTGCCCTGACCGCCAGTCGAGCAGAGATTGGTGTGCGGAGCGCAGTGCGAGCCGCCGCACGAATCAGCGGGCGGGCAGATGCGCACGTCGTGGCAGGCCGTCTGGATGGCGTTCACGTCACCGACCAGCGGCGCCAGTTGCTGCAGGCCATTCAGGTAGCCGACGGTGGGAACGTCGCGCGACTCCAGAGCCTCCACACCCAGGCGCGTGCGGCTTACGCGAGTCTGGCTCCTGGCGTGGGTCTTGCTCTGAGTGCGGGTTCCGAAGAGATTCCCAAAGCTGGCGATCAAGTTTTTCAGGTTCATGTTCTATCCCGTGATATCAGTCTTCAGTAAGGTCACAGCCACCACGGCTGCAACATCAAGCGAAGCGATGTTATCCGGAGCAGGTCGGAGCTGAGTCCGGCCGCTGGGCGATTTGCACGGGCGATCAGGCTTCAGTCGCAGGCCGCCGCTTTCAGCTTGGCTCGGCCATCGACATTCACTCTGGTTCTGACTGGCGATGAATCGCCTACTCAAGCGACCTGGCAGTGACTGGAACATTTTCGACCTGGTTCATAACGCCAGGAGTTCGCAGCGACTTTCAGGCAAACCAACTTAGACGTGGACCGCAATGCAGTCCGAGGATCCATAGACGCAGCGCGGCTCTCGCCGTACTCTCGCTTTCGATGCGCCGCAGAAATCCGATCCGGGTTTGTGACGACTTAGAAGCGGCACGCCTCTCCTCTAAGAAGCGCTTGAATGCCGTTTAAGACTGGCTGCTCGAGAGCAGCTCGTGGCGAAGTTGCCACAATAAACGGTTGGTTGTCAGATGCGACTCTCTCACAGCCTCTAAGGTTTGTTTTGCTGGCTACAGGCCGGCGGCATTGGCAGAAATGTGCACTGTTTCTGCTAATGCCACCGATGCACTGCCTGAGACCAAGCGCTTGCACAACCATTGAGCGGCGATGGCCAATCGCTTGCTCCAGCAACAATTGAAAGACCCAAATCGCTCCGGCACCACTACCGGTACGTTTGTAATCTTCAAATCGATGCTGCGTGGTGTTGGTTGGGCGGGAAACCTTGTTGAGGCTGTGAGAAAGTTGCATCCCAAAATTGCAGACAGCGGGGCGCCTGTTCAATCAAGATAAAGCGCAAGCCCCTCTTTGTAACCGTTTTATTCTTAGCGGCGTGCCCCGCTGGTGCACATGATATTGAATCTCTTGCCAACCATGGCGACTTAGAGGCACCCCCGGCAATATCTGTGGATTTAGCCTTTCAGAATTTCTTCAGCTTAATGGCGGGAAACTATTGGGCGAGCCTAGCGGCAAGCAGCCGGAGCGCCGGCGCCAAGCACGGCTTTCAGAGCGAACAGCGCCGTCCCTATATCGCGCTCGAAGACATAACCCATATGGCCCATACGGAAAATTTTGCCTTTCAGCTCTTCCTGCCCATCAGCAACAACGATGCGGTGCTGCTCCTTGAGCCGTTTGCGAATCGTGGGCACATCCATGTGCTCAGGCGGCCAGATAGATGTAATCGTCGGCGAAGCGCACTGATCATCCACGACCAACCGCAAACCCAGATCCTTGGCGCCTTTTCGAAGCAGCTCGCGCATGGCTGTGTGGCGCGCAAAGACTTCCTCTTTGCCTTCTTCTTTCATCATCTTAATGGATTCGTTCAATCCGACCACAAATGAAACATTAGGCGTGAACGGCGTTGTGCGTTCCTTCTGCGATTTTCTGTAGCTCTGAAATTTGAAATAAAAACGCGGCGTTTTGCAACTCTCGATCGCTTGCCAGGCTTTCTGGCTGACAAATGCAAAAGCCAGTCCCGGCGGCAGCATCAGGGCCTTTTGGCTGCCTGTCACGACTATATCGAGCCCCCATTCGTCGATCGGCACGGGTGTGGCACCAAAGCTGGTGACAGCATCGACCAGCGACAGTGCTCCATGCTTCTGAATCAATGCCGCGATTTGCTTCAAATCATTGATCACACCTGTGGACGTTTCATTATGAGTGATTGTCACTGCTTTGATTTTCTTTTCCTTATCGGCATCGAGAGCCTGCCTGACGGCATCGACATCCACCGGTTTGCCGAACGGAACGCTCAGGCGCTCCACCTCGGCGCCGTACGCTTCCGCTATCCTGGCAAAGCGTTCGCCAAAGACGCCACAAACGAGGCTGAGCACTTTATCGCCGCGCTCGACGACATTGGCGATCGCACCTTCCATGGCGCCTGTTCCGGACGAGGTCAGAATCAAAGGCTCATTGTTCGTTTCCCCCAGCCACTTCAAACCATCGATCGCCTCCATCAGAACATCGGAGAAGTCCTGGCTGCGGTGACCGAGCGGATGCCTGGCAATGGCTGCCAGAACCCGGTCGGGCACGGGCGTCGGTCCAGGAATCATCAGGAATTCTCGGGCGTTTTTCGATGACATGCTGCTCTCCTTGCATGGGCGGAGAACGATTATAAACAGCGGCAGGGGCTAATGTGTCGTGTAAATAGTTGTAGCTTAATCTTTCAACAAAACAGCGGGTATAACGTCTTAGACACTCTGCTACCACGCTTCGATCGAGTTGATTGTGAACGTCTGCAACAGATGCGGAAGAGTCAAAGACTCCAATACTGCCACGGCAAGCTTAACGCAGTGGTTCGTTTTGTGCAGCTGCGATTTGAAAGAGGAGGATTCCGAGCTTCCCCAGGTGCAGCTGTGCCCTTCTTGCGGCAAACGGGTTGATGGCGGCAGAGCAGGCAGCTTCACTCAATGGATTTTTAGAAGCGACATCTGCTCGTGTGGGATGGCGATTCCAGGCGCGACTGCCGATACCATGTCGCAGAGCGGGCTGCCCGTCGATGCCCTGCCGGCGCCGGTCGATTCGCCGGTGAAGGTCAGGAGCGAGGCGGAAACCGAGATTCAAATCAGCGAAGCGGACTTTCCCCTCGAGCGCTACAGCCCCTTTGAGGAGCTGGGCTCGGGCATGTTCGGCAAGGTTTATCGTTGCCTGGACAAGCTTTTGAACAAACAGGTGGCGGTAAAAATCCTGCGCAATCTCTCCGAGCGCCAACTGGTGGCATTTCAACTGGAAGCGAAGGCACAGAGCAAACTCAACCATCCCAACATCGTCAAGGTTTTCGACTTTGGTGCCACTGCTGGTGGTGCGCCTTTCATGGTCATGGAATACATCCCGGGAACCGGTTTGGATAAAATACGCCGAGATCTGCGCTGCCTGGACTGGCGAACGCTGGCACCGGTGATCATGCAGGTTTGCGACGCTCTTGTATATGCACACAGTTGCGGTGTTTTTCACGGCGACCTCAAGCCGAGCAACATTGTCGTAGAGAACTTCAACACCGCCGCTCAGCACGTGCGCCTGATCGATTTCGCCATTGCCCGCCCACAAGCGGCTGCAGACGCCGATGCTGAACGGGCCGAAAACCCTGAGAAACAGACCGGTTCCATTGTCGGCACGCCAATCTACATGAGCCCTGATACATTTTCGGGACTGCCTTACACGGAGCGCTCGGATATCTATTCGATTGGCTGCATTCTCTTCGAATGCCTGACCGGTCGCCCGCCATTCATCGGCAGCACGGCGCTCGAGACTCTCTCGATGCACGCCATGAAGGAACCGCCTCTGGTATCACAATCGAACCCCTCGGCCTATCTGCCGGAATCGATCGAAGCGCTCGTGCAGAGATGCTTGAAGAAAAATCCGGAGGAGCGCTTTCAGGATGCCGGAGCGCTCAAGGCGGCTTTTGAGAAGGCTCTCCAGACGGAGCATTGGAAGGGTCTGGCCGCCTCGGCAGCCTCGAGCGAGCCGTGGCGCTCGCAGGCGGTCACCGCCTTCACCAACACGGCGCTCAAGAACCGCGGTCAAATGATAGCGATAAGCGCGATTGCCGTCCTCGCCGGCATTGTCTTCGCCGTTTATGCAATCCATCGCTGGCACCCACAGACAAACGGCGCCACAGGGAAATCACTCGCCAAGTCACGAATAGAGGGACTGGCCGATGCCCTGCCTGTGAAAGAGATGCCGGAGGAACGCACCTTCGACAATCTGTTCAGCTTCGATGCCATGTCGGGGCGTTGCACATTCAGCAACACAACAAAAGGATACACCGACGGCGGCGACCTGAAGCTGCGCGATGCGGACCTGAAGCTTTTGAGCAACCAGCCGATCAAACATCTGGATTTGAGTGAACAGCCTGGTATCACAGATGATGCCTGCCAGTATCTGGAGAAACTGCCGCTGCAATCGCTGAGCATCCTGACGAGCCAGATAACCGATAAGGGTCTGGCTCGCCTGCTGAAGATCAAGTCGCTGCGAAAGCTTATCTTCCAGCGCGGCAACATAAATGGCGAGGCGCTCAGGTATATAAACGATAATGTCAGCATGCTGAACCTGGCTCACAATCACATAGGCGATTCAGCTCTGGCGCCTCTGAAGGGCAAAAGAGCGCTTGGCGATCTGACTTTATCCGATACGCAAATTACGGGCACGGGATTGAAGGGCTTAGCCGACACTCAGGCAGTGCAGCGCCTGGATTTATCGAGTACGCCGCTTACCGATGAAGGGCTCGCCGCACTGAAAGGCAACCGTTCGATTGCAGCGCTCATCCTGTACGATACAGGCATCAGCAAAGCCGGATTGGCCGCATTGAAAGGCGCGCCGATCCACAACCTGGACCTGCATGCATGCAAGAAGATCGATCTGGAGGCACTGGATTTGGTGGCGCGAAGCTTCCCGGGTCTGGTAAAGCTTGATATAGGCCAGATTCCCTTGCCGAATCATTGCCTGCAATCGATCGGAGGCTTGAAAAAAATGGTCAACCTCAAGCTCCGCAACTTGCCCCTGGAGGACGCTGATCTGGAGCCGATATATCAAATGCACTCGCTTGAGAAGCTGGACCTGTCCAACACTAATATTAGCGACAAGACTTTGGAGAAGCTGGCCTCGGCTCACAAAAACAAGATTCTGCCAAAACTCGATCTGGTCATGATTCAGGGCACCACCGGGGATATAAGCGAAGAGGCGGCAATAAGAGCGGAAAACGAGATTCACCAGGTCATTGTCATCGGCACCAAAGACCGCAATAGTGGAGCTGCTGAGGTGATGGACAAACTGAGTTCCGATTTGATGCCGAGCGAGAGCAGCAGTATGGGTAAACCATGAGCCAACCAATCTGCTCAAAATGCGGAAGACCGAAAGAGTCGCAAGCCTCTGCGAGCTTGACGCAGTGGTTTGCCGTTTGCACATGCGATGTCCAGGAGCCCGAGGCGATAAGGGAAGTGCGGCTTTGCACCACCTGCGGAAAGCGCATTAATGAAGGCAGATCCGGAAGCTTTACGCAATGGATTTTCAGGAGCGATGTTTGCAGTTGCAAGCAGTCCTTATACGCATCGGGGGCCTCTCCCGCACAACAAGAGTCGACCCACATCGATTTCAGCGCCCCGAGTGAGCCAAGCATTGAAGACGACGAAGAAATGCTGGTCAATGAAGACATAGCGATTGATGCTGGAACTTTTCCGAGCGACCGATACAAGCCTTTGACCCTGCTCGGGTGCGGCGTTGCCGGTACTGTTTACCTGTGCCAGGACAAGATCTTGAGCAAGAAGGTGGCGGTCAAGACTCTGCGCGAGCGAAGCAACAAGCAGCTCATCGCCTTGCAAAACGAAGCTCGGGCTTGCAGCAAACTGAAGCACAAAAACATAGTGCAGGTCCTCGATTTTGGTGTCACGGACGGTGGCATACCCTACATGGTCATGCAGTATGTTCGCGGTGAAAGTTTGGAGAGTATAAAGCGGCGACTGCGAGCACTGGAATGGCGACCGCTGATCATGATGATTGTCGAGCTCTGCAAGGCGCTAGCCTACTTGCACGAAAATCAGATCTTTCATCGCGACCTGAAGCCGAGCAACATTCTCGTGCGCGATGCAAACGAGGAGCCGCCGCAGGTTTGGCTCATCGACTTCGGCATATCCATACAAGCCGGCGAAGGTAACAGCGCGGCGACCCTGGCTGGAACCCCGGCATATATGAGCCCCGATCATGCCGCCGGACGGGCATATACGGCGGCATCCGATATATATTCGCTCGGCTGCATCATGTTTGAATGCCTCGCCGGCCGTCCCCCGTTCGTCGGCGATACCGCCCTCGATACCATTCGCCTGCACGCCACGGCCGAGGTTCCATCCATTGCCGAGGTTAATCCGCAAGCAGAGCTGCCCGACGGGCTGCAAGATGTAATAGCCGGTTGCCTGGAGAAGGACCCCACAAGGAGAATCAGCTCAGCCCAAGACTTGCGCTCGGCGCTGGAGAACGTACTCGACTCGGCTCTGCAACCGGCTGAAATCGTGGAAAACCTGAATGATCCTGTCAAAAACGTCGGCGTTTTCGGACCGGGTCCGGTGCGCATTTCTTTGATACCGCTTGTGATACTATGCGTTTTTATAGTCTCGATCATGGTCCTGCAAAAGTTCGAGCCGAGAAAAGATCCCCGCAGGCAAGACATTGCTCAGGCCGCCAAACCGGTCGAAATCATCGATCAATCCATTAATCCGACTTCTCCCTACGCGAGCGAGGCCGAGCAGCCCGACGGCAAGCCTCCGGCAAAACCGCGCCCGCTCAACAAGATTTTCAAAATCCGCAACCGGGTTTGCGATGCGCTGGTCCACGATCTGAAGGACAATGAAATAAAACTGCTGCATGGCATGCCGCTGGTGAATGTTTCGCTCGGCGATCAGCCCGATCTGAGCGACGAATCATGCAAGGAACTGTCCCTCTTGCCCTTGAAGCAAATCAGTCTGCTGAAGTCAAAGCGCGTCACGGACCAGGGTCTGGCTTACATAGCGAAGATCAAGACGCTCGACGTCTTGATGATGTCGGAAACCGCGATCACCGGCGCTTACTTCAATCGTCTGCCCAGAAAGATGCTGATCCTGATTGTCGATCGAACGCCGGTAAACGACGATGCCATGAAGGGGCTGGAGAATATGACCATAGCCGACCGGCTGGATCTGACAGGCACAAAAGTCACCGATGCAGGCATGGCTCATATGCGGACCTTGAAAGCCTTTGCGGTTCATATGTCAGGTTGCAAGGTAACTGATCGGGGTTTTGAAAACCTGAGTGAAAACAGCATGATGCATGCCCTTTATGCCAGCGACACGACGATAAGCGATGCAGGATTACGCATGTTAGCGCGCGCACCATTGGCTACCCTCAACCTCGACTCGTGCGAATTGATCACCGATCGTTCCTTAGGCATCATCCTGAGGCAGTGGCCAAATATGTCTCGTCTTCTCTTGCAGCATACATCGATAACACCGCAGGGGCTGAGGCAAGTTAAGGGTTTCAAAAATTTGATTGAGCTGAGAGTTTCGTTCATGCCGTACACAGATGCTGATCTGGAGCCCGTTTATTCATTGCGGACCCTGGAATCTCTCGACCTGACTCAAACTAACATCACGGACAAGACCCTGCGCAAACTGGAGAGTTTGCCAAGACTGGACCAATTGAATGTAAGCTATTGTCCTAATGTAACCGAGCCGGGTGTAGAGCGAGCCCGTCGCCACTTTCACCACTTTAGCGACCTGTTTTCCGGATTCAATTACGGCTCTGCCGAGATGTTGAGCCCGGTGGGGCGCATGCCTTTAGGCCAGGGAGTAGACGCCCTGAGATAATCAGAGGAATTCGGCTACTGACTCTTGAGCGAGGCGGGCTCCAGGATGGCGAATTGCTTCTTGGGCTCTTTGCCTTTGTAGAGCTCGACGCCGGTAATGACGTTATCTTCAACCGTGATCAGCGCCAGTTGAACGTCGGGATAACAATCCTTCCAGCTGTAGCAGGTGACGTTGTCGCAATTGAAGTAGCCGATCGTTTTGATTGTCGAAACGCTCGGGCGCCTCTTCGGACGGCAATCACCGCCTTCCCAGTCGAGCTGATCGCCGATTTTGTAGCGCGATCCCGCTATCTTGCCCAGCCTGAAGCCGATGCCCGAAAGAATTTCGGACTTGCAAAACGGACAGGTTATGCCGCCCTCGAGCGTATTGAAGCTCATCTCACCTCTGTCGTTCGCGCATCAATTGCTGGAGGCGGCAGAGAGCTCAAACTCGCCCATGGCTTGGAATTTACTCAGGAACTCGCTCCGAAAACGAGCTTTGGAATGGCGCTTTCCCAGATTCTTCGCTTCCATCAAACGCTGTTGAGCCAGAGCATCGGCAGCTTCATGCGGTGGAACGTCTTCTCTCTTCGACTGGTTCAAAACGTCGAGGATGGTGTTGTACACCCTCGTCACTTTAGCGAGGACATTGTTGTGGTTGTAGCCATCCAGCTCGGCGGCAACGTTTATCAAGCCACCAGAGTTGATGGCATAATCGGGAGCATAAATGATGCCGCGATTATGCAGATCGAAGCCATCCTTCTCCGTTTCCAACTGGTTATTCGCCGAGCCGGCAACGATCTTGCATTTCAATTGCGGAATGGTGCGGCTGTTCAAAATGGCGCCAAGCGCGCAAGGAGCGAAAATGTCGCAATCGATGCCGAAGATTTGATCAGGCGAAACGACCTCGGCGCCAAATTCTTGAACGACTTTCTCGACTTGGTCGGGATAAATGTCAGTGACGATCAAATGGGCGCCGGCTGCCGAAAGATAGCTGGCCAAATGGTAGCCGACATGGCCTACGCCTTGAATTGCCACCCTGAGCCCCTCGAGACTCTCACCCATACCGGCAAATTTGAGGGCAGCTTTCATGCCCTGGAAAACGCCAAAGGCTGTCATGACCGAAGGATCACCGCTGCCACCCTCGTTGCTTCCACCAACGGCGAAGTTAGTCACTGTTCGAATCACATCGATGTCGCCTACGCTCATGCCGACATCTTCAGCTGTGATATAGCGGCCGCCGAGCGCATCGACTGCGCGTCCGAAGGCCTTGAGCATTGCTTCGCTTTTTTCGCTGTGCGAATCGCCGATGATCACTGCCTTACCGCCGCCAAGATTCAGCCCGGCAAGGGAAGCCTTATACGTCATACCTCTGGAGAGCCGGAGAACATCACGCAAAGCTTCTTGCTCGTCGTTGTATCTCCACATCCGGCAGCCGCCTAAAGATGGACCGAGCACAGTGCTGTGAATGCCGATGATTGCTTTGAGCCCAGTTTCGCGGTCATGGAAGAAAGAAACTTGTTCATGTCCGTAGCTGCCTAGATCGTAGAAGATTCCCGCCATGCCAGCACTCCTTTAGTATGTGGGTTGTAACCCGAATGGACATCTCTAGTAGATATCCGACAGAGATATCTGTTTAAGTTGTACTACGAATTGTTACTCCTCTTGAGAATCATTAGGTTATCGCAATTTTTTGCCGCGAGGTTGCCGTGAGGTAACCGGTCGAATTTGATTGACAACCACCTGAAAACCGCCACACCGCCGCACCTTAAACGAGGATAACTTTCATTTTTCCAATTATTTGATATTGCCGGCTTCTGATATTTCCCCATACTGAACGGTAGGTTCCTGGTCAGAATTCCCTTTTTATTTAGCGGTTCGGCAATATCACGTTCCGCCAAAACCAGCTGCTCCAGCTCCACTAAGCATCTCAACTTCAATATCAGAATTGAAATAGAAGTAAGCTTTCCGATCAACCAACTCGATCAGCCTCTGAAATACTCATGACTTGAGGCGAATGAGCTTTTGGAACGTCCTGTCACAGACAAACGCTTCGCTTGGGTTGCCAGAATCAGGTTGATAACGTTGAGATCGTTTCTCTTCTCCGTTTCTTCCTGGTGAATTTGGTCTGACATAACGACGCCAACACCACAGCAAGACAAAGCTTTTTGCGGGCAGTTCATGCCCGGGAAAGGAAGTTTGATGATTTTCACATCCGAATCACTGCTTTTCACTGGCATGGTCGTCGCCGTTCTCACCCTCGGGGTGCTGCTCGGACTCAGTCTGCACCAGCTCTCAAAACGGCGGGCGGCAAGCAAACGCGACGATGACATCCAGAGGCTGCGCTGGAGTCTGGGGCTTGAGGGCGGCAATCAAACTCGAGCGGGTCCGGAAGCTGCCCCGGAGGACGCTGATGCCATCTGGGTCGATTACTTCGAGGGCATCGAGATTCCGCCGGTGAGGAACGGCTCAAATCTCGCTCAGGATGAGTCCGGCGAGGAGGCGGAACGCTACACCGCTGTAGTCGAGCCGGTGCCGTTCTTCGGAACCCGAGTGAGCGTGCGCCAGTCATGGTGCCGCGCCTCGCGCCATCTTGCCGCTCTCGATCGAGCGATGGGCTCGGGCAACCTCGCCCTGGCCGGCGAGTTCGCCAATGCCTCGCTGCAGGAGGTTCGCAATCACCTGAGGCATGACAGTTGGTATACCGCCTGGGTGGTAAATCACATCGGCTGCCTGCGTTTCGAGCAAGCAAGAGAGCTCCAGGAGAATGGCTTCACCGAAGAAGCCATCCAGCGCTACGCGGAGGCACGCGCCTTCTGGGAATGGGCTCTGCAGGACTGCAGCGAATGGTTCGAACAATGCCACGAGCTTATCCCGACGGTCAGGAGCAACCTCAGCCTGATCCCAAGGATCTGGGGGTCGGGAGGATGAACGCCGAGGCGCAATCAATCATAAATACACGCGAATACACGCGCACACGATGCGATTAAGCCCAGCTGCCCGAACAGTGGGCGCGTCGCCTCGTGTGCTGCGTGATGATCGCGAACTGCTTTGATTGAGCTTTGGCGTTTGTTTTTCGTGAGGATGAAACGACATTACATAGTAGCTCGGAACTTGCCTCTAACAATTGCCGGTGGAATTTTGATGTTTCCTTTACGGACGTCGGCCCGATGATTGCTGCAGATGGCTGAGACGAACAAACCAAAAAAGTCACGACAACCATCACAAGTTAAGGAGAAAGATCATGAATAAAGTCAGCACCACAGGCAATACTAAAGTCAACGGCATTAAAATCACAGGAGTCATTACAACACTCGCAGCACTCTGCATCTTCGCCCTTCCCGCCCAAGCCCGCTACGATTATGAGAACTGGCAGCCGGAGTACGGTCCGGTTCACTCCTGGGAAGACAATTTAGAAACTCAGTTGAACGTTGCTTACAAGAATGGTCTGATCGACACCAATGAATTGTCTCAGATGCGCCGGGATCTCGATGGAATCGAAGCCCAAGAAGATGAGTTCCGTGTAGATCATAACGGCCTGGGAGCAAACGATATCAAATGCATGATGAGCAAATTGAATCGCTTCCAAGGTGACTTGAACCGCGCCATCGCCGACAAACTCGTGGTTGAGGTGGCTGTAGTAGATAGAACACACCGCTAGGAGAGGAGTCACTGGCGACCAAAACTGAAAGCAAGAACGCCGAGGATAAAACGAAAAGTTCAACCGACCATGTGCCAATCGATGGAGAGAACAACGAAACAGCAGAAAGAGGTGATGCGGCAGACAACCCAGAGGACACGACGGGTAAGCAAGAAAACAAAATAACGAAGGACTGAATGAATGAGTCAAGCACTAATGAAGAGGAGAAAAGAAGAGAGAAAGTTAGTCCGCGACGATGAAGGAGGAGATAACAGGTAGTACAGAAATCAAATTCAGAGCCAGAAAACAATAAAGCCAAATTGCACTAAGTAAAGAGGAGACGACATCGGATGCGCAGGACACGCCATCCGATGTCGAATTCTGCCATGCCGAGCGATTTGTCTTTTAGTCGCTGCTCAACTGGACTCAGTTTTGCCCGTCATACTAGACGTGACATTGTATAGTAGAGCCAAAGGGTAAGGCAAAGGCGCCGGTTCACCATGAGGTGAGGGCGCCATTGCCGGACTACTTTTCCAACCCCATCTCAGCGGACCTCAATGTGGGCGTCTGCGGAGCTTGCCGTCCGGACCGCAGATGCGATCGTCCGCGACCGCGGGCGTCACGTCCTCGGGGCGTTGGGGAATGCGCTCCGTGCCGCCGCAGACCGAGCAGGTGCCGTCCATGTAGAACAGCGAGATTCCGCAGGCGGCGCAGCGCCAGCGCGAGACCTCGAAGATAGGGACACCCGCCTGCTCTCCAGCCGGACTCTTCTTGAGGCGATCGATCGGTCCGCTCTTGCGCTGCTCTTTGTTGGTGGCCATGGCCCTCACCAGAATGGAGAATGTGAAACGCTCGTCAGAGAGCATCCAGCTGCAATTACTGGTACTTTCTGCCGACCGGCCTTGTTGCCCACACCGCCAGTAGTGGCACGCAGAATCGATCAACATGGGCTCGTTATTGGAACTTAGACTCTGCGTCACCTCAGGGGCATGAAAAGCAAGAAGACACTAAAAATTGCCTCTGAAGACACCGCCAGATCAAGAAGAAGACATGATTGATCGATCTTTTATAGATAGCGCCACTTCCGACATACGTGGTTACACGCTGGTTGAGAAGGCTTTCAGTAGCGATATTGCTCGCCATTGAAGCCGGTCTCGATGCCGGTTTGACTGCATTCGTTTTCCAAGGTTATCGCCTGGTTAAGACAAGATGAGATGCGCTGACAAATGCTCTTCATCTGCTCTCGATGTGGAAACCCCGTTCCTGTGCCGTTTCTAAATTTTGATCAAGTTTGATTTCGAATGCGCAACAAAAGCTTGCCACATCCAGAATGTCCACCTAACCTGTTCTCAGTCAATTTGCCCGACAAATTGCTGCGACACACAAGCACCAACATCATGCAAAACCAGCTTTACATGCTTATGTCCGTCCAGCATTTCTTAAACACAATGTTCTATACCAATGCACTGATAAGCACAAACAAGCATGAAGCCTTGATGTAGCCGAGCCAGTGAAGGGAGATAATATGGCAGCCTTCATTCAAGAACCAATAACTTCTGAACCAGAGCCAGTCGCTTACCGGCTTGCCAGCCAGGTGAAGCAGCGCACTAAACTTGTAATCACTGACGTCGATGGAACACTCGCTTCCTTTTGGGACTACTTCGTTCCTGCTCTCCGTGACTTCTTGCGGGATTTGAGCGCCCGGCTCGAGAAGCCGGTACCGCAATTGGCCGAGGATATCGGACGCGTCATCGAGCGGCGCGGAACGCACGAGTATCCGTGGTTGCTGGAGGAAACGGGATTCGCCTGGGAGCACTACAAGGACAAGCCCGACAAGTTCGTCACCGAATTCGTAAAGCCGTTCTGGGAAGCTCTCGATGCGAACCGCGCCAAGTATCTGCGTCCCTACCCGCAAGTGATGGAAACGCTCCAGGAGCTCAAGCGGCGCGGCATAAAGGTCGTCGCCCTCAGCGACGCGCCCGACTACATGGCGCGCATTCGCAACAAGCAAGTTTTCGACGGCATGCTGGATGCGATCTATGCCTTGGAAACAGTCGAGCCCGACAAAGAGGAAGTCTGGCAGCCAATCACATTAAGTCACGGGCGCAAGCGCCTGAGAGATCTGGAAAAAGCAACGAGCACGCTAAAGACGCGCTTGCAGGTTCTGCCAAAATCGTACGAAAAGCCCTGCCCGGATGGACTGGACATGGTGCTGAAGCACTTTGGCGTTTTCCCATACGAAACGATTTTCATCGGCGACAGCCTCAGCAAGGACGGTCTGGTTGCGGCTTCACGCGGCATCAGATTCATTTGGGCTCACTACGGCTACCACCTGCCCGCCGAATATGACGAGCTGGTCAATCGTTCGCTGCGGCCGGTTCTGGACGAGCCGAAAGTGAGCAAAGGGCCTACGCCGGCGCCGTTCGTCGAAGCGATCGCGGCGCGCTATGACGAGTTGCTCAACCACCTCTAAGGCAAGGCTCGGCGCAATCTGCATGAATGCAAGAGCCGGGCGCGCTTCATTGCAGCAGACGGCATGCTTGCGACATCATTGCAATTTCTTGCGTAAGAATATGCGCTTCTCGCCGGCTGGATAATCATCCAGTTCAGCAAATCGCTCGTAGCCGTTCTTCTCGTAAAACGGCGCTGCCTGGAAAGTGAAGGTATCGACGAAGGCGAATTTGCAACCCCGCTCGATCGCCTCCTTCTCAGCCGCGGCAAGCAATTGGCCGCCCAATCCCGCCCGACGGTTGGCTTTGCCCACGGCCAGAAGCTTGATGCGCAACCAGCCCCAATGCGTCGAGCCCGTCAGACCGGCAAGCACGACACCATTCTGGTCGCGGATGAAAACCGAAAGCGGCACCGGATTGTAGACCAATCCTTGATCGGCATTGTAGTCATTCAAGAACTGAGATATGGCGGCGATGTCGCTATGATTGGCGTTCGTTTCTAAGGTGAGGGCGCCTTCAGTCATATTTTTTCGGCTCCTGAAATGCAAAAGCATCAGCCAGGTTTGATCTAATAATGGAATGGGTTGATAAACTTATCATGTCGTGGAAGCTAGATCTAGCTTGCTGATTAAACGCCAGGAGCTAAGGCAATGGAATGGGATGTACGGAGCTTTGCCAATGAAACCGCCCAGGTATGGCTCAAGGAATTGTTGCGCTCCATAACTGGAGATACGGTGCGGCAAACGATCGAGGTTGTCGATCTTTCCGAAAAATTTGTCGATTCTCAAGATGCCGAGCGAGCGGTGGCGGCAGCGGAAATTGTGGCGGCGTCGCGCGGATTCCCCGCGCCCGATCTACCTGATGAGGCGAGATTGTGGATAAACGCCCAGCATTATCGGGCGCCCGACTCACTGGTCGACACCACAGTCCAGGTAGCGGACAAGGTTTTAAAACGCTCCGAGCTGAGGGATCTCTGGGAGGGAACTGATGCGGCATCAAAGTGGCGCCTGCTCATTCTTGACTTAATCGACCGGCTCGAGGAAGCGGCGAAGATACGCCAGCTGGAGGAGGAGAGTCATCTGGCTGGACAGAGCGCCGGCACCACACCCGCCGGTGACTTGCTCAAGAGCAGCAGCCCGCCCGCCACCACACTCGGTGCAGCTGCAAGCGACAACGGTGTCGAGTCCGGACGCTCAGAGGGCACCACAGGCGGTAGCATCAGCGCGCCGGGGCATTCGCCGTCCGCTCCGGAAACGCACTCAAGCAGCGCTTCGAAGGCCCTCAATCCGGCAGTGGCTGCGCAGGTGGAATTACTCTTCGGCGAAGCGGTCCAGCAAGTCAGCAGCGGATCCCACGACAAAGCTGTCGGCGTGTACAACCGTCTTATTGAAGTGGAGCCGAATTACGTGCTCGGCTACATCGGAAGAGGCACATCATTCCTGGCTCTCGGCATGTTCGAGGAAGCTCTGGCCGATTTCAATCGCGCCATAGATCTCGATCCGGATCTTCCTGAAATTTATTATTTGAGAGCCCAGGCTTTTTTCCAAACTGAAAACATAGGGCGCACAATCGCCGACCTGACTATCCTGATCAGATTGCAACCCGATCGCGCCGACGCTTACATGATGCGCGGGCTGGCTAACTCTGAGATGGATCGCTACGAAAAGGCAATCGACGATTTTTCAAAAGCAATCGAGCTGGACGGCGAGCTCGCCAATGCCTATCTCCACAGAGGCAGGGCGTACGAGCGCTTGCAACGCTTCGATATGGCCGGCAAGGATCAAAAACAGTACGAACGCCTGACCGGCACCGTTCGCAAACTCTGAGACAAGCAGCAAATCATCAAGAGGCAGTTCCAAAGCACGGATCGCATTGGTCCCTGCCAGTCATAACACTGCTGTTGACCAATCCAATTTTTATTTGCACGGCCAATTTTGCGTACTAAAACCAGTCCAATGGCAGGTTTGGCTAAGCACCATTGATAGTGTCAGTTGTTACGACTTTCAAAAACCGTTGCGCAACGCGATTGCTCTTGTCTACCCTGGAAAAGATCCTCGACCCTCTCCATGCAGAGCACAACTAGTCGCAAACGAAATCACCACCAGAAAATCAAGCAAGTCAATCCTGAGCGCATGCGGTCGCGCATGGGTCCTCGTGTGGCGGCCAGGCAAAAAAAGGAGAAGAGAAAACATGAACCTGATGGCAGCAATTTATTAAGTAGAACCGAAGAAGCGGACATCTCAACCTGGGCGCAAGCCCCTTCAGCCGCTGAGCCTTGAAGGTTCAGCAGAGGAGAAAACCATGTCTAAGTTGAACAAGGCCCCCGGCACATTCGCCCGACGTGTTTGGCGAGCGCCCTCCGGCAAGATCGGTATATGCCTGTTTGTGGCGGCAGTGATCGTCGGCTTTTACGGCTGGTTCAACCTGCCGGCGCCGAATTGTTTGAGTGCCGAGAATCTGGAGCGCACCGCTTTTGAAAGGGTGCTCTACTATTGGTCTCACGGCTCTTGCCGCCTGAGCGACAAAGCTCTCCTGGCGGAACTCGACCAGACCATCGAGAAACCTCAAACAAATAGAATCGCGCAAGCTGCACTCGATCCGATCCTGCGCGATTGGGGCGTGAAGATGAAGATCGACTTGATCTTCAAGAACGGCACTCACACATCGGTTGCCTTCGCCAACCAGGCGAAAGCCAACGAGGCGTGGGAGAAATTGAGCAAGATTCTTGCCACGGGATGGCCGGCGACACTCAGCACCGATGAGGGTGGCGGCGGCATCTGGTTGGCCATGCTGATCAACCTCGGCCCGATAGCGCTCATGCTCGTAGCCTTCATCTACCTGAGCAATCGCCAGGGCGGCAAGATAGCCGGCTTCGGCAAGTCCAGGGCGCGGATGGTGAAGACCCCGGGCGAACAAGATAAGGTCACATTCAAGGACGTGGCTGGTTATCGCGAGGTCAAGGAAGACCTCAAGGAGGTCGTCGAGTTCCTCACCGATCCAAAGAAGTTCGTCCTCAAAGCGGGCAGCAAGCTACCGCGGGTTCCGCGCGGCGTCCTGCTGGTCGGACCTCCCGGCACAGGCAAAACGCTTCTGGCGCGTGCCACCGCCGGTGAAGCCAACGTTGCCTTCTTCACTATCTCGGGCTCCGACTTTGTCGAGATGTTCGTGGGTGTGGGCGCCAGCCGGGTCAGAAACATGTACGAAACGGCGAAGAAGAATGCTCCCTGCATCATCTTCGTCGACGAGATCGACGCGGTCGGTCGCCATCGTGGCGCCGGGCTCGGCGGCGGCAACGATGAGCGCGAACAGACGCTCAACCAATTGCTCGTCGAGATGGACGGATTCGATCCGAACGCCGGAATCGTTCTAATCGCGGCAACAAACCGCCCCGACGTCCTCGATCCGGCACTCATGCGACCCGGCCGCTTCGACCGGCAGATCCAGGTTCCCAACCCGGACATGCTTGACCGTGAGCCCATCTGGAAATTCTATCTGGACCAGGTGCCCACGGCCCAGGATGTGAGCGCCAGGGAATGGGCGCGGCAGTCGCCTGGCTGTTCGCCGGCGGACATCATGAACCTGGTCAATGAAGCAGCCTTGATGGCATGCCGCACCGAGGCACGTCAGGTCACCAATAAGTTGCTGCATGAGGCCAGAGACAAAGTGACGCTGGGCGCCATACGCAAGTTCAGCCTGAGCGAGGATGAGAATCGGCGCACTGCCGACCACGAAGGTGGACACCTTCTTGTCGGGCTGGTCGCCGGACTCGATTCGCACCTGCGTTTCACCAAGGCAACGATCACTCCTCGTGGTCGCACCCTTGGCGTCGCGCAATGGTCATTTCCGCGTGACCCGATTGAGCAGTCTCTTGAATTTCTGCTCAAGTGGTCTGCCATGGCTATGGGCGGGCGAGCCGCAGAGATGGCGGCGTCCAAGAGAGCTTGCGGCAGCTATGCGAAGGTGACCGGAGGAGCCAGGGGCGACATCATCATGGTCAGCCAAAAGGTCAAAGCGGCAATCCGAAGAGACGGCTTCGGCCACCTTCTGGAGGGCTTCGATGACCTCGTCCCCATGTCCTACGACGAGGACAGCGAGCATCCTTTCCTTGGATACAAACAGGGCTTGGGTGGCTCAGATAGCCGACTGCCTGAGGAGGTTGAGAAACGACTTCATCAGGCCGAGAGCAAAATTGTCGGTGATTCGTTGCGCACTGCCTTGCAAATTCTCGAGGAGCACGCTGAGGCGCACGAAGAGATCGTCAAATTCTTCCTGGCGAACGAGACGATCACGCGCAAGGATGCACTGCCAATCGTGAACAAGTCGCTCAAGGCCAAAGGTCTTCCTGAGATCCCGATGGAATACCCCGAGGACAAAGAGCAGAGTAGCTTGAGCTGACTGGACGGCATCCACGGCAGCCGACGCAGAATGAGCAAACATCTCAGCGCCGGCTGCCTTGCAATGCAGTTTCGAGCTCGAACGAGCTCGGACCTGTGGTGTTGTAGCAAGTAAACCTTGATAGAAAGGAAATCAAATGAGTAAAACTCTGAAGATCGGCATCACGGCGATAGTCTCACTGATCGCTGCCATCCTCCTGCTCGGGGAGCCGAATCAAAAAGCTCCTTTCAATCCAGCGCCACTGAGGCTGGTGAGCGAGCAAAACATCGACGCTGTCGATCGGCCGATGTTGGTTCTCGTCTATGGCAAGGATTGCCGAAAGTGCAATCTCTGGCTCTCCAGGCTGAAGAAGATGGCACGCGCAGGACGAGAGCCGGCGGCGAAATCACAGGAGCCGTTTGCTTTTAATCTCGGCGTGATGGAGAACGACGATCATATCTCCGCCCGCTCCCTGCCGGTCATCCTGATGCATGTTCCTGGTGTCGGATCGGTGTTCATCAAAGAAAACGCCGAGCCGCCGACCGACATTCGGGCGTTTGTGGCAAAGCGTCTTGAGGTGCTGAGGAAGGAATGGCCGGCAATCGAGCGCTTCGCCAAAGCGCGCTCCCGTGTCGACCAGATCGAGAAGCCCTTCCAGGATGAGCTGCTGGCCCTGCAAAGAGAACGCATGGAAGCTATGAAGGCTCACATGAAGGAACAGCACGCCGTCGTCGAAGACACGGAGAAGGACGAGCGTCTGCAAGAGCTCAAGAAGGCTGCCGAAGCGATTCTGGACGAGGTAAACGAGCCTTTGAAGGACCGGTTCGAGGCGCCCATAAAGGACCTCAAGGAGCGCCGCGAAGCTGCTTTCGCTGACCTGCAAATCAAGTATGAGCAGCTCAGCGCCCAACGCGATGCTTTGATCGCGGAGGGCGTCCGGGAAGACGACGGCAGGATCAAGGCGATCGAAACTGAGATTGCCGAGCTGCAGGCCCAGTTCGAGCAGACCCGCAAGCACTTCGCCGAGGAGAACCAGGCCCTGGCGGATGAAATCAAGACAGCGCGCCAGAAATCGCCGCGCTATCCTGAGCTGATGCTGGCGCTCAGTCGATTCGAATCCGCCAAGGCTCCCTATAACTGGAGACTCGAGGATCTCGGCGACAGCTGGAGCGCGGCTTTGTCGTCGCTCAAGACCAGGGCAGATGAGATCAACCTGCGCCGCAAAGAGGCACTGCGGAGCTCCACTCCGCCCGTTTTGAGCGAACTTGCCGAGGCCAGGGCGGAGTTCGAGCAGATCTCATCGCAAGACGCAGAGTGATGTGAACCAGCTTCGTGCCGCTGCAATCCTTATAGTATATGCAGCGGCGCGGCTTTGGTATCGCGGGCGGTGAGTCACTGGTCATGACTCACCGCCTGCATTCTGGAAATCTCCTCTTGATTCTTGCTTCTTGTGGTCTTGATTATCTCTATCCTGCGTCGAGTAGTAGCTGACGTTCAATTTCACTATTCATACGAGTCCAATTGGAAGTTGCGCGATTGCCGAAGAGCTTGATCTGATGCGGAGAATACGTATGCAAGACCGGGCATCGATTGACCGGTGCGATGATTACTGGCAGTTTAGAATCATCCATTTGCACAGACTCAACAGGAACATCCAACGCGCCAGCAGCCACGATTATTCGAAGCAACCCAGCCAGTACTAAACCCGATGCGCCGGTTATGTGTAGTGCGGTCTTCAATTGATGATCAGTATCGAACAATTGATCAACATTTGCACTCAGAAGAACTGGACTTTGCTGAATGAACGCAACCAGAGTGTTCATTCAGGAAGGTCTGAAGACCTTCTTTTGGTGTCGGAACCAATCGTTTCGATGCCGTTCCCCAACGGAGGAAAAAGATGTTCAGCTTGAAAAAACTGTTTGACGCCTTCCAAGCGATCGCGAACGGGGAAGAAAAGCCCGAATCAACGGTTCTTCAGCCCGGCATCACTATGTCGGCAAGCTTGTTTGCTAAGGATACCGATTCGGGATCTTTATCTCTCAAGACATTTGATGAACCTGCGGTTCCGGCAAGCGTCGAGGCAGTAGCAGAACAAGAAGACTCCAACCTCATGATCGACCATATCTATGAGAGGAATGGTCGCCGGACGCGTCGTGGAAAGGGCAAGCGCAAAGCTTACAAGCAGGCTCTTACCTCAGTGGCGTACAAGGAAGCCGGCGAACAGGATTGCGAGCGCCGCGATCAGATCGCCGATCTAATCGCCTTGAAGATCAAGGAGCGCTCGCGTCGAGACGAACGGCGCATACGCGTTGAGCGCGGCATGCATGGCTCGGCTTTCTGCTGAGTCTATAAAGAGGAGCGGACTTCCTTGTCCGCTCCTCCGTTCGTCTAACAAGCCGTGTCAAAAACGGAACGCCTTTGTCGAATAGCCTGAGGGAATCGTTGGCTATTCGAGAGAGGCGACTCTCTGTCACGGCAGTGACTAATCTAGAAGTGGGCCGGTGCCAGTCCGGCCCACAAGCAAGGAGTGAAAGCAAATGACCATGCCGGAAGCAATCGAGCTCCGTGAAATCACCCTCCAGAATGCTCGCGATCTGGCGAGCAGTGCGTTGGGATTGAACCTGGGAAGCCCTCAGTTGGAGCAGCGGCTTAAGCCTCTGCTCGATGAACTGCAGTCAGGCAGCCGCATATTCCTCCTCGACTGGGAGGGCAGCAAAATCCCTCGCGGCGTGAACCTTGAGGGGCATGTCATCGCCTGGACCCAGCACAGTATGGTCACCTCGGACGCCGGAGAGATGATCGGCACCTACCAGCGCACGATCGAGTTTGGCGGTTCGTCAGGCGAGCATCATCAAATGATCATCTACCTGCTCTAAGCATAAAACGCGATCCCTGCTAAGAGGGAGCCTGTTGAAAGGCTCCCTCGTTCATCTCTTTTGGTTTTTTCTATGCTGAAGGCTGACTGCATGGCATGTTGCTGATCATTTTTTTGCACATCTCTATTTCTGACTTTCTCCTGAGAATCTTTCGACTTCATTCCCTTTCATAGTGAATGGCGCAATGCCCTCTCTTCAGTACGAGGGCATTGCCGCATTCACATTCGTGAATGTGGTCGAGTCGAGGACTCGCGAATGCCGCTGCTCTTGCCAGTGCAGCAAAAAAGGAGAGAAACAATGGAGATGTTCAACTTCGACACCGGTGAGTTCGAACGTGTTGATGGTATCGACTCACTGGATGATACGAAGCTCATCCAGTATCTGCCAAAACATCCAGGGGCGGGAGGGGGAGCAGCTCGCGGACTCTACCAAGTCCTTCGTGATCTAGGTCATAGCAAACACGAAGCCATGGTTGAAGTGCTAAAGAGCGCCCTCGGCATCTCCTAATCGGCATAAAACCTCGACTCCGTTCGGGAAGTCGAGTAAAGACAAAACTGACGGACGCGCTGTCTTCAAAAGCAGCGCGTCTTTTGTCGGAGGCTTCGAGGGTCTGTGTTTTTCTTGCTGAACGCGCCACTATTCAATTTAGTATATCACCACCACATATGGTATCACCCGGGTGGCTGCCTGTGATGGCCTGCACGTTCAGTCCCAAGGAAAGCGGGGAGAGACAGTGCCGGTCCATCCCCACCCTGATTGAAAGCCGGCGGCGGCACGGAGCGCCACCGCCAGCGATACTATTAGCCAGCCCGAACAGGTGCGAGAAGCTGGGCAAGTTCGGCGCGGTCCCAAAATGCGCAGGCGCTGAGCGGCCTGTCGACATACCAGTCGAGGACGAGCTTTTTGCCCGGCTCCCGCCCGTAACGATCGAACCGGCAGACTCCGCCCAGGTCCTGCAGCGCCTGAACATCAAGAAGCAGCTTGCCGTTGACCTTCGATCTGGGCGCCGCCAGCATCGCCAGCGCAGCGTCGGCGCCGATCTCGGCAGTGCGCGCCGACTGTTTCAGAAATTCAGGATTGGGCAGCTTGCTCAAAGCCGGCGTATCGAGGATGGACTCAAACCAGAGCCCGCTGACCGAGAAGCCCAGATTCCTGAACTCCCAGGACCAACCTAGAGTGAGCAAGCTCATGGCGAATTTGGACGCTGTGTATGCCGGATTCGATCCGACCCAGCGCGCCAGCCAGCTTCTCGATACTGCTCGCCCCGGCTCCCCGAGGGGTGGCGTGATATTCAGCACCCGAGGTCTTTTCGACTTCCTCAGCGCAGGCAACGCCGCCCATGTCATGTTGAAGGAGCCGACCGGATTCACTTTGAAGACCAAACCCACCCGCCTGGGATCGGCATTCTCGGTTTCGGCATTGTCGAGCGCGCCGGCGTCGTTAACAAGGATATCGAGGCCGCCAAAGCGCCGCAAGGCAGCCTCGACAGCGTGCTGGCACTGGTTCGCGTCCTGAACGTCGCAGCAGACGCCGACTACTTCGCCGAAGTTGCTCAACTCCTCGGCCGCTGAAAAGATGGTGCCCTGTTTCTTTGGGTGTGGCTCACCAGTGGTGCCGACGATGACGACGTTTGCACCGGCAAAGAGCAGTTCGCGAGCCGTGGCAAAGCCGACGCCGGTCCTGCCGCCGGTAATCAGAGCTGTCTGTCCTCGAAGAATGCTTGCTTTCGGTTTCATTGACTCCTGTCCTCACAGTTGAGAGGGGCGATGTGCTGAGCATCGCTCCTCGGTTGATGTTTCGCTTCAATCGCAGTAGAGTCGAGCTCAGTCCGCGATCGTTTCAGCAATCGATGATGGTTGCCGGTTTTCCATTTGTGGCTCTCGCTATTCCTGCGCACCAGATCTGGTATCAGCCAGGCTGGTGCCCTCTCAATCTTGAAGCACGCCCCTTTCCCGCAGAAGCACCATCGTCTGTTCCGTCAACCATCCCGCCGGCATACCTTTGCGGTAGTCCAGCTTGGCAAAGGCGTTGAATCCAGCGATCAGGTCCTTGGCGTTGAGGAACTGCTCCTCGGTGATGCGATGCCCGTCGTTCAGTGCCAGTGTCATGGACAGGAAGCCTTCCATGATTGCCAGCCATTTTTGATCAGTGTGCGCATCGAAGTCGAACGAACGGACGCCCCAGATTCGAGCATTTACCAGAAGCACTTTGTTTTCATGCTCCGATTTCTTGCCCTTAGGAGGAACACAGCGGCCACCGCAGAAGCGAGACCAGAGGTGTCCCTTGAGCCGATCGCGCAGGTCGAGATCGGGCCCGACATCACCAATAATGATGTCGCCGGGCTGCGCTCCGTAATGCTCGGTCAAGACCGATATCGGTCTGAAGCTTTCGAAGCTGTAGGCGCCGTCGTAGAGCGTTACCGTCTCGCCGTTGTCGAGAGTGATGACCATTGGCTTGAAGTATCCTGCCACCGTGCATGATGCACAAATAGCCAGACCGATCGGCGGCGTGACATTCGAGACCTTCCGGAAATTTTCTCCTTGCACTCTCTTGAACACGCCCTCTACAGTCATCAGATACTGAGCACCAGACTTATCAACCGCCATGGTCCAGAACGGTATGACTGTCGGCCAACGCCCGTCGGAAAAACTGTCGAGCCATTCTCGCAAGCGGTCAAGTCTGTACTTACCGCCTGAGGGTGGCTCGCCCTTAAACCGCGTGGCGTCTGTGAAGTAATGACCCCAGAGCACCGATTTCATGCCGCACTCTTCATCGATGAGAGTGGAGAAATCCTGCATTGCCAGGTTGATTACTTTACAAATGCCCATGCCCTCGGCAAAGAAGCGCAGTCCGATTGAGCCGCCGCTTATGCCGCCGATCGTCTTGAAAGTTCGGAATCCGAACCACCAGAGCGCGAGAAACATGCCGAGCATTGCCAGCATGGCTCGAATCCCTCCCGGTCCCCCTATGAGATGCACGCCTGGCTCTTCATGAATAGAGCGAGGGATGCCTTCTTCCGTAGACATATGACCATCCCCTTTCCTTCTGCCAGCAAGTGAAGCGGCTGTGCGAACCAACCAATCAGCTCCGGGTTTTAGAGCTGATTTGCAAATGTGCACGCAGAGTTTAAGCCGGTTTCGGTTTGCTGTTCGATTGTGGTTGAGTTGAACGTTTCATTCAGTTTGGTGATCTTCAGCGCTTCAGATCAAACCAATGTATAAAACGGTCCAATCAGCCTCGATCACGGGCATTCAAGCGTGCATCAGTGCTTTCTCCAATGGCGCTGTCGGGAATGCCTTTAGGGAAATGAACCAGGCAACGAGATTTAATTTAGTTGATCTCGCAATGGTTCCGACGATTGGCTGTTTGCCAGGTACCATTAACGCGAATGCCACACATCAGCCACAAGCCGCCAACCTTTAGCCATGATAACGCCGTTATTCTGTCTCTAGTGACAACTTAACGGCCGCCAACTCGCTAACTGCTGTTTTAGGCGATTACGGCCGAAAGCAATGTTATAGCTGCAATGACAAGAACCTCTCGCGGCAATACACCTCTAGGTTTTTCGTCCGGCTCTGATACGACTCACGACAAGAGTTCCGAGCAGTGCATTTCGGCGAACTTGATCGGCTCGCAACTGGTTGATGAACTCAAGGTCGGCCAGATCGTCAGTGGTTACAAATTGATTGAAGAGATCGGCCGAGGTGGGATGGGGATTGTTTTCCTGGCTGAATACCTTCCCCTGGGACGCGTTTGCGCCGTCAAGTTTCTCGCACCATATATGGTATCAACCCGGAGCTGGATAATGTTTCAGAAGGAGGCAAAACTGGTTGCGGCCCTGAGACATCCGACATTCTGCCGCGTATTCGATATGGGCGTTCATAAAGGACTCTTCCCGTTTTATTCAATGGAGCATATTACCGGCAACACACTCGAGCAGCTGCTCAGTGAGGCAGGAACATTGCCGGTCGCCACCGTGTTGAACTTGCTCCTCAGGGCGGCCGACGGGCTTTACTACGCTCACAGTCAAGGTATCGTGCACAAGGACATCAAGCCGGCGAACATCATGCTGAGCAGACAAGAAGACGGAGAAATCGCAGTCAAAATTCTCGACTTCGGCATTGCCGAGCTCTGTGACAAAACTCTGCGACCAGGTGATAAGCACGCCTCTCAAAGTGTGCGGGGAACCTGTGCTTACATGAGCCCCGAGCGCTTCGACAACAAGAAGCTGGACGGACGCTGCGACATTTACAGCCTTGGCTGCACCGCCTTTGAAGCGCTGACCGGAACTCTCCCGTACGCCGACGACAGCTGGATCAAATCGGTCTGGCAGCACAAAAACGTCGCCGTTCCCCAACTGTGTGATTGGAGTAAGAACGACTTCCCTGCCGGACTGCAAGAGGTACTCGAGAAAATGCTGGCGAAGAATCCAGAGGATCGGTACAAATCGGCAGATCAGCTGGCTTTTGATGTGCAGTGCATGATTGATGGAAAGCCGCTTGTCTTTGCCAAAGGTGATTGGGCGGCATCGGTGGAAATGCAGGCCATCGCGCGAGAATCAAAAGGTGGCGAGAGAGAAAAGAAGCCAGGTCAATCAATTCTCAGTCTGACTGCCTGGCTCTTCTTATCTGCACTCGCCTGCTGCGCGATTGCTCCTTTAGTTCCCCTGGTATTGGAGTTGCAACCGCCCAGCCAGCATTTCCATCGATCACCCAGCCGCGGTGACGGCAAAGCCAAGACAAAACCTAGGTCTGAGCTACCTTCCAGGAAGGTTTACTCACAGGCGGAGATTGATGAATTGCTTGATGGTGCGCTTCGAGCTTTTGAAGCGGGGCAGTATAAAAAGGCTGTGGAGGGATCATCGATTGCCATCAATAACGGTGGCAACTCCGGTCATGCTTATTGCCTGCGCGGCGCCGCACTGTTCCACCTGGAGATGCCGCAGCAAGCCGTGAGCGATCTCAAGAAGGCAATCAGCATCGATCCGAAACTGGCCCGACAGGCTGATGTCCATGAAATGAAAGCCATGTGTCATGCCGATCTTGATCAGCTTGATGCCGCTCTCAGCGAGGCCGGCAAGAGTATTGACTTAATGCCGAATGCCGGCCGCTTCAAGCTCAAGGGAGAGATCTTACGACGTTTGAAACGCAACCAGGAGGCGGTTGCGAGCTTTAGCAAGGGACTGAGCGCGAGCCCGGATTCCTACTGGCTTTTAGCCGATCGGGCCGAGGCTTATGTCGAGCTGAGACAATATGATCTGGCGCTTAAAGACTATAACCGGATGATTGAATTGCGTCCCGATGCAGGAAGGGCCTACGCGGACAGGGCGAAGGTATTCGACAGGCTCGGACAGTCCAGGCAAGCAGAGTCCAACCGCATCAAATCAAACTCCCTTTCGTTTCCTCTGCAGTAGCGCTGAGATACTCAGCAATACCTGATACCAGATGTGGTACTGGAGTCGCCGCGCTTCGCATAACGGCCGATAGAGCAAAAACTTGCCAAGAAAACATACATGAGACGAAATGTAATATAACTAAGGCGGTGGCTTGGATGCCACCTCCTTTTGATGTGGAAGTGTAGGACACCACTGTGGATGAATTGCAAATAACGAGTGAAGCCGGCATAGACATCGAGGAGGTCGTGTCGAGCACGGTCTTTCGTGAATGGTTTCAATCAGTCGATCGCCGGCGCTTCCACATCCGCTCCGTTCATATCCAGTCGCTGGACAAGTTCGGCTCCAGAATTGGTTTCATAAAGCTCAAAGCCGACGTCGTCGATAATGAGGGCAAATCTTTGCCCGGCATCGTCTTCATGCGCGGCGGGTCGGTCGCCATTCTGCCCGTTCTTCTGTGCAATGAAAAACGCTATGCAATTCTTACGGTTCAACCGCGGCTGGCGACCGGGCGTTTCGACTTCGTGGAAATTCCTGCCGGGATGCTCGACGGCTCCGGCCACTTCTCGGGCGTCGCGGCCAGAGAGATTGAGGAAGAGCTGGGACTGAAAATTACAAGCGAAGACTTGATCGACTTGAGCGGCAAAGCCGGGCATGAGCACGGCGTCTATCTATCGCCTGGCGCCTCCGAGGAGACCATTCGCATATTCGCCTTTGTAAAAACAGTCGCCGAGGAAGAGCTCAACAGCATCAATGGCAGATGCACAGGCGCGGTCGATGAAAGCGAACAAATAACGCTGCGGGTGGAGCCGCTCGAAGAGTTGCTCAGGCTCAATGATGCAAAAAGCCTGATTGCCTACGCGCTCTTCTCCAGATTTTTTGGAGCCTGAGAGCCTTCCTGAGCAATTTGACCAGGAGCGATTAAAGCTGGCTTTATGCAGGAATAATAAAAGTGAAATCGATTGTCGGCAGGCGAGGATGGACATCTGAGCGAAAAAAAAGCGCAGGCGGAGCGCTGTTCTGACTCTGACAAAAAATGGCCGATCCTGTTCCGCTCTATTGAGCAAGCCATGGAACGGAGAGACTACTATGGAGCCGAGAAATTGGCTCTATTCGCGCTTGAATTGATGGAGGAGCATGACGACAGTGACTCGCGCCTGATCCAAACCCTGCAGATGCTCAGCCGCATCTACTATGCCTCCGAGCGCTACGGCATGGGCGCTCCTGTTTTGAAGCGGCTGATCAAAATTTATTCGCGGCTCACAGGCGAAGCCAGCATGGAAACTTCGACGATTATGCAAAATGCCGCCCTGCTTTATCACTACTGGGGAAAACGGGAAGAGGCGGAGTATTATTATCAGAAAGCCATCGAGGCTAAAACAACGCTCCTGGGACAGCAAGACCAGCAAGTTCTGCGCTTGATTTCGCATTACGTCAAATTTCTCGAGGATTCAGGCAGGCCGCAAGACGCTGCTTACTATCGCGAGCTCTGCTCCAAGTCTTCAAAAGAATTGATGACCCGAACCGGAAGCTGGGAGGCGATGGTGCCGCAAGAGACACTGGCACCGGAAAACACTTAGCGCACATGCCTTCAAAGGCTCGGTCCGCTTCCCGACCGGTCAATCATGGTTGTGCCGGTGGTGCAGGTCCGGGAAATGACCGTGAGTGTGCACCAGACGCTCATGCCTGTGTTTGTGCGTGTGCGGCTCACCGGGTGGATCGTCGGGGCTATGCTCGTGGCGATGATGTTCGTCGTGGATGTGCTCGTGCTCGTGCTCAACCTCATCATGCTCATGCAGATGCTCATGGCGCTCGCTCAAATGCAGCCAGACTCCGCCGATCATGAAGAGCCCGGAGAGCAAAATTTGCCATGTGATCGCTTCGCGCAGAAGCAGGACTGATACCAGGGCGCCGACAAAGGGAGCGCATGAAAAATAGGCACCGGTGCGGGCCGTGCCCAGATCGCGAAGGGCGCGAACGAAGAGGACGAGGCTCAGTCCGTATGCCAGAAAGCCAATCAACATCGCCTCTACGGCAACCTGAGCCGCCGGGAAGTGAAGATTCCAAAAATATGCCAGACCGAGATTATTGATGCCGGCAACCAATCCCTTTGCAGCAGCAATTTGCAGGGCATCGGCATGAGAAACGTTGCGGGTCAGATTGTTATCGATTGCCCAGAAAAAACAAGCCAGAACGATCAAAAGACCGCCTGCTTGAACACTTGCGATATTGCCACCACCGACGGTGAGCAAGACGCCACCGCATGCAATGGCACCCATTCCCAGCGCCACGCGTGAGTCGAAATTCTCCTTGAAGACAAACCAGGCTATGAGCGCCGTCATAACGCCCTCGAGGTTCAAGAGCAGCGATGCCGATGACGCGGTAGTCACCGAGAGTCCGAACATGAGAAGGACCGGCGCGACTATGCCACCACATATAATGGCGCCCAGAAGGCAGAACCACTCTTTGTTCGTCAATCTCGAGTGCCGTCGCACTTTTCTGATTCGTTCGATCAAAAGCAGCAAGGACAGCCCCACTCCGGAGCCCAGGTAAAAAAGAGCGGCCAGAAGAAAGGGCTGAATCTCACCGATCAAAAGTTTGGCAAAGGGCGTGCTCAAACCGAACAAAACGGCCGAGAAAAGAGCCAGGCAGGGCCCGCCCTGCATCAGGTTCTTCGTCTTTTTTGAATGCCCGTCCATCTTGATCAGTATAAAGCGGATGACTTGATTATATATTTTGACCTTGCCAATATGGTAAGAATATGGCGTCGGCGGAACGTCGGCACATCCTTCACCAACACGTTCAAATCCATGCGTTTTATTAGGCGATCTCCTCTAACATTTGCCCTGGCAAGTTCGGC
Organism: Pseudomonadota bacterium; assembly: GCA_021324135.1. Taxonomy (GTDB): domain Bacteria; phylum Cyanobacteriota; class Vampirovibrionia; order Obscuribacterales; family Obscuribacteraceae; genus JAJPJO01. The sequence continues at coordinate 37,865 of JAJPJO010000087.1, forward strand.
AGTTTTAGGACTGAGCATTGCCGGCGCCCCGAGCGCCCAGGCTTTTGATGCAGTCAGTCTTGTGCAGCGCTTGCATCAGGCTAAAGCTCTAAAGCCCGATGCTCCAGTCAATCTCGACACGACCGATACCAATGAGGTGACCTTGACCACGTTGCGCCCGCCTACCTCAAGCGACAAAGATTTGAAGATCGATGCTGTGCTCGCGGCCAAAGAACTGATGCAGGCTGATCCGAAAGAAATATTGCGGGTGAAAGTGGACTTCTTCAAGCAGCCGGATTGCTACAACAGCGCCTACGATCAGGTAGTGATCACGGCTGTGGATGTGAAGGCTTACGGCAGCAAGGCAGTCAACGTCGATGAGCTTATGTCGGCACTGGAGATTAGAAGCGTTGGCGTGGTCGACCCGCTCTCGGCACTGGCGCCGCTCAGGGAGCCTAAAGCGCAGGAGGTGGATTGTCTCGGCAGTCTCTACGGCACATGCGGCATGATCAAAGCCATGGAATCGCACGGCATCGAAAGCAGTTCGTTTCGCCATAGCGTGAGCGAGATCGAGCAATTGATCGACAAGAAATCATTTAGCGAGGCAGAACGAGCCCTGGGACAGGTGCGGCATCGCATCCTGATTGTTAATGCAGCGCAGAAAGCTGAAAACACGACAGCCAACCCGATAGTCAGCGACTGGGGTCCGGTGTTTGCGCGGCTAGCGCGGCGGTTAAGGGATGTGCTCGGATATGAGGCGCCTCTAAAGGGACGGTATACAAGCGAACGCTGTCGCTTGCGCGCAAAAATCATTGACCTCGAGGCTGCAGGCATTGACGTCAAGGCGGTTTTGAAGCAATACCTCAACATTCAAGAGATAGCGAGGGAAGCCAGACCCGGCGAACTACGCGGTTCTATCGCGGATCTTGCCAGGCAAATCGCTGCCCTTCAGCCAACCAAAGCCGGCTAAACGTCAAGCTATTCGCTATTTCGATTTAATGGCGCCGGTTTTCAGGAATGACCGAGAGCAGCCTTTCAAGCCGGTATTCAGCGAAGAAAAGAGGAATACGATAGCTTCGCTATATGCCAATCAACAGTCCACAAGAGGCGGTGGTCTAGCAAAGGCTGTCAAGCGCCGTCTCCATGAGGGCTCAATTTGGCTGTATTCAGGGACCAGCCTCAATCTTGACATCGGTATTCCAGCGCCAAGAACCGCTTATATCATTAATATCTTTACTAAATCAGCTGAGGCCACTTTGTTTGAAAACCTGGCACTTATTCTGGTTATCTTAACAATGTCATTTCCATCTTCTTTTCAGTCAAGAACTCAATAAGGACGAGGATTCCGTTGCTCTGCCGCTTTGCCGTATCACTCTGGCGCCGCCAGTGATTGATACCGCCGGTAGTGCTGGAACTTCCCGTCCCGAACCAGAGCAGTCCCAGCGATTCGTCCTGGCTCGAAACACTGCGTTCTTGATTGTCTTGCTCTTAGATCTGAGGCAACGGTTGCCTCAGAGATTCTTGCAGATGCGTCAAATCCAACGATTAGGAGGTTTAACATGGCGCGTCACAAAGTTATCGGGCCGGATGATCCCAAGTATCCGGCCATCAAGCACGCTCAGCGAATTGCCTGGATGAAGACCATCCTCGGCTATCTCATGATGGGCGGTCTTGTCTTTCTCGCCCTCTGGGCGTTTGGTTTCTCTTATCACTTCAAGCTCGGCTTCGGAACCCTCTGGTTCTTCGTGCCTGTGGTGATGTGGCTCTTGAGCGCCAAGGTGTCGCTCATTCTCACCAAGTCCGTGCCTGCCGATCCGAGCAACCCCCGCGACGCTCATCTCATTGAGCTGGTCAGACAGGTCTGGGAGAAGAGCGGGCTCACCAAAATGCCGCCCGTCTACATCTCCGACAACCCGCTGCCCAACGCTTTCGCCACCGGTCCGTTCCATTCCTGGGCGGTAGTCGCGGCGACCAAAGGCTTGTTCGAATGCGGCATGACGGACGCCGAGATCAAGGCGGTGTTCGCGCATGAGCTCGGTCACGTCAAGAACTACGACGTGGCGCTCAACTCGTTCATCTCCGTGCTCTCGATGATCTTCTTCTCCATCGTCGACACCGGCGTTCGCGCGCTCCTGGGCTCGATCCGCATCTTCAAGCGCATGTTCGGCATGGCTCCGGAGCGGAAAGGTCTGTTCACCGGCGTCCTCGAGTGGGTGATCATGTACATCGTCTTCCAGATCACCGGTCAGGTCACCAAGGTCGTGCAGATGTTCGTGGTCCGCTCCCGCGAGTCGGGTGCCGACGCCACGGGCGCTCTCATCCTGGGTCAGCCCTGCGATCTGGCGGTGGCGTTGCAGAAGCTCGTCGCTTATGTCGAGAAGCACCGCCCGCAGGGTCGCGATAAGGAAATGTATCGCGCACTGCGTCCGATGATGACGATCGACCCGCTCTTCGACTCGCGCGCCGCCGAGCCGCAGCCGAAGACGCTCTGGCAGAAGATCAAGGCCTTCTGGCAGTACCTGCAGCTCAGCCACCCGCCTGTTCCCGAGCGCATCAAGATGCTCGAGTACATGAACGGTAGCGCCTGCCCGGTTGTCTCCGCCTGAAGTCCAGGTCTCACCGCCGGCGGTGAGCAGTCGAGCGGAACCGGTTGGACTCGAGCCGACCGGTTCCGCCTCGGC
>JAJPJO010000558.1 GCA_021324135.1 Pseudomonadota bacterium
TGGCGCTTAGGACAGTTGGTCAGGGATGCGGCTCGTATTGCCAGGTACGGTGGCGTTGATGAATTGCGCGATCAAAAATCTCATGCCATCGAGCAATTGTTCTTTTATGCGATAACTCCTGAAGGGGAGCCGTCCGACATCACGCCTATATTGATTGATGTTTCACCAGTCGTGCCCCTGTGGACCGCGGCTATGAACGCGCATGCAACACAGGCGGCCTCACGTAATTATGTTCAATTGCAACTGACGCGCGCCCGCCTGTTTGGCGCCAGGGCCGGTGTCGAGTATGCTATGGCGCTCTATCCAAACGATCCGCTACTGTTCGAATCGCTCGCACACGCGGGCAAGGGAGCTCGGAAATTCTAATCATGAATAATTATGCAAACGACCGTCCATTGCGAATTGGTATCACATGCTACCCCACCATTGGTGGCAGCGGCGTTGTCGCCACTACGCTCGGCATAGAACTCGCGCAGCGGGGGCACGAAGTACACTTTATAAGTTACGAGCGTCCATTTCGACTTCCGCGCTGCGCGCCACGCATATTTTTTCATCCCGTACTTATAAATAGTTATGGCTTGTTTAAATACCCTGACTACACATTGCCGCTGTCCGTGGAGATGGCCAGAATATGTTGCCGGCATCAAATCGATGTTTTGCATGTCCATTATGCCGTACCGCATGCTACGGCAGCCATTCTTGCCCGTTGCATGCTGCCGCCCGACAAGCAACCGAAAGTGGTGGCAACCCTGCATGGAACGGACACAACCCTGCTCGGAAAAGATCCAGGTTACGGACCGGCTATCCATCATGCTTTGCTGCAATCGGATGCAGTTACCACCGTATCCTCTTTTCTAAAGGAGGAGACAAGGCGAGTTCTTGGTTACGGCGGGCGAATGGAAGTGATCTATAACTTCTTTACTCCGACAGAGCCGGCGCGATCGAGGGAGGAAGTAAGACGCGAGCTTGGTATCGATAATGAGGTCTTAATTCTGCATTCCTCCAATTTGAGACCGATGAAACGAATCGATCTATTGCTCGAGACTTTGTCACGCGTTAAACCCCGCGAATCCTTTAAACTGCTTGTTCTGGCAGGAGCGCATTTCGAGCCGTTTCAACAAGATGTGCGCCGCCTCGGCCTCGAGGACAGAGTTATCGTGCGGGAGAACGTCATTGAGATTGAAGAATACTTGCAGGCAGCCGATCTGTCATTGTATACGTCTGAAAGCGAAAGCTTTTGCCTGAGCATTCTTGAGGGTATGTTCTTCCGATGCCCGAGTGTGGCCAGCAATGTAGGCGGGATTCCGGAGGTCATCGAAGATGGTGTGAGCGGTTTGCTGGTACCTTTTGGCGATGCCGATCAATCAGCACGAGCTGTGGAGCGCCTCATCCAAGACAAGGAATTGCGCATGAAACTGGCCCGAAATGCCGGGGAGCAAGCGCGGGCGAAATTCTCATCTGAAGCGATCATACCGAAATACGAGGATCTGTACAGAAGACTAATAAAGGCACCGCCTGCAGTGCCGCTCTGCGATCTAAAAGTTTAACCGCGCTCGAAGGCATCAAATCTTCGAAAAGACCAGGCAATAGCTGTGATCGTAGCCATATCCATAGGCATTTTCCCAGGTGACAATTATTTCTCCCTCAAAGCGCAAAACTTCTGATATTTTACCGGCGATGTCCCATGCCAACGTGGTCAGCGAACCATCCTCATGCTTGAGGTTGGACACTTCAACAACAACTTTGGCAGCGGGCTTCAGCCTGGCGTTCAATTGCCGGTAAATATCCTTGAGAGTCTCGAGGTACTGGCCATAACCATTTCCTATCGTCGAGTATGCCGTAAACGGATTCTCTTTGTGATGCTTCCCCATGTATGGCGGCGAAGTGATTGAGAAATCGAACTCAGGAAGATCGATGTCGACAAGCCTGGTTGAGTCGCCGTGCAAAGCGCGCTCGGGGTGCTGCAAAATTGAGCGCACATAGCGCCAGCGTTTCTCATCGAATTCAACGCCAAAACCTACGCGTTTAAGCCTCTCGGCGACCAGCAACGTCGTTCCGAATCCCAGGAAGGGATCGAAAACAAGATCGCCCTCGCCTGTGAATTCCAGCAAAAAATGCTCGACCAGCTCTTCGGCATAACGAACATCATCCTGGTGAAACTCGTCCGGCAAAGGTCTTCGATGCTCGTTTCTCAACGAGAGAAATGTTTTCACACCAGTCACCTTCTTTCCATAGATATGATGTGGCATGATTCTATCGCACTAGGATGAACTGATCCTGACCTGACTAATCCTGACCGTCATCATTTGCTGCGACAACCGGAGCCTTTCTGGCAGCCAGAGCTGTGCTCGGGAAAACAAACTCATAGCCGTCCTTCTTTAGTTTAGGTATCAGCTTTTTCAGAGCGGCAATTGTCTGGGTCCGGTCTCCTCCGGCATCATGCATGAGAATAATGCCACCATTGCGAAGCTGGCGCTTTACCGTCTTGAGAATGGTGGCAACGCCCGGCCTCTGCCAATCCTTAGTATCAACCGACCAGTTTATGGACTTCATGCCCCACTCGGCGACCAACCGTCTCTCGTGCCGGTTCATATTGCCCGCTGGAGCCCGGTAGTACTCAACAGTCGTTCCTGGGACAATGGATTCAATCAGCGTTTTGGTCCCCAGAACTTCTTGCTCAATCCTGGCGTCGGAGCGCTTATAAAGCTGTTCGTCATGATTCATTGTGTGGTCGGCAACCTTATGCCCGTCAGCGACGATTTGCTCGACAAGCTCCGGATATTTTTTTGCCTGCCTGCCTATTACAAAGAAGGTGGCATGCACGCCTTCCTTCTTGAGGAGCGCCAAAATCTTTGGTGTGTAGGTAGGGTTTGGACCATCATCAAAAGTGAGAGCCACGTATTTCACTTCATCCTCAGCTTCTATGGCAGGAGTCACGGCACGAGCTTTCTTCGAACTCTTTTTTCCTTTCTTTGTCTTCCTCAGGACTCTCTTGTCGCCGAGCTTGTTCACCTTCTTCCTCAGGCTCACGCCAGTTGCTCTCTTGCTTGTTTTCCGGCTTGGCTGGCTGATGGCGATCGGTTTCACTGTTGGGCTGGCGGTCGCATTGTTGGCTGGCGTGCTCGGCAGTAGTTGGGTTGGTGTTCCACTAAGCAGCGCTGCAATCTTGACTCGATGCAATTGTGAGTTTGGATTGACCGGGCAGTTCTGATCCGCTTTGGCTGGTAGAGTGGAACTGAGACTGGTAGCGAATAAGATAGGAAGGAGCAGCGTTGGTAATAAGGCGATTCGCTTTTTCATAGGTAGGGTCTCTCGGGAGGTTAGGACGATCGACACCACCACAATAGGCCTCGAATGCTAAATCACTTGACATCATTCGTAAGCGCATGGTTAGGCGTTTACAAAGGTTTCGTCAAAGGGGCTCTTATGTAAAAGCCAGGCAAACTCCGGTTAAAAGAGACGATGAAATTTGCCGCAAAAAATTACACTGATGCGATTGATCAGCACCTGATTGCAAAAGGAAAGACGTTCAAATCACGGCGCATCGCAGCACCAGCTGCGGTTACCGGAGTTCTACGCGAACTGACTCGCGCATCCATTTAAGTGGATACAAGCCGATAAGCTAAGTTGTTGAGGCGGGGAAATCAGCGACCGGTCATTTTCTCCAGATGCTCAGGATAGCGATCGCCTACAAGCCTTATCTTTGAAGCTGCTTTTTCGATTTCATCAAGATCCCGGCCGGACAACTCTACATTTACTGCTCCAATGTTCTCCTCCAGTCGTTCCAACTTCGTGGTTCCCGGAATCGGAACGATCCAGGGCTTCTGGGCAAGCAGCCAGGCAAGTGCTATCTGAGCGGGGGTAGCTTTTTTCCTCTGGGCGATTTCGGCAATCAGATCGATCAATGCCTGATTTGCTTTCAATGCATCCGGTGCAAAACGAGGCAGGCTGCTGCGAAAATCTGTGGTATCGAATTTGGTGTGCTGATCGATTTTGCCTGTCAGGTAACCTTTACCCAGCGGGCTGTAAGCAACGAAGCCAATGCCAAGCTCTTCCATGAGAGGCAAGATCTCTTGCTCCGGTCGTCTCCACCAGAGAGAATATTCGTTTTGCAAGGCTGTGACCGGTTGTACGGCATGTGCTCTTCGAATTGTATCGGCACCGGCTTCCGACAAACCGAAGTGCTTTACCTTTCCTTCCTTGATTAGTTCCTTTACAGCACCGGCAACTTCTTCAATGGGAACGCTCGGATCGACGCGATGTTGATAAAACAAATCAATTACATCAACCTTCAAACGCTTCAGTGATCCTTCAGCAACCTCCTTGATGTGCTCGGGCCGACTGTTGAGTCCTACCCATCGCGGACCACCGTTTGGATCCAACTCAAAACCAAACTTGGTGGCTATCACCACCTTGCTACGATAGGGCGCCAGAGCCTCGCCTACAAGCTCTTCGTTGATAAGCGGCCCGTAGACTTCTGCAGTATCGAAAAATGTTATGCCACGCTCAATCGATGCATGCAGAAGAGAAATCATTTCTCTCTTTTCCTTGGGCGGTCCATAGCTGAAGCTCATGCCCATGCAGCCAAGCCCTATCGCTGATACTTCCAAATCGCTGGTCCCTAATCTGCGTTTTTGCATTTCACTCTCCTCGAGTTGTTGAAGTGAATGTGGACAATGATTTTTCTGCAGATCCATATGTAGTGCAATTCATTGGCAAGAAAACGACTGCAATCAGTCGAGGTTCGATCGGCACAAGCTGTTTTTTCTGCAGCGCGGCGACCATTATACGTCAAACAAAAGCAGTGTTTTCCCTATTTCAGCAAATCGTTTTTTCCTTATCATTGGAAACATTACTATCCTGTTTGGTGAACAACATGTTTTGGACAAGGAAGCTGAAGCGCTTCTGCAACGTCAAGTGCCTGGCGCTGGCTAACATTTGCCTGTTTGTCGGACTCGGCTTTCTCTACGCTCAAATGCGAGAGCCAGGGCCAGGTCCGGTGCCGACCGCTGAATGTCGTGGTTGCGGCTGGGGCGTTAAGCTCTTGCCGCCAGACGGAGTCGAAAACCCTCAGCAAACCGACGAGCGAAGGTATGCCGTAAGTTATGCCACCAGAGACATAAAGGAAGGCGAACGCTATACCCAAGGCAATTTGAAAGGAGACACAATGCTGGAGAGCAAACTTCCAAGGGGCGTAATCTGCAACGGCTATCTTGGTTTGGTGGGCTATACAGCGACGCGTGACATCAAAAAGGGCGAGCTGGTAATGGTAAAAGACGTGGATATCTCCGGCGAAAAACGGTGATCGCTTGCATAGCGTCGGGTACAATAATCTGGAGTCTGAAAGTTCCAGGAAGTCGACGGCGTTATGACAGGCACACAGAAAGTCAATTTTGAAAAACGATATTGCCCTAACTGTTTTCAGCAATTCGAAGGACTGACCCTCTGTCCTAATGACGGGACGACTTTGCGTGGGTCCAGCAATGATCCTCTGATAGGAAAAGTGTTTGCCGAGCGATATGAAATCGAGTCCGTGCTCGGACTCGGCGGCATGAGTATCGTTTATAAGGCAAAGCATCGTCTGATGAATCGCACCGTTGCCATCAAGATGTTGCACGGCAAATTAAAGGAGGATGTTACCTCTCTGGAACGCTTCAAGCTCGAAGCCCAGGCGGCCAGCTCTCTCAGTCATCAAAACATCATAACCGTTTACGACTTCGGCGTAACCGATGATGGTGAGCCATTCTTCGTTATGGATTGTTTGGAGGGAGAAAGCCTCGAGGATTTGATTGAACGTAAGCCCAACCTTCCACTCGAACGCGCTTTGCCAATATTCAAGCAAATCTGCGCCGGACTGGATGCGGCTCACAAAAAAGGGATCGTTCATCGCGATCTGAAGCCGGCTAATGTCGTTCTCATCAGAGAGCAAGATGGTTCCGAGCTGGTCAAAATTGTTGATTTCGGCATTGCCAAAATTCTTCCTGGCGCCGGTATCGAACAACAGCAATTAACCAAAACCGGTGAGATATTCGGCAGTCCGATATACATGAGTCCGGAGCAGTGCCTGGGGAAAGAACTTGATACGCGCTCCGATTTGTATGCATTCGGATGCTTGATGTATGACGTTCTGGCTGGTGGTCCGCCGTTCCGCGGTGAGAGCATTCTTGAGACGATGAACATGCATGTCAATGAAGCTCCTCGGCCCATCAAGGAGTTGATGCCCGATGCTAACGTACCGCCGGAACTGGAAGAGATAATCGTGAAATGCATGGCCAAGAATCCCGCCGAGCGTTTTCAAACTGCCTCCGAAATTCAAGATCTGTTGGGAGCGATATCAGCCAATCTGCTCGGGAAGAGCGGAAGATTTACGGTCAATACAGGACCGACACAGAAAGTGGCCAAGGCGCCTGAGTTGAAACTCAGTGCACCATATGTGGTGCTAGGGATCGGGTTCGCAATTTTATTGGGTGCCTTCGGTTTCACAGCGCTCTGGCCGGGGCCGAGTGAGGATCGCGGCACAATTCTTGATAAGTCGTTGTGGCAAGTAACTCTATCTCAGGCCGAGTCAGCGCTCAATTCAAAAGACTATACCGGCGCAGATGCAAAACTGGCATGGTGTGAGGCGAAGGCTCGCACCTTTGGTGATGCTAAACACCGATTGGAAGCGACGCTTAAACTAAAATCCGATCTCTACAATGTCTGGGAAGGTCATGCTGAGGATCTCGAGAAGGTGAATAAAGAGATGATCGAGATCGGCTTGGAGCGTTTGCGCGCCGAGACGGATTCTAAAATGAAAGTTCTTGCCGGATTCGATGCCACTTCGAAGAGTGAGGTGGCTCAAACAAGCGCGAAACTGAGAGCTGAGGCGCAGGTTCCAAGCATAGTGTTGACCTCCGCAAAATTGCATGGCGCAGGTCTCTACAGTGAAGAGGACAAGCTGCTGTCTAAGTCTCTGGAACTCGAGCGGAAGATGTTGGGAAATGACTCGGTTCAAGTTATTCAATTGGAGGCGAGGTTAGCAGACTGCCTCGTAGCCGAGAAAAAATACGGCGATGCCCGTCCTTTGTTGACTCATGTTCGTGAGATTCGAAAAAAGGACAAGGATAGTAAACCCCTGGAGTATGTCGTTGCGCTCAATAAGCTAGGACAATTCGATCTCGATCAAAACGATTTTGAAAATGCGAAGCCCGAGCTGGCAGAAAGCCTGGCTGAAGCCAGGAAGCTATCCGGCACTGATAAGAGCGCCAACTATATGGGGGCGCTGCTGTCCGCCGTTCGCAGCAATGCTGATTTGTACAGGCAAACGAAGCAACAGGATAAGGCGGAGAAATTATTAGAGGAAGCGCGCGCGCTTGAGAAGCAAGGCGCCCATATTTGATGGCGTTCTTTCCGGGCTGAAGTTAGTGCAATTGTCTAGTTGTAACTATCGTCCGGCCCTAGCAGCTCCGGTGCACTCTGCTCCTCGGCTGGCGCTTGGCTTGAAAGACCATGGGCCGCACGAGTGAATTCCTCGAAGGCAGCCACCACTTTCGAACGAAAAGTTTCCATCGCTGATATCTGCATTCGCGCCGTTTCAGCCATGGCAGAGCCTGGACGAATCTTCGACGTCTCCTCATAGAGTTTTTTGAGCTCGCGCTCGATAATGCCGTCGACGACGTCGCACGCGTCGAACACGTTCATCTCATCAAAATTCGGAGCATGCTTTTTTGCCACCGCCTCTGTTGTCGTTTCACCTGCGCTGCTGCGTTGGTATCCCACCGCCAGGTTTTCACCAAGTTTAGGAGCGCTGCCTGTTCTACCGAATAACTCTGACTCCGACATGACTCCGCTTGAGACTCTAATCAGATCGCCCAACAATTCCTTGGCGAGATGCGAGATGGCTTCCATTGGAGCAGCCTCGCCGCCGATCGTCCAAGTTTGCTTGCCATCTACGTCTTCGCGTACCACTTCCATAAGCGGTGGAAAGTCATTTTCTGAAAATTCCTCCGTTGTAAAGGCAAGCAACATCGATGCAGGTACGATGGTGATGATGATCTTCGCATCTTTTCCTTTTACAAGAAGAGCCCATTGTCTTGTCGTGAGGCGGCCCTGGTATGTTTTGACGACCGGACGATACCATGTGTCATCGGACTTTTTCTCGTGCAGCTTCGGATTTTCGCAGGAAAGCATGAGTTCGGTGCCGACAGCAGTTTTGTTGAACTCGAAGGACAGCTCGGTGAACTGCTCGAATAGTGCATCAATCCAGCTTATCGTAGCCTCGAAACCGAAAGTGCCCGGATCTCGCGTCTGAGTTTGCGTTGCTACCGGCTTGAGAACATCTTCCTTGGCCATTTCTCTGAGCCAGCGGCCGGTCTCTTGTCCGCGGCGTGACTTGAGGGCACTGAGGATTTGATCGGATGGACTGCCGGTTGCCACTTCCGGGTTGAGCTCCTGCGCCAACTTACGCACTTCCTCAAAGCGCTTTTGCGACTCTTCTTTCTGGTCTTTCATAATCATCTTGCCGGACTTCCAGAGATCGCCGAACCTGCTCATAAACTGTTCCTCACTTTGAGTATTGGCATTGCCGAAGCTTTGACGAAGGAGTAGCATACAACCTTAGCCGCAATTGATCTATAGATAAAGGAATCAAACACATGATGAGACTGAAGGCGACAATCTGGAGATTATTTCTATCAGCGGGCCTTTGCTGCGCTTCCTGGCTTCCGGTTTTTGCCGCTGAGAGCACGATGCCGGAGGGCTTCGTTGAAAACATCACTCCTGAGATGGCGGCGAAATACAAATATATCGAAGATGGAGAATTCACCCAGAAACTCCACATACCGACTTACGAGTGGATGCCGGCAGAAGGGAATCCGCGCGCAATTGTCCTGGGAATTCATGGACTTACTTTACATGGGCGTAGATACAGAGTTTTGGCGCGCATGCTTGCGGCAAATAGAGTAGGCGTAGTTACGCTTGATATGCGGGGATTCGGAGCTTGCTTGTTCGACGAAAAGAAACAATTCAGCACCGCCGATGATGACAGAAAGAGAGTTGATCATTCCAAAAGCTACGAAGACATTATTCAGTTAGCGAAACTGATCAGAGAAAAATATCCGGACCAAAAAATATTAGCGATGGGTGAGAGCTTGGGATGCACCTTCGCGGTGCGCCTGGGCGCCGAACATCCTGAACTTGTAGATGCCCTTATGCTCTCAGCCCCGGCTGTGCGTCTCAATTCCAAAATGTACTTCGGGCACGGAACAGCTTTGCGTGGTGTAAAGGCTGTTTTCAGCCCAAGCCATGATATCTATCTGCACTCATTCTTCGAGTATCTCGTCTCCAACCGCGAGCCGGTGAAAAAGGAGATGGAGGATGATCCGCTCGTCGTCAAGGAACTCTCCCTCAAGGCGTTGCTCGGCACCGATCGTTGGGTATCAAAGACAGCTGAGTGGGGACGGAAAATTTCCGATAACATGCCGGTCCTGATTCTGCAAGGCAGTCGCGACAGTTGTGTTTCGCCCAAGAAAGTGACTGATCTGATGAGTGCGATGCCATCCAGTGATCAGACGCTGGCCTGGCGTGGAAATTATGGGCATCTCCAACTCGAGACCATCTATATGCGCACGACGATAATTGATGCGATGATCAATTTCTTGCGCAATCACAGTCGCGAAA
>JAJPJO010000452.1 GCA_021324135.1 Pseudomonadota bacterium
ACTCATTGAGCTCGAATCGACCCTCACTCTTCAAATCCTGCGGGACGACCTCGTTGCCGCCGCGAGCCTCCGCCGCTGCCAGTGCACCGAATGTGGTGTCATTCTTGAAGGGCTCCGGCCAGGAGAATATTCTCGCGATCCAATGGCGCTTGAATCGTCTGCCGTTCTCTTTGTTGAACTTGCCATAACGCTTGCTCAGCAATTGCCGCACCTTGGCGCGGTTTCCTTTACCTCTGCGCCAACCCTGCCGTGCCTGTCCTTCCCGGATGAGGGCTTCGCCCGGCTGCACCGTATTCGGTGCCAGAGAGACATCGGAGGCACTGCCGTCGGTCGATCGGGCACTGGTGTCTGGTATTGTATGAGGTGGCATAGCCGCATGCAGAGACTGCAGAATCATTGCCGGAACGCCCGAGTCGTCCCCGCCCGACTCATCTTTTGAAGAAGCGCTTGCCGACAGATTCGGCATGCCAATCGAGACACCCAATTGTTCGATGGCGTCGGTGACTTTGCCCTGCTCGAGCTTGATCGCGGCTAAAAGAACACGCGCTTTTTGATTGCCAGGTTTAATGGCCAGCAACTGCTCGAGGCGGGAGACGGCCAGCTTATGGAAACCCTTCTCGCGGAAGATTACTGCTTGCTCGTAATAAGCCTCTAAACAGTGCGGATCTTCCCTGGTGGCCTTGAGAAATTCAATCAAAGCTCTGCCACTGTCACCGGTGCGCTTGTATTGCATGCCCTTGTCGAAGGCCAGGCGCGCCGATTTCTGGCGCTCGCGCTGCAAGGCTTTAGCGGCAGGACGCTCTTGTGCATGCCCGTCGTTTTGCTGATCGGCGGTGATCAAGGACAAATCGGTGGAGCGCGACGATTGCGCGACGGCAGTTTCGGCTCTGGCGGCACTGGTTGAGAGTGATACCAGAATCAATAAAGTTCCTAACTTTATGGCGCCCCCAATCTAGAGAAGTCGTGATTCTACTTCATGATTTTATGAAACTATATCAACTGATCGGCAATTGCAAGCAGTTTGAGTGCCGTCTCTAAACGATATTAATTACGGATATATCCACACCGATTACGGTCTGACCACGATGCGCTCGACATTGCGGAAAAACGTCTTCCAGGAAGGCTCCTTGATGCTTTTCAGCGGTCGCACCAGCACGGTTTTCATCTTGGCCAGTTGCCCGCCCAGTATATCCGTGAGAGGTCGATCGCCTATAACCGCCACCTCCTCTGGTGGCAAGTCGAGTATGGTCAGAGCCTGGTTAAATCCGCTGGGAAAGGGCTTTGCCGCATGACCGATTATCTTCATTGCCAAAACGGTGCTGGCGCCCTGCAGATACTCGTCCCGTTTATTATTGCTCAAAACGACAATCGCGAAAAGCGGCCGGGCCCTCTCCAGCCAGTCACGCGTCTCGTCCGTAATAGAGCCGCTTTTCGACTCCATCAGGGTGCTGTCCAGATCGATAATCAAGCCCTTCACACCATCATGACTCAAACGTTCGATATCAACCGAGGTTATGTCGCCATCTATAAAATAAGTCGGTTTGAGAAACATATAACCAGGACTCTGCGAAGCTCGCGCTGAGAAAATCTTTTCTCAAGTTAATTTATCACGAAGCCCGACCGGGTTGACGACACCCGGCAGCCCAGCCTTTGCCTCTTTTTTACATGAGTTTGCTCAATACGAACAAAGCGACGGAAGTCCATCAATTCAATTTCGGGTTAAAATGCATATGCAATTGCTATTTGATTGCATTGCCCCTCGCCCATTTTGCTGACTGGTGAGAAGTGAGACTAAACCACAGATTTAAGCGCGCCCATAATAATCCAGAGGACAGCCTGGCTGAGCCGGCAGAGAGCGTGAAGGCCCGAGCGGAGCAGGCGATGCCTGAGGCGGCGGCGCGGGTGCTCAAGGAAAGCACAAGCGGCGAAACGGCGAGCAGAAGCAAGGCAAGCGCAAAGAGCGAATTGCCCCTTTCCCATGTGGCAATCATCATGGACGGCAATCGCCGCTGGGCTACCAAACGTCACCTGCCCCGGGCAATCGGGCATAAACACGGCGTCAAAAGCCTCAAGGCGCTCGTCAAGCATGTCGGAGCGCTTTCACTGCCGTACTTGACCGTCTACGCTTTTTCAAGCGAAAACTGGCAGCGCAGCGAGGAAGAGGTCGGCTACCTGATGCGCTTGTTTACAGATGTGTTGAGCGAGGAGTTTCAAGAGCTGGCCGACAACCAGGTGAAATTGCGATTCATCGGCGACCTGGCGGCAATGCCTGAAAAGTTGCGGGCATCCATGGCTGAGGCAGTCGAAAAGACAAAGGATAACAGCGGGCTCAATCTGCAGGTAGCGATCAATTATGGCTCACGCCTCGAGATAACCCAGGCGGTGCGCAAGATTGCTCAGGCAGTCCGGGACGGCAAGCTGGACGCAAACACGGTCGATGACCAGACGATCAATCAATATCTCTACACAAGCGGCATACCTGATCCGGAATTGCTCATTCGCACAGGCGGCGAGATGCGCCTTTCGAACTATCTCCTCTGGCAGTCCGCCTATACGGAGATTTATGTAATCGAAAAGCTCTGGCCCGATTTTACACCGGCTGATTTCGATGAGGCGGTAAGCGAATTCACAAGGCGCGAACGACGCTACGGCAGTTGAGCGATCTCTGCCGAACTTGGCCGCTCTTGTTCGGAAAAGCTTCTAGCGACCCATGCTAAAAGGCGGAGGCGAGTCCTGCTCCGGCTGCGCCTGAGAGCCGCTCGGCTGAGTATTGGCCGGAGGCTGATATTGCGGCGCCGCTCCAGCCGGCGGGGCGCTGTATTGCCCCGGAGCATACTGAACCGGAGCACCCGGGGCGCCATAGGGGGGCGGCGCATACTGGACCGGAGCGCCGTAGGGCGGCGCGCCATATGGAGGGGCACCGTACTGGGGCGCACCATATGGAGTACCATAAGGCGGCGCACCATATGGCGGCATGGCGCTCATCATCGGGCCGGGAACCTGGAATGTTTGATCGACCCGAATCGGCATATTGGTTCCAGCCGGAATCTTTACCTCCGAGCCTTTACGCACGCCGGCGGCAATCAAACCGACGCCGCCACCAAGGGCGGTGCCAAACACGGCACCCATGCCGGTCGATCGGCCGACCGGTCCATGTGCGGTAGCGCCCACGATTGCACCAAGTCCGGTACCAAGCGCCGCCCCGCCTCCGGCACCAACTGCGGTAGTAAGAACGCCTTTGCCGACACGCCCGCCGGTGGTACCGCCCGTGAGGCGGATCTGATCGGTGTCGACCGAAGCAGAAATCGGAATGCGCCTGCCATCAGGCAAAGCACACTGGGTGAATTTGATGTCCATCTTGCCATTGGCGCCGAACTTGAATCGTTTCGCCGAAATGACGTTGGTTACCGAGCCAATCAGAGTCGTGCCGGGCGGCAAAACCTCGGTGCCGTCGCCACCCATGATGCCTTGAGAAAGAGTCAGCTCTACAGGTTCGCCAGGCTGCGTCGTCTCGGAATCAAGCGAGTTTTTCAAATTGCCGCTCATCGCCGTTCCGGCCGCCACCGTCGATACCCGGCCTTGCAGCGGCGGGCCGCCGGGATAGCCGCCCATCTGGGCATTGCCGCCGTACATGGCGCCGGGCGGGTAATAGCCGGGTGGTGGCTGCTGCGGGGGATAGCCAGGTTGCACATAAGCTCCGGGTGGCGCGCCGCCATAGGCAGCCGCTCCCGGCACCGCCGGTGGTGGCGAGTAAGCCAGGGTGCCGTTGGCATCCTGCTTTTGCACTCGCCCTCGATATTGCGGATCATCAGGCGACAGGGGACGTCCGGCCTGTCCGGCCGAGTCCGGCGGCTGATCGCTTTCACCCATGTCGGCACGCTGAAGGCGCTCCGATACGTTCTTCTCATTCAAATAATCATTCAAGGCGGAGAGTATGGCCGCCGTTTCACCCCGGGTGGCAAGTCCGGTGGCATTGACTTTGTCGGGCGTCTGCATGACGAGAATGCCTTCTTTGGAGGCCAGGGCAATGCCCTGGCGAGCCCATTGCGGAATCTTGGCATTGTCGGAATATCGCGCCAACTCCTGGCTGATCGTCTCCTCATCAGGGCGCTGAACGTTCAACGCCCGGGCCACGATCGAAATCATCTCGCCGCGCTGCATGAACTGCCGGGGACGATAACCATCGGCATAACCGGCTATGTAATTGTTCTGGCGAATAATCTCAACGGCCCGGTAGTATGGATCGCTTGGTTTGACATCAGGAAAGCTGGGCGTAGAGCTGACCGGCTGTTTGTCGATGCCCAATACTTTTACCATCCATTGAGCAAGCTCGGCTCTGGTAATCGGATCGTTGGGTTTGAACTTGCCGTCGGACGCCGATAAGATAACGCCTTTATCGGAGAGCTTGTTTACATATTTCTCGGCCCAATAACCCGAGGTATCGACGAATCGAGCAGCCCAAGCCGGCGCTGACATGATCGCGACGGCGGCAATCGGGACGAAAACGAACTTTCTAATTCTGTTCCTGTTCATCTCACCCAGGCGCCTAAGCTATAAACGGCGAAACACCTCATTCACATCTTACCCTTGCCGGCGCAAAAATACCACAAAAGTGCGCTCCCCATGCAGATTCCGACTCAATCATCTGATCATTCACTGAAGGAGCCCTCCGGGCTTCGCTCCTCGAGTATCTTGAAGAGATGCTCGGTTTCGACATCGCGACGGTTTTTTTGCATCCTCGTGTATATCTTCAAAAGATCGAGGGCATGAGCCCTTTTAACTCGATCGCCATTGTCCCGGCTTTCTAAGACAACCAGGGCCCACTCGAGCAATTCGGCTGCCGGCTCGAGTTCGTTGCGCTGCACATGAAATGCCACCAACTCATCAATGAGCGGCAAGAGCTCCGGAGCACAACTGCCGCGTTTTTTCGCCTCGAGAAACAATGTGAAGCCCAAAACGAATTCAAGGTCCGTCTCTTTGTCGGCCCTGCCTCGATCATCGGCGCTCGGCGAGCCGTTTAGCTGGGCGGCGAAATAGCGCCTCAGCCCGGCCAGCGCTTTGGCAGCTTTGTCGATCAAGCGTTGCAATTCATCGCTGCCGGGCTCGTTTCGCCTGAGCAATGATCTTGAGATTCGCTCCGAGCGCAATCTGTGCGGGGCAAAGTCATCGAGGGCTTCAAGGCAACTCTCGACACACTCATTGCAAATGTAGGCTGCCGGAAGAGCCGGACCGGCAATCAATTTCTTGACCTTGTCGTGCGCTTTGCCGCAAAAGGAGCACCCGAGTCCATTATCAGTGAGATGGGGCATGAGCCCTCGCTAAGCCAGCACCTTCGCCAGCGATCTACCTTGCTCTTCCACAGATCTTATAAGACCCTCGAGATTGATCCGCTGACCGCGCGCAGTCAAGACAACCAGATAATGTCCGGCGGTTTCAATAAAATGCAGAATGCCCTGGTCGGTGAGCAAAGTCATTTGCACGAGCGCCCCTCGATTCATGCGCTGAATGGAGACATCGTTGTTTGAGAAAAGCGTGGCGGACAGAGCGCCGATGGTTGAGACTTCAATGTCGGGCGGCAGGGACGTGCACAACACGGTGCCATCGCGCGCCACAAGCAGACAACCCAGAATCCCGTGCTTGCCGTTCAGTGAGGCAACCAACTGTTTGACGTTATCGTTAATCTCAGCCACGAACAATCTCCTCAGCTTAGTGCTGCTATTTTAATCGTTTGACGGCATTAGCGAACTAGAGGGCGGATTTTATTCCTCTTCATCTGAGGAGTCGTCGTCGGACTTCTTGGCTCCTTGCAGGCGTTTGATTGCCACGACGTCAATCCACGGCTCGTCAAGTGCCGCCGAGAACACTTTACCCGTCACCTCGATTTTGTCATCCTCTCTCAGCGAGGTGAGCAATTTATTTTTAGATTTTTCGGTTTCCTTAGGGATGGGCAATGCCAGTTTCAACTCCGATAGAGGAACCTTGCTGTCCGGTCGTTTGACCAGGAAGGAGATGAATTTCTTGGACTCGCGCATGGCCGGCTTGTAATTCAGAGCCAGAGTGCAGAACGATGAGAAGTTGGCGGTGAACTTTATGTTTTTGCCGAGATACTCTTTGGCGTGATCGATGAGCTCATCGGGGGTGACCGAGCTTACATTGGTGAGAGTGGCGTCTTTGAGCTCGTTGACTACCTCTTCCTTCTCTTTTTTCTCGGATTTACCTTCAGAAGTCTTGCTGTCCTTCTCGTCTTTCACCTTGTTCTCTTTGGAATCTTTTGCAGCAGGACCGCTTTCGGTCTTCGTCTCTTTGCCGCCGGCTTCTTTGGTCGTCTTGGGGCTCTTGGTCTCGGGACTCTTCTTCTTGGCTTCCCCTTGCGCCAGTTGCGGCGCCGCCCCTGCTCCCTGCGCCAGTAGAGGCGTTATCCCAAGAGATAGAGCCAGAACTGCGGCGAAAAGGCTCTTGCCAAATTTATCGACTCTGCCGTTAACAGATACCCTTAACATGCTTGCACCCACCCATTTGAATATATGACCGATGACGAACTTATAGAATCAAGACCCTTTCAAGCTTTCCATATTACCAGAAGCTTATTGGCGCCGCCCCCGGACGGCAATGTAATATTGAGTAGTTTAGATTTAGTACCATAAATTGCTGTCCTTGATGCAGCGATACTGTTCTCGGCGTCGAGCGCCGATCGTGTGAGGATGCGGACTTGTCAGCAAATGACTCGAATGTAAAGGCGGATATCGATTCTCAAAACCGCCTCTCGGCGTTGATGCGCCAGTATTGGGATATCAAGGCTCAATTTCCGGAATCATTGCTCTTCTTTCGCGTCGGCGATTTTTACGAGCTGTTCGATTCCGACGCACAGGTGGCGGCGCGCGAACTCGACATTACGCTGACAGGCAGACCGGAGCCCTCATATCCTAACGGACGTTGTCCGATGGCCGGTGTTCCGCACCGGGCAGTCGATGTTTACCTCGGGCGGCTTCTGGGCAAGGGCTATTCCGTCGCCATCTGCGAGCAGGTGGGCGTGGTCGGCGCCGAGAAAGGACCTGTAGAACGCCAGGTGACGCGCATTCTCACGCCCGGAACCGTGATCGAATCGCATTTGTTGCCCAGCCGTGAGAACAATTACCTGGCTGCCATCGTCCGCGGTGGCAACGAGTGGGGTCTCGCCTGCGTCGACTCTTCCTGCGGCGAATTCATCGTCAGCCAGATGACTGAAGAAGAGCTGGTTCTCGAGCTCGGCCGCCTGGCTCCCAAAGAATTGCTCGTGGCATTGCGCGTGGTGCGCCCCGGTCCCAATGAAGTGGTACCAAAGGAGGTGCCGGAGATTCCCGAGGGCATCGAAGGACAGTACCGGATCACCGGCAGACCGCAAATGTTCTTCCAGTTCGAGCCGGCTCAAAGAAGGCTGCTCGATACATTCGCCGTCTCGACGCTGGAGGGCTTCGGCTGCCAGAATATGCCTCTGGCAGTTTGCGCCGCCGGGGCGGCGGTCGAATACCTGGAGCGCACGCAAGGGGCAATGAAGCCGCGCTTTGAGGGGATCTCGGCCTACACGGTCGCCGGGCACCTGGTTTTGGACTCGAACACGAGGCGCAATCTCGAATTGATGGAGACCAGCCGCGATCGGACCTTTGAAGGCAGCTTGCTCTCCACTCTCGATCGGACAAAAACGGCGATGGGCGGAAGGATGCTGCGCAAATGGCTGTCCAGACCGCTCTTCTCCATCGCTGAAATCCATGCCCGCCAGGATTGCATTGAAGAACTTTTGCAGGACGCGGACCAGCGCTCTGAGATCGCCGCCGCTCTTGCCGGTGTATCCGATCTGGAAAGGCTGGCAGTGCGGGTTTCATCAGGCAATGTCAATGCCAAGGATCTGGTTGCCACCCATTTGTCTTTGCGCGAACTGCCGAAGCTGGCTCAGACACTCTCAAAACGGCGCAGCCGCTACCTGAGCGAATTAGCCTTTCTGCCGCCGTCTCTGGAGAAGCTCTCGGCAATCATCCAGAGCAACATCAAAGATGATCCGCCGCGGGAGATAAGCGAAGGCGGCATATTTCGCGAGGGCGTGTCGGCCGAGCTGGATGAGATTCGTTCGCTCCTCGGCGGCGGTAGAGACTGGATCGAGAAGTTTCAAGCAAACGAGCAGGAGCGCACCGGCATAAGAAGTCTGAAGGTAAACTTCAATCGCACCTTCGGCTACTACATCGAAGTGACGAGAGCGAATCAGGAGCACGTCCCGGACAATTACATCCGCAAGCAAACCCTGACGAATGCCGAGCGCTACATCACGCCCGAGCTGAAGGAGTATGAAGCGCGCATTTTAAACGCCGAGAAAAATCAATCCGATCTCGAGTACAAAATGTTCCTCGAGCTCAGGAAGGAATTAGCATCATTTGGTCCGGACCTGATTCGCGTCGGTTCCATGCTGGCCAATCTCGATGCTCTATTGTCACTGGCGGTGGTGGCACAGGAAAGAGGCTACGTCAAACCAATCGTCGATATGTCGCACCGCATTGAGATCAAGGGAGGACGACATCCGGTCCTGGAGAGCATCCTGCCCATGGGCAAATATGTGGCCAACGACACGTTGCTCATCGGTGCCTCCGAGGAGAATCAACTGATCGTCTTGACCGGACCGAACATGTCCGGGAAATCCAGCTACCTGCGTCAAGTGGCGTTGATTTGCATCATGGCGCAAATGGGTTCGTTCGTTCCGTCCGAGGCAGCCCGCATCGGCCTGGTCGATCGAATATTCACCCGCATCGGCGCCGTCGACGACCTCACCCAGGGTCAATCAACCTTCCTGGTAGAAATGAGCGAAACGACGCAATGTTGCCGTTCCGCCACAGAGAGATCGCTCATCCTCCTTGATGAGGTGGGCAGAGGCACGAGCACATACGACGGCGTCGCCATTGCCTGGTCGGTAGCCGAATACCTCGCCAAAGTAGTGCGCGCCCGGACAATATTTGCTACGCACTACCACGAGCTCAACGGTCTGGCAAACTTCTTCAAGCAAATCGCCAACTATCAGGTGCTCGTGAAAGAGGTCGACGGCAAAGTCGAATTCATCCGCTCCGTCGTCCCGGGAGGCGCCAGCCGCAGCTTCGGAGTACAGGTGGCGCGTATGGCCGGGCTGCCCGCTCAGGTGATCGATCGGGCGCAATATTTGATAAACCAGATGGAAAAACGCGGTGTAGCTAGTAAAATTCTCGATGGTCCGAGGCTGCGCAACATTCCAATGGATGAAGTCATGCAATTGTCGTTGTTCGAAGCGGGAGCGGAGCAAGCGATCGGAAAGGCTGAAGCGTTACTGAAGGAGTGAGCCATGGAGGACAAGAGAGGAAGTCGAGGCGGGAAAGAGCGGCTGTGGCAAGCTGCCTCGGTTCTATCCCTGGCCGCAACCCTCACATTAGCCGCACCGGCAAGCGCCGCCGAGAAAGAGCAAGCCTACGACCCGGAGGTCAACGACCCAGCCCACAGGTATGTCAAACGTCATTTGCCTCCTGATATAGATCACAGCGCCAAGCGCCATCCTCATGATGCCACCAATGATGGTGCGGATGCGGACAGCGGAAGCAAGAAGAAGAAAAACAAGAAAGACAAGAAGGCAAAACAAAAGCCCGCAGCGAGCAAAGATTCGTCCGGCACCACGGACGGCGCTACATCGAAGAAGGACAAAGAATCGTCAAGCCAGACTCCTGACACCGCCGGCCCGGTCAAGGACGGAGCAAACAAAACAGAGCCCTCCGGCAACGCCAACGAAAAGAGCAGCAGCGACAAACCGTCCGGCACCACGGACGGTGCCACGCCTCCAGTTCAGAAGAGCAGTGAGGCAAGCTCAGCCGGCAGCACGGACGGATCCAAGCCTGCAGAGCAAAAGAGCGATGAGTCCACTGCCTCAAAAGGCGAAAACGAGCCGGTGCCGCCCAAGCAGATTGGTATCGAGGTGGACGGCAAAACCTATAAACTGATCAACAAGGGAGATTGGAAGGGCGTTGCCACCAACCTGGAGAAACTGACGTCCGGCTCCGATGAGCCGACAAGAAACTGTGCCTGGCTGGCCTTCGCCTACATGTTCTCCGGACAGACCGAGAAACTGGACGCGCTGCAAAAGCGCGTTTGCACGGACAAAGTCGAAGACGATCTGAAGGGCTACAAGATGGTCATCGATGCCTTCGTCCAGGTGGCGCACGGCAAGCCGGACCAGGCCGAGAAGACTCTGGCTGCCCTGCCGAAGCGGCATGTCAACGACGCCTTTATCAACTTCGCACTGGCGGCGGTGGCAGGCAAGGAAGGCAAAGCCAACGCGGCAGCCGAATATTGCAAGCGTGCCGTCGAGCTCGACCCTCATTTTGCCTGGGGCTATCGCACCCTCGGGTATCTGCAGGAACGCTGGCTCAACCTGCCTGCTGATGCCGAGCAATCATTCGAAGAGGCGCTGGCGATCGAGCCGGATCAGGGTGAAGTGCGCGAGAGTTTGATCAACATGCGCCTGATGCGCAACGATTTCGACGGCGCCATCGATATCGCCATTGCCGGCATCCTGCGCGACAAGAAAGAAGGCAAAGCCCACTTCCGCCTCGCCCAGATCTACATCCAGCAGTGGCGACTGAGAGAGGCGATCAAGGAGCTCGATAAAGCAATCGCGCTCGACGGTGGCAATGCAGCCTACTACAGATCGCGCGCCACAATCAGAAGGTATCAGGGCTCGGTCAAGGATGCCATCCTCGATCAAAAGAAAGCGATCGAGTTGAGCAAGGACAAAGCTTTCGAAATGAGCGAGCTGGCGACCATGTACGCCCAGGACGGAGACAGCAAGACGGCGATCGACATTCTCAAGGATGCCATAAAGCTTGATCCGACTAACAAAGCCGTTTCCAAAAGTTACGTGGCATTGCTCTTGAAAGAACGGCGCTATGACGATCTCGTCGATGAGTATAAGCGAGCCCTGAAACTGTACCCTCAAGATGCAGCCCTTCACTTCTCGCTGGCCGAGACACTTTTGACAGTCGGCAACGATGAGGAGTCGA
>JAJPJO010000062.1 GCA_021324135.1 Pseudomonadota bacterium
ACGACCACGTTCAACCCGCACATGTTGCCGGCATCGTCCCAGATGAATAGCGTGCAACTGCCCGTCGATTTACCCAGGAGAATGAACTGGTTCTCCGCGATCACAACTGGCTCTGCAATGCCAGGATCGCTGATCGCTGTGCGCACGATTTTGTTCTTCAACTTGAAAGTCCGCGATTGGGCTACCTTCACGTCGATAACATTGGTTGGCTTGATTTCTTCCAGCTCTATGCTTCCTGTCACTACAGGCGGTATCGGAGCAGCAAACGTATCAAATCCTTGCTGCTGATCGACCGAGGGCTCGTTAGCGGAAGGAGCCGATCGTTTTTCAGAGGAGGAGTTGGGCTGACTTTCACCGATCGAGTTTGCAGCGCGTGGCGAACGGGCTCCGTCTGCCTCAGCAAATCCTGAGGTTTGAAAACAAATCTGAAGCAGGCACACGGCCGCGGTCGCGCCCACTACTTTTATTGTTAAACCGATTGATGGCATTGTCTCGATCGCATCAGTCATCCCGCTATCCAATTCGATGATAGCAGGAACCGCGCATGTTTGACCGGACTAGCCGCCGATTCGCCGAACTTCAGTTCAACCGCTCGATAATCGTCGCAGTTGCCATGCCGTGCCCTATGCACATTGTCTGCAAGCCGAATTGACCGTCGGTTCGCTCCAGTTCGTGCAACAAGGTCGTCATCAAGCGAGCTCCACTGGCACCCAGGGGATGGCCCAGGGCGATTGCGCCGCCGTTGGGATTTACCTTGTTCATATCCGGCTTGATCTCTTTGGACCAGGCCAGGGGAACGCAGGCAAAGGCTTCATTGATTTCAAAAACATCAATATCCCCTGCCGTCAATTTCATTCTCGCCAGCGCTTTCTTGGTCGCTGGAATAACACCATCCAGCATGATGATCGGGTCGCTGCCTTGCACCACCCGCGATACCACTCTCGCCCGCGGCTTCAAACCGAGCTCTTTCGCCTTTTCGCCGGACATCAGCAGTACCATCGAGGCTCCATCGCTGATTTGACTGGAGTTGCCGGCTGTGATCACGCCGCTCTCATCAAATGCCGGTTTCAATCCAGACAGCTTTTCAATTGATGTATCGGATCTGGGTCCTTCGTCCTTGTGAAATTTTTGCGAGCTGCCATTCTCACCCACGACCACCGGCACGATTTCCTTTTCGAATCGACCCTCATGAGCCGCTTTCAGCGCCCGCTTGTGGCTCTCCAGAGAGAAGCTGTCCAGGTCCCCCCGCGATAACTGCCATTTCTTGGCCATCATCTCAGCAGAGGTTCCCTGCCAAACCAGATTGAACCGTTTCTGCAGCGTCGGACTGAAATCCTTGCCATCCGAGCCCATCTTGACGCGGCTCATGCTCTCCACACCGCCCGCGATGGCAACATCCATGTCACCGGCAAGAATCGCCTGGCAGGCGAAGTGGATTGCCTGCTGCCCCGAGCCGCACATTCTGTTGATTGTAACCGCGGGGACCTCGACAGGCAGCCCGGCAACCAAAGTGGCCAGTCTGGCTATGTTCCACCCTTGCTCACCTACCTGCGTGACACAGCCGAGCACTACGTCTTCCACCAGCGCCGCATCGACGCCCGCGCGTTTCAAAAGCGCGTCCATGGCAAAACCGGCGACCTCGTCGGGGCGCGTCTGGCTCAACGATCCCTCCCGTTTGCCCAGCGCAGTGCGAACGGCTTCAACGATTACTACTTCTCTCACTTTCAATCTCCTGCATTTTCAAACTATCTTCACCAACAGGTTTCCGCGCTCCATCACCTTCTTTTTTGCCTTCGTTTTGCGCATAACGCTTTCGTCTGAACACATCCGTTTTCAAGGACGCCACGCGATCGAGGAAGAGGATTCCATCAAGGTGATCCATCTCGTGCAGTATCACCCGCGCCTCGAAATCCGATGCCTCAATCTTTTTTTCAATGCCCTCGGGGTTCTGAAAGCGCACGGATATGAACTGCGCTCTTTTAACATTGGCCGTCAAATCGGGCAAACTGAGACAGCCTTCCCGGGCGATAACTTCGCCTTCCTGCCGTTCCACAGAAGGATTGATGAGCACAACTCGTCCGTGCCGAGATTCAAACTTCGGGTTGCGAGATGAGTCGATGACGACAATTCGCTGCAATATGCCCACCTGCGGCGCCGCCAATCCGACACAACCAGGGGCATCATACATGGTATCGAAAAGATCCTGAATTACTGCTTCCAGATTAGCCTCGTCGGCAAACGAGACAGGATTCGATACCTGCTTCAGCCGAGGATCCGGATACTCGATAACTTGCAGGATCGGCATCTTAGAGCTCCACTACCTCGAGGGCCTGAATGCTCATATCCACCTGCAATCGCTCAGAGGCCTTAGCCAGTTCGGCTCGCACCTTATCCTCGGAAATATTGCGCGGAATTGTCACTTCCAGCACCATCATGAAGATAGAACGAGCCGACGATGTCCGCTTCGTCTCCACATCCGTAATGTTGGCTCCCAGATCGGCCAGTTGCTTTGTGATACCAGCGACGATACCGGGACGATCCGCACCATATACGGAGACAATGAACGGCAGTCCAGTATCCTTGCCATCCTCCAGCTCTTCTTCTTTCAACTCGCGGATGAAGACGTTCATCTCGAGCAAGCTCTCGACCCTGGATAAACGTTCGCGCAATTCGGCAACCGTGTGCTGCTCCGGTAACTGAGCCATAAGTATGACGGCAAACTGCCCGCGCAAAAGAGTCATGCTCGAGTCGAGCAAATTGCAGCCAAACTCAAATAAAACATGCGAGAGCTCGGCAACTATTCCGACACGGTCGCGCCCCACACCAGTCAAGACAATATTGGTCGTCATAAGCTGCGCCTCAATCGCAAAGCAAAGGCCGGCCTGAGCCACGTGCGAATCACGTAATTCAATCTGCCGCAGCAGACAATCATACTAAGTTTTGCCTGAAGTTAGTGCTTTTTTTTGGCGGGCACGGCTTTACCGCTCTTTTCAAGCTTCTTGGCGAGCTCGGCCTTATGTTTCTGGTCGTTGAGGTAAACATCGACCAGCATCAAGGCCTTCTCGGCAAATTCAGCTGGAATGTAGATTTCCGGCGATTCACCGAAGCGCTTATAGCGCGCCGGTCTGACAGCGCCGCCTGCTCCTTTGGCATACTGAACCAGGCTGGCTTCTATGACGAACTGCTTTGAGATGAAGTTGGTGGTGGCATATTTGCGCAAGTAGATGCTGATGACCGGCTGGCCGGTCCTGATAGCGTCATCCAGACTTATGTTCGGGTCATAACCGGCAGCAGATAACTTTGCCGCGGCCCGATTTTGAATCTCCGCCAAAACCGATCGTGACTGAGCCATGCTGAAGTGCAGGTTGCGTACCAGTTGAATGGGCGGCGGCAGCTGCAACGCGATTTGTTGTTTTGCTTGTTTGGCGGTCGCCTTCTTTCCTTGCGGACCACCCTCCTCAACACTGATCTCACCGGTTTTCACATCTTTGGCTTTCGATTCATCAGGCTTGCTCTCAGAGGCATTCGGCTCAGGCGGCTTCGCATCAGCCGTTCCGCCCTCCTTCACCTCGGCTGTTCCCGCCTTGGCATCGGTCGCTCCGGTCGCCTTCGCATCGGCTGTTCCAGCTTTCGCCTCGGTCGATCCGGTCGCCTTCACATCAGCCGTTTCACCCGGACTGGCACCGGCTGCCCAGCTGTTTGAAATAACCAACCAGACCAGGCAGAGACCGACGTTTCGCTTCCACAGTAAAGCCGACGATTTTCGCATTTGCACCTTCGTTTTATCCAATAGTGCCTCAATGATAGCGCTTACTGCAAAGAGCACGCTAGCGCCCTCCTCAGCATCTGACAACACACTCCGCCATCGCATCCAAAATCAAATATTGCTCATCCAGGCGAATGCGGCGCCACATCGCCCCAAAGAGAAGCCGAGATCTTGTAAAATAGCAGCTTCTCGCTCGCGCAGCACATTGGCCATGCCGCCCACATCACTTATTACTCACGAACTCGATGCTGCACCGCCCGTCTCAGTTGAATCTGAGACTTATACAGTAACGTCCGATTTAAAAGCGCAACAGTTTTTGACCCAGCTGAAACAATTGCAGGATGAGGGATCGGCGATGGTGGAGCTGGCCGGCAAAGCGAAGAAACGCAAGATCCAGCTCAACATCTCAATAAGCGGTCACAATTTCTGCATTGCTCACCGGCGCCGCATCAATCCATTTGCCCGGGTTATCTCCGGAGCGGTAAAGGATACTGCCTCCGGTTGCTCGATCTCGTACACCTTCCACATCCGCAACACAATCCGCATTTTATTCAGCTTCTGGTTTGCCTTCGTTGCCATCATCCTGATGACCACAATTTCAATGCTCATCACAGGCGGTATCACAACCCGGCGTCTTGAGTTGATTGCTCTGGCCGTGGCCTGGATTTTCGGAGCACCAGGCTTTGTGAGCTTCTGCTTAATCCGAAGCAGGCAGGGAGAGAAAGAGCTGGAAGCACTCCTGATGCGGTTGATTGAGCAGATGAGCTAAACGCCGTTCATGTTTCCGCTTCGCGATATCAACCCGACCCGGTCATTCGCGTTCGTAAACGTGGCAATCATTGTCATCAACTGCCTGGTATTTTTATTCGAGCTCTCGCTGGGCGATCAGCTCGATGATTTTTTCAAGCACTTCGCTCTCGTTCCCTCGGCATTCACGCATCAATTCGGAACCTTCGAGGTTGCCACCATGTTCATATCCATGTTCCTGCATGGCGGCTGGATGCACCTGATCTCAAACATGTGGGCCTTGTATATCTTCGGTGATAATATCGAAGACCGGGTCGGGCACTTCAAGTACATCGTTTTTTACCTCCTGTGCGGTGTCGCTGCCGCTCTGTGCCAAACATTCATGGCGCCTGAAAGCCGCATTCCTACAGTCGGCGCCAGTGGTGCCATTGCCGGCGTTCTGGGAGCTTATCTGGTGCTCTTCCCGCGCGCTCGCGTTCAGGCAATTTTGCCGATATTCTTCATCATCCGCCTGGTTGAAATACCGGCGGTAATTTATCTCGGCTTCTGGTTCTTTTCGCAATTCTTCACTGGCGTGGCGCAGCTGGGCGCCGAGGATACAAGCGGCGGCGGCATCGCCTGGTGGGCGCATGTCGGTGGTTTCGTGCTTGGTGTCATACTGATCAAGATCTTCGACAAAGGTCCGCCGAAAGAACTATTCGATTATGACCCATTCGAACGATATTACCGCTGAATGACGAGCGTCACATCACGTTCTTAGCTGCTCAGCGCGGCATGACTACCATGCTGCCCGGAGGCATAACCATCATTCCGCCCGGAGCCATCATAGGCATACCGCGGAAAGCGGCGCGCATGAGGAAAACGGATCCGACCACACCGGCTGCTGGTGCGCCATACTTGAGCAAGCCGTTTTTAAACGACGTGCCTGCCCCTTTGAACTTGCTTTCCTTGTGCGGCTTACTGGAACCAGAACCGTTGCTCACTCCGCCTTTGTAGCTGTCCTCTATTTCCTTTTTCTGTTTCAGATCGGTTATCTGCTCAGTCAGACTGGCTTGCTGCAAAGCCGCTTCTTGCTGCTGGTAAGGCGAGAGCTTTTGCATGTCCGGCGGCGGCGAGGAGGAGTCTTGCAGTGTTGGAGTATAGGCATGATTGTCGAAGTTTCCCTGAGACCACTGGGCGTTTTGTCCAGGCATAGAGCCACCGCCCTGATAGGGAACCTGAGTCTGCATGTTGATCTGGCTCATCTGACCAGGCATGCTTTGAGAAAAAGTGTTGCCTGAAACGTCGTAAGGATTTCCTGCGGCGGGATAGCCGGCATTAGGATTGAAGCCGCCCATAGCAGCGGGGCTCGAGCCACCCATGGGCGATGTGACCAGACCGGGTACTTGAGGGCCGTAGTTGAAACCCTGGGCATAGCAAGCCGGTGCGGCAGCATTCAGCAAAAAGGAGATTATGGTGATTATCAGTGCGGATTTTTTCATTTGAAGCTCACAGAAGCGACGGATCGAAAAGCTGGCGAAGCAGTTGAGGGTTGCATAAGACGCGATTCTGCCTGAATGGCGCGCCTGTTGACATCAGATCTATGTAGAGTCTATGAAGCCATGAATCAAGAGTCAATGCGGAAAACCGTGGGGTCGGAGCGGCAAGGTCCAAAGTTAATCGAAGATCCCTTGACATCCATCCCGCTCAACCCTAGTATCTGAATGCTGCCACTCATCTATCTCTGGGGCTAATTGGAGGGAGAGCATGAGAGGCAGCATAATTAAGAAACCAAACCCACGCACGCACGCTCAACGCCATAACCTGATGCCACTAAATTCGGTGCTCGACACCGCATGCGGTATCGAGCACGAACTGTAGCTTTGCTGCTAAGATGGCTGTTGCTTGCTTTGTGAAAATGATCAGAATCGGCAACAAGCACTTGCGCAGCGTCCGGTTTTACATGAGACTGCTGTTCTGCCCGTTGGCGGGCAGCCAAATCCGAATTCAGTTTCGACCCGGCGCGACGTTGATGACCTGGCGAGCGGATGCAGCCCACATCTCGATCTCGTGGTTGACGGGCTGAATCTTTGCCGCCTCCTGGGCTTCCGCTGAGGTGGTTGCTTGATCGGCAAACTCAGGGGAAGGCAAGGATGGGGCTAGATCTTGAGATGGCGGAGGGGGCAAATCGGCCAGTTGATTGCGTCCCGGCTCTTCCATCTTGCGCGGGAAAAGCTGAGTAACATCGACGGTGAGCAATGGCGCATGATCTCCTTGTCCTCTCAATGAGAGATAAAGTTTGCTGGCAGCCACCGCTTTCACCAGTTTCTGTGCATCCTCAGGATTGATGGCCACCGTAACCGAATTTGTCGGCATCGCCTGGCTGGCTCCGGCTTCGCGCTGATAAACCTGCCCGACGGCAATCACTTGCACATCCGACAATATCGGCGCCACACGGGTTTCGGCACCGGAGCCGACCATGCCGAGCACATCGACATGACTGTCGGGCGTGACGAATCCTGCCACACCGGAATTGGTATCAACCGCAAATGTCACGGCGCGCATTCCTTTCTTGAGCCGAGACTCAAAATCAGCCGACAAGCCGATTGGAGCCAGGTCGTGCTGCGAGACGATCTGTCCTTGAGCGATACCGTATTTGGAGACGCGGCCGGCTACCATCGCCGGTGATGCCAGTGCGTCTGCCGGTATTTTCCCCAGCGGGATTTTCTTCTGATCCAGATCGCCGCTGGCTATCGGCTTTCCTTCAGGGATATCCTTCAGCGCAATCACAACCGTTCCTTGCGCGTCCTTCTCTCTTTCAATTTGATCCATCTTTGCTTTGACGTCCTGGCGTTCTTTATCCAGCTGCGCCGTTACCAGCATCGATGTGATCCCGGCGATGCCTAATACCAGCGCTATGAGGGCAGCCGGTGGAATACGCGAGATCATGATTAATAGCGACCGAAATGCGTTCATACGATCCTCCCCGAGGGCGGACGAGAAAGACTAACCATTCCCATTCTTGAGCTGAACGGGCAATTGAAAGAATAGGGAAAACCCCAGGCGCAAGCTGTGAAAACGGCCCTAAAACGAATAGAACCCGGCATCCTGAAGCCGAATTCCATTCGTGAGTATGGCAGAATCGCTGTAAGAAAACTTTGTAAGAGCTCAGAGTGCACTCGTGTCTTACAAACCCATAATACGCATTTGCCGGTGATCGCTAATTACAGTTTGGCTATATTTTTGTCGGGAAAAACATATAAATCGCTCTTAGTCCCCGCTATTTGGCGGTCATGGGGGCTTGCGCCCGGCTTTCGACAAGCCGAACACCCGGCTGGGCCCCTATAGGGACGCGGCGTCCGAGTATATATAGGACTATATGTCCATAAAATTTGGCCGCGAACCGTTATAAACGTGTCAAAACAGGTCTAGTCTTGGGTTCGCAGCTTACTTAGGAGAAAGTTGTATAGCTTCCCTATAGCAAGATATATGCTAGCCCAGACATAGTTGCCAAGAGGCACAGGCATAATAGATATGGCAATTCGTTCTCCGTAGACGCGATACGTCTGCTTGTTTTGGGGGCTACACAAATCATATCCGGCGAACCAACGAACATGAGCATAGGAAAGTTCGCAAACAGTGCTGCCCAAAGTGGCAATTCAAAGCACTCATTCGAACTGGAGCAATACGACCTTTCGTTTGCATATTCATTTCATTGGGAGAAGGAAGAACACATCAGGGAGGCGCTGAAGGTGTTGCTGTGCAATAAGGATTCTGGTGAGACCACTGTTAGAACTAAGAGCACGCAAGAGCGAGCGGCGGAACGGGAAAACGCGGCACTTGAGGCGGCACGCATTCGCTGGCTGCTGGCGATTAATCCCAATACACCACCCCCGGTGCTCGATCACTTAACCAACAATGCGCCCTCCACTCTTCTGGAGCGCATTGCCGAGCATCCACGTGCTCATTCGGTCACATTATCGCGGCTGGCTAACCATGAAGATTCCCAGGTGCGCGCCGCTGTGGCTGAGAACATGAATACATCGATGAAGACGATCTGGAAACTAGTTCGAGATCCGAGCGCCGATGTGAGGCTCAGGCTGGCTGAAAGTTATACCGTTCCGATCGCGGTATTGAAGGTTCTCCTTGAAGATGAGAATCCATATGTGGCGGATCGGGCTCAAAAAACCCTTCTTAGACTGATGCGCGAAGTTACGGATTTGCGCACCGCCTGACAGGGATAAACGGAAACATGAATTGCAGGCGCTCCGCTTACGGCTGGGGGGCCTGCAAATCTTTGAACATGATGATTGGAAATTCGCTTCGCTGAGCGACATTCTTTGCCACTTTCGCTGCTGAAAGAAGCAAGCCGACATCGCGACAGTCCTCAGGTATGCCGGCAATTCCGAAGGCGACGGCCAGCTTGCGTCCACCAGGAACCAGGGCGCTGCCTGTTAAAACCTCGAGAATGCGATGAGCCAGAATGGCTGCTGATGCGGTTTCTGTGTTGGGCAGAAGCAGAGCGTAATTGAGCGTTTCGAAATGAGCCAGGGTGTCAATGCTGCGCTTGACGTTGCCGATGCGCTTAGCCATCTCAGCTGTAGCCTGCACGGGCAGGGCTTCGAGCTTCTCGCCCATCAACCAGATCTCAAAAATAATTACTGAAAATGGGTTGGCGTAAAACTGAAAGCGGGAGAACTCATGCTCGATGAAATACTGAAAAACAGGATAGGAAATTATGCCGGTGTCGGATCGCTTCAAGGATCGAATCACACCATCAATGGCAGCCCGATCCAGTGCCGTCGATTCGAGCAGGCTGGCTTTGTCCTTTACTTGCGGTTTTTCAGACAGGCTGACCAAATCACATTTGAGCATGTTGAAGAGAACCGGCACCCAGTCTTTCTTCACCATCGGTCGCTCGCGCAATATGTCGAAAAGAGTGCTGTTGCCGTCCAGCCGCAAATAGAATTGCTTTTGCAAAGCGATGTCGCATGGCGCGCCGCGCTTCTTCACGCGCTCTTCGAATTCCGCTTCCGTCAGCGCCGCGTCTTTCTTGGTGATATAACTCTCCATCTTCAAGCCGCTATCCAGAAGGAACTTGCTCTGGTCGAGCAATGTGACGCTTTCCATCAAGATGGCATCAACGCGCTTGGCGACTGTCTTCTGGTCGGTGCGCTCGTCGCGATAGAAGAAAAAGCGGCCCGAATCCCAGGTCACCAGTTCCATGATCGCCAGGTCGCCCTTAAGATTCAACACCTGGGCATGAACCAGCTCGCCCTCAACAAAGAAGAGCTCCGCACCGGTCTGCTCGTTTGTAATCGTCAATTTGCCGGTCATTTTGCCCATCGCTATCGACTGCAATAGAGTCGGGATGGGCATATCCTCGAGCGTCCCTTCCATGGTCGGGGCGCGCAGAGCTCGCGATGCCTGGAAAACCGGCAGTTTCGTGCTGCTCGATGTAATTGATTGCAAGCCCATCAAGGATGTGCTGTATGAGCCCGCCATGCCTGCGTTTCGTTCGTTCGACTCACCGAGCAAAAATGATTGGTTGGCTGCATCTTGCATGCTGGATGTCGATTCGGACAAAACCAGGTTCAGGACCAGAGCGATGTCACCGGTGCTGTACGTCCAGGCCTGCACCTCTTCGCGACCTTCGCCGACGAGAAGATTCCAGGTTACCTCGCCCGTTTCGCGTGAACAGGTTACGACCAGACGATAAATGCTCACGCCATAATTACTGCTGGTGTGCCAGGAAAGCTCCACAGGAGTACCGGCACGATCGCGCGCCTGTTGCATCGCCTTGGTTACATCGTCGAGCCCAGGTAATGCCGTAAGCCTCGGCAGGTGAATAGTGTTTGGAACTTGCTTTGGACGATACATGGCAACCGAGAGCAATTCTGACCTTAATTAAAAGGTTACCAGTAAATCGCTTCGACCGGAATGCCCATAATCGGCGAATAGCTTACATCAGAAGGGCGCATGTCTCGTGCATATACACCAGGGGTGGTGCGGCTTCTAGCGCAGTCGCAAACTGCGATTCAACTGCGCCTGGATCTCGCCCTGAAGCTGAAGGGCAAGACTCTTGCTCGTGTTTTCAAGCTGGTCGCGATCTTTTGACTTCTCGTATTTCACTTCCTTCAAAAGATGCATCTGCCAATTGCCGGGCAATGAGGCAAAATTGAGGGGCAGGGGCTGCCAGGGGAAAAACGGAGTGATCGGGTAGAAAGGCAGCTTAGTCAGCTTGGCGAGCGGCTCGACATTGCCGAGGTTCGGAACGCACTCGTCACAGCCCAGCGTGGCGAGCGGAAAAATTTTCACGCCCTCCTCGACGGCAGGCAAAACGCGCGTCCAGTCGAAATCAAGCAAGCGATAACGATCGCTGTACGGCTTGGCCAGTCCGGCCGGACCCTCCGGAAATGTAGCGACGATTTCGCCTCTGGCAATCAGTCTTTTCATGCTCGCTGAGGACCAGGGCACAAAGCCGATTTCGATCAAGAATGCATTCAATCGCTCATCGTCGATCCAATCTAGATTGGCTAGAATGTGGACTCTTCTGGGCGTGGGCTGGTAAGACATGAGCGCATATATGAGCATCATCGCCTGCCACGGCAGAACGCTGCCCTGGTTGCCGACAATGAGAGCCGGTCCGCTTGCAGGCAGACGCTCGAGACCGTTGAAATTGACCTTCCACCAATCGAAGTAAAGGAAGCTCAAAAATGGCTCCAGCCGAGCCAAAGCGCGCACATCAAATCCCCAATAGCGATCCGATTTAACCGATTGACGAACGAACTGGCGATAGGTCGAGGCAAAATGGCTCATGCTTTACTCTCCTGCCGCGATCGAGAATTGTCGTCGGCTTCATCCCAGCCGGTAAACACGGATTTACGCGCTCTGAGTAGATCGTTCAAATCCTTCTGGATTTTGTGCTGAATTTCCCGGGCGATCTTCAAAACCAACTTGCGATCTTTGGCTTTCTCTTTGGGATAATCCAGATAAATCGGCTTGTGCACGTTGATCAACCAGCGCACCGGCAGAGGCACAAACATAAGAGGAAACGGCAGCCAGGGGAAGCTCAGCGTCACCGGATAAAACGGCGTTCCGATCAGCCTGGCCAGCGATTTGACATTGGTGAAATTAGGAAAGATTTCGTCACCGCCCACAGTAGCAACTGGTATGAGCGGGGTCTGTGTCTCGATCGCCAATTGCACAAAACCGGGATGAAAATCGAGCAGCCTGTAGCGGTCGGCAAACGGCTTGCCGACGCCGCGAATACCCTCGGGATAAATGCCGACAAGCTCACCATCCTGCAAAAGTTTTTGCGCGTTAGCCAGGGTGGCTCGCACTTGCCCGGTTTCCTTGATCCAGTCTCCGAGCCCGGGAACAGTAAAGAACCAGTCGGTTACCAGATAGCGGACCCGGCGGGGGGAGGCGACCGTGTTGCACATCGCCATGGTGATCATTCCGCCATCCAGAGGCAAAAGACCAGAGTGATTGCCGACAAGGATGGCGCGGCCCTCTGCGGGTAAATTCTCAACCCCTCTCAGATCAACCTTGAAGTAATCTTCGAAGAGGAAGCGAAAGAGCGGTTCCCATCGAGCATAAGTTTCGATGCTGTAGCCGAACTCGTCCTCTTTATTGGCATATCGCTCGAAGTATGATGGATTGCGCTTCGATAGATAGGCAACCGGATCTGTAATTGCTAGCGTCTTAAGATGCGTCCAATTAACCACAGTATTCCTAAAACCCCCGGTCCAAATGAAACAAAGGTTACCAAGCGCTTCAGCCAGATCTTTAGCCCGGCTCGCGAGCGCTCCAAAGGTCTCTCATGCTCTTCATTGGAGATGTCGGAATCTTCAGCAGTTCTATCCAACTCAGCCATTTATCGCTCTCCAGAGAATTCTTTCGCTATTTTTGCTTCCTCAGGAACAAGCCCCGATGGACGAAAGCATATGCCCAATGCCTCAGGGCGTGCACGCAGGCTAGTATAAGAGACTGGCAACTGTGCATCCTAGTCCCCATTAATAAAGATTTACGGCCTTCAGTCCGAGCCGGTGCAAAGCCGCGATGCCGCAGAGCGTGAGATAATTTCTCAAGTGAGGCAATCATGCAGAACGACCGCGCAAGAGTCGGGCAAGCATAATTGCAAGGAGTGTGCCATGCAACCCGACATCAATCAGCTCTTTCAGCAGATGCAGCGCATGCAGAAAGAAGTGATCAAGCTGCAGGAAGACCTCAAAAATAGCGAAGTGGAAGCATCTTCCGGCGGCGGAGCCGTGGTCGTAAAGTGCAACGGCGCCATGGAATTTCATAAGATCA
This sequence comes from Pseudomonadota bacterium, assembly GCA_021324135.1. Classification (GTDB taxonomy): domain Bacteria; phylum Cyanobacteriota; class Vampirovibrionia; order Obscuribacterales; family Obscuribacteraceae; genus JAJPJO01. The sequence continues at coordinate 12,809 of JAJPJO010000062.1, forward strand.
AAATCAATATGGAAGCTGTCGACTCTGATGACATCGGCATACTTGAAGATTTGATCCTGGTTGCCGTTAATGAAGCAATCGTCAAATGCCAGATGCTCGCCCAGCAGGGCATGGGTAAATCGCTCGGCATGATGGGCGGCGCCCCGGGAACGGGCGGACCCCCGGGAGGCGGAGCCTCAGGCGGCGGCAACCCGTCGGGCGGTCCGCAGACAGGCGGCCCTCCGAGAGGCGAGGGAAGTGGTGGCGCATCTGGTGGCGCGCCCGGAGGGACCTAAACGGCAAGGAAATGCAATTTACACCACCACTAGCAAGACTGATAGAGCAATTTCAAAAGTTTCCAGGCGTCGGGCCGAAGTCCGCTCAGCGCATGGCATTCTTCGTATTGGGCATGCCAGGCGAGGACGTGGCGGATTTCGCTGAAGCGTTGATCGAGGCCAAGGAAAAAGTGAAGCACTGCCCGCGGTGCTTTCATCTCTCCGCCCAGGCACCATGCGAAATCTGCAGCAGTGAGCGGCGCGACCCGAATATACTTTGTGTGGTGGCTGACTCAAAAGATGTTATTGCCCTCGAGCGGACCAGAGATTTCAAGGGTCGCTATCACGTTCTCACAGGTCTGATCAGCCCCCTGGAAGGGAAGGGTCCGGAACAGCTCAGCGTCAAGGAGCTGCTCAACCGCGTTCATGATGAGAGCACAAAGGAAGTCATCCTGGCGATAAATCCGACCATTGAAGGCGATGCAACCGTTTTATACCTGAACAATTTGCTCAAACCACTGGGGGTGAAAGTCACCCGCATCGCATTTGGACTGCCGGTGGGTGCCGATCTCGAGTATGCCGACGACGTCACCCTCACCCGCGCCATGGAAGGTCGGCGGGAAGTTTAGCTCAGCAGGTTCAAGGTCAAGTCGCTTGAGCGCACCTGGCGATGAAGTCAGCCACAAGAGTCGGGCTCAGCCCAACCTCATTGAGCAGAATGGAGCGGTTGCCGTGCTCGATAAATCGGTCTGGAATGCCGAGGGAATATACCTCAGCCAGACGGGAGCCCGGGCTATCGAGCAGCATCTGCGATCGGAACTCCATGACGGCTGCACCAAAGCCGCCTGACATGCAGCCTTCCTCGAGCGCGATAATTCTGTTGTCGGGTTGCTCGAGCAATTGCTTTAAAAGAGCGCCGTCCAGCGGTTTCACCGACCTGGCATTGTATATGGTGGCATCGAGCTTGCGGGTGTGAAGGGCTTCTCGAGCAGACATAGCCGTTTGCACCATAGCACCGTATGCCAGGACCACGAGTGGCGATGGATGGGATGGCTGATGCAATTTTTCCCAGGATCTGAAATCGAATTGATCGAAGTTGTCGGCAGAGGTGGCCAGCTTGTCGGCATTTAGAGCCGCGTCTCGCGGGAAGCGGATAGCCACAGGACCACTGAGGTTCCTCACCGCCGCGAAAAGCATTTGCTGCAACTCCACGGCGTCTTTGGGGGCAAGAACGGTGAAGTTAGGAACGCTTCGCAAGAAAGCGATATCGAAAACGCCCTGATGGGTCTCGCCATCCTCGACCAAGCCACCGCGGTCGATACCAAAAAGAACGGGCAAGTTCATAATCGCCACATCGTGGATGACTTGATCCATGGCGCGCTGAAGGAAGGTTGAGTAGATGGAGACGACCGGCTTGAGCCCGGCCTTCGCCATACCGGCGGCCATCGTGACGGCATGCTGCTCGCAAATCGCGACGTCGAAGAACCGTTCGGGATAAATCTTTCCGAACTTAACCAGTCCGCTGCCTTCGGCGGTCGCAGGCGTTATCGCCACCAGATTCGGTTCCACCTTAGCCAATTCGATCAAGCTGTCGGTAAAAACGTCTGAATAAGTTTTCGTCTTTGGCTTCTTGTCGGCTGCCGGCTCAACCTTGGGCTCGAGACTGTGCGCCTTGACGCCGTGATATTTGATCGCGTCGCCTTCCGCCGGACCATAGCCTTTGCCTTTTTGGGTGATCAGGTGCACCATCCGTGGTGCGGCGTCATCGCGCACTTTGCTCAGGGCTTCAATAACCGCCCCGACATCATGCCCATCCACAGGACCTGAATAGTTGATGCCCAGCTTTTCGAAGACTATGCCGGGAGTGTCGATACGCTCCTTCGCCTCTTGCTTCACCGACTCGATCATCTTGCGCATCTCGGGCGTAAGCGCCAGCCCATCAAGCTGATCTTCAATCAGGTGAATCTTCTGTTTGATGTCCTTGTAGAAGAAGGTTTCTTTAATCCGTTTCATGTACTGCGAGAATCCGCCTAGATTCTCACTTATGGACATCTCATTATCATTGAGCAGGATGAGAACATCCCGTTGAATGTGCCCGAGGTGATTGAGCGCCTCGAGCGCCATGCCGCCGGTCAGTCCGCCATCGCCGATCAGTGCGATGACTTTGTGATTCTCTTTCAAATGATCGCGCGCCAGGGCCATGCCGACGGCCAGTGACACGGAGGTGGAGCTATGTCCGGCAATAAAGGCGTCATGCTCGCTTTCATTGGGGTGAATGAACCCGCTCAAGCCCCGGAACTGGCGGAGCGTGTGAAAGTTATTCCGCCTGCCGGTCAGCATTTTGTGGACGTATGCCTGATGCCCTACATCCCAGAGAATCTGATCCTGAGGCGTTTCAAAAACGTAATGCAGCGCCAGAGTAATCTCGACTATTCCTAAATTGGAAGCCAGATGCCCGCCCGTTTTATTCAAATTGCGGACAATCTCGCCGCGAATTTCGTGCGCGAGCGAGCGCAGCTCCCCGATTGAGAGCTTTTTCAGCTCCCCGGGGCTTATGATCGCATCCAGGAATGAGGAGGGATGCTGTACGAGGGTTTGCATGGATTCCACAAAGTTCCTTCTGGTAAAGAACCGCCAACATCATAGCAACCAGGCTAATGGCGTATCTTAATAAATTCATCTGGAAAGTGCCACAATTGTTGTTCTCGTGCACAAGTCGTTATATTCTGAGCGACAGGGGAAAGCAAACTTATATAAAGGAAACGGGGCTATTCTTAATGCTCATCAATGTTCTCGTTGCAATCCTCTTGCTGGAGAGCCTGCTCGGCACAACACTGGCATTGCCGGTCCTCGCCGCCAATAATATCGGCGCCCCTGAGTCTCAGCCCGCCGGACAAACAGGCTCGCCGGGCAGGGCTGGAAGCGAGTCGGGCAAGAACGATTCCGATGAGAGCAAGAAGCAAGCAACCGAGGTGAGCGCCGAAGCCGCCGCAGAGGTCAAGACCTCGTCGAATGCGGACTTGCCCGCTGAAAGCACAGGCGAGAAAATTACGGGTCAAAGGTTATTCCGAGCCAGTCTTGATGGCTCCATGTGCGTTGCCTGCTTGAAGCAATTGCAAGTGCGCCTCAAGCGCATAAACGGCATAACGCATTTAAAGGTGCAGCGATTTACCGAGCCCTCGCCCAGTGGACGGGAAAAAAAACGCACGACAATAGAAATTTTGTATGACGGGCAAAAATTGGATCAAAAGAAAATCAGAAAGGCGATAAGACAGGACGATTTTGCTGTTTCGCACGTCAGCGACGAAGACTTTCCCGATCAGCAGGTCAGCGATTTCCTTGCACGTTAGTCTGCCTGGTGCGGTCTGAGTGCGCCTCGCTAGCGGCAAGTTCACATTTCAGCCGATCGATGGTCTGGTTGAAACGGCTCTGACACTGGGCATGCTCGACTCTGCCGCTAAATTTTCGATCGTGAACGTCGGCGAATCTTTCAATATGCTCAATAATTCGCAAAATATTCTCTCGATCCATCGTTCTCGAATGCTACTCAGCCAGGGAAATAAAGCTGTAAAAGGCGCCCACGAACAAAACCAGGCAAAGAAAATGCAAGACGATACTAAGTTGCAGGGACAAACCGGCGATGAACTGCTGCAAAAATTGCGGGTTCATCCCCCACAATAACCCGAGCAAAGAGCAAATGGCAAACAGAGCCAGACCGATGACTGCGAGCTTGCCTGGCATGTGAATATTCGGCAATCTCAGCGGCTTTTGAGCTATGTGCTGAGCGGCACTCTCACCTGCTCTGGCGAGATACACATCCAGATCGCAAATCAGTTTTGAGATGAGAAGCACATAGAGCAATCCGACAAAGGCCGGCGGAGACAGCACTGTCAGCAAAAACACAAGCGACCAAAGTATTACACTCACATACATAACGCCCTCTCCGCTATTTTCTATAGCATGCAAAATGCCGCGCGTTGAAAACGGATGCTGAGTCCGAGGCAAAAGGCGAAAAGAAATTAGAGCGAGCATTTGGCGCGGTGCGCGATGCTCGCTCTAAGGCACGGAGGACAGTTAGTCAAACTTTCCTATATAGTTCGTCTCAATCTCTAGCCGGTTGTAGAACCGGATTGCACGATCTTGTACACGCTTCCTTTGAAGGAAACAATCAACTCCTTGCCGACCGAAAGATACTTGGCGATCTCCGGCTCTTTCTTGATTAGCGCGAAGTATTCATCGGAGCCGAAGACAATCACCTTTGGTTTGCCTGATGTCTTCTGGTTGTAACTGCTGTCGACCCAGACGTTTGTTCGCCACATGAAGGTTTTCTCGCCTATGGTTTGCACGCTCAGTGCACCACTGTAGCCCTTGCTTACTGCCGTTTGTGACTGCATTTCATTAGCGGCCTTGGCAAGAATGACGGCATCCTTTCCAGAGACAGGCAGCTCTCTGAAATCTCTAATCTGCGGGCGCTCGTCCAGAACCTGGATCTGCCGAGGCGCATTATAGAAGCCGGAGCTCGCCTTCATCGCGTAGCCGCCACCACCGCCGCCACCACCGCCAAGCCGGCCGGCAATCATTCGCGGACTATAGGAGCTGTCCCCGGCGGAGCGACTCATTAGCGTTCCACGCGTAGCCCCTTCGGATCGGGCGCCGAATCCAGCGGTTGGAGCCGACATCGCCACTGCAGGTGGTGGTGGCGCCATGGCGAAAACCGGTCTGCCGGCAAATGAAATTTTGTTCGCAGCTCCGGACGGGGCGTGAGACAGGCGTCGGGCATGTGCCGACAGACCTACCGGCGCGGCAGCCGGAGCGGGAAGCCGATGATTCTCGCTCGGGTCGGTGACCAGGTAAGAAGTATATTGCGAAATAATGCCGTGCTTCTTGGATAGATCGACAATCTCATCAATTACTTCTCTGTTTTCACCATTTGCCTGCGCCACCTCGGTCAAATAGCCGATCCGCCGCATGGCCCAGAGGCGCGCCAGCTGGGTATTATCTGCTTGCGATGTGCTGAAATTGACCGGGAAGCTGTATTGCTTCGCTGCACCATTGACGGTGCCGGACAGACTGATTTTCGCCGCCCCTCCCTTCTTGTATCGACCGAGGAGAAGCACTTGTGACCCTGCGAAGATATCTTTGACGTCGCGCGGATAAATGTTCTTCACATCGATGTTGTCGTATGCGATCTTCACATCGCTCAAAACCGGGTTCTTTATCTTGTCATAGAATGACGAGAGTGACGTTTCCAGGCTCTCATCGGGTTCGATATATTGAGCCGTTCCATGATGAGCTTCGGCGAGCTTGTTGAGCAATTTCGTATTGATATCGTATCCAATACCAAAGTCGAAGATGCGGATGTCACGTTTGCCGCCGGCCATGCTCACCAGTTTACCGGCATCTCTCTCGCCGACCGTCGGCTCCCCGTCGGTCATGAAAATCATATATCCCGGTTTGGTGCTATTGCCGGCCAGCAATGTTTTGCCAATCGAAATAGCTTCGGCGATGTTTGTGCCACCACGGGGGGTGAGCTCCTCTATATACTCACAAGCGGCTTTCTTATTCTCAGGCGTGGCTTGAACCAGGTTCGGTTTGAATGATTCGGCATCGGTATTGAATTCGACCAGCCCGAATCGATCGGCTGGAGTCAAAGCATTGATCACGAACTTGAGCGCCTTTTTGCATTCATCCATTTTTTCGCCGGTCATGGAGCCCGATGTATCGGCAACCAGGACGATGTCCTTGCCTATGACGGTCTTGGCTTTCACAGGCGGCGTGAGGCTGAGCAAGAAGTAGCCATCCTCGCCCTCGGCTTTGTGCGTGATCAAATTAGCCGCCATCTCATTGTTGGAGATGCTGTAATAGAGCAGAAAATCCTTGTCGGGCAGAACATCCGTTTCCTGCATCGATACCTTGGCCGTGTTATCGTCGAGCCTGGATGTATTGATAGTGTGCGAAGGCGACCAGATGGTTCGCAACCCCTGCGGACTCGAGAGTTTGGCGGCCACTTTGATTTCATCGGCCGGCGCGTCGTCGATCTTCGACTTGAGAGGAAAGCGATACTTGAGCAGTCCATTTTCCGCCTTTAGAAGTTGTGTATACTCGAGCTGAACCGTTTTGGTGCCATGCGCGGGGATGGGAAAGATGCGGGCGCGCACCGTCTTGTAATCGGCATATTCAAGCAATCCCGGATCGACCATGCGCCGCACGATCTCCTCGTATTGCTGCCGGGCAACATTGGCTTCCAATATTTTTCCTTCTACGGGTTTACCGTCGATGTGCAAGGAAAAGGAACTGAATGTGGTGTCATCAGGCAGCGGGAAGAGATATGTGCCGGCAAGGTTGCGATCGGTATCGTTTGAAAACGTCTGGGTTATGAAAGTCTTCGCTACCTGATCCTTGATCTCGACCTTAACGTCTTCTGATTGCAGGTGCAGACCGAATGAAACGTGACCTTGCAAGGTAACGGACGTGGGGCGAGGCGTCCCCGGACCTCTTCGAATCGGGGTTACCGTTGTGGTCGGCGGAGCAATTCCGGGAGTCACCATAGGCGGTGCGCCGACAATCGGATCGACAACAATCCAGCCGGATGCTTTCGCCGGCGGAGCAGCGAAGAGAGCGGCTGCTAATGGAAGTACAGAAGCAAAGGCCAATCGTTTCATAACCATATTCCTCATAAGGAAATGCTTGCCCGACTAAAGGCGCGACGGTGGATCCCTAGAGCAATGCGCCTATCAACAGCGTACGTGCAGGCGGCGATTAAATCGCCAGGAACAAGGGACGGAACACCCCAGGGTAAACCCCGAACTCAAATGCGCACTCTGCGTTAATTAGATTCAACAAATCTTGACATCCGGGTTGATTGCGGGGTATTCTTGCGCTGGTTCGGGGCGTTAGCGATAAAATGCACATGCCACAGGAGCGTGTTCCTGTGCTCACCTGTCTTTGAGGAGGAAACGTGCTGAGAACTATTTTGTGCGAAGACTGCGGTCACGTAATGTCGAGATTTCGTAATTCGTGCAGCGTTTGCTCGCGCACGAATCTCTCCTTTTACACAACGCCTGACTCGCCTGAGCTGCAGGCTAAGCTCAGGCAATTAAATGCGAAGAAGAGGCATGATATATGGACCAGGCTCATGTGCGCCGGTCTGCTGGTGGCGCTGGTGGTCGTGCTCGGATACGACATAGTGCACCGCACCCATGTGCATGCCGCCGTGGCTTCCAAAACGACCGAGACAGCGACGGCTCCATCATCCAATGAGAAGGCAGTCCAGACAGCCGCCTCAGGAAACAGTCTTGCTCGCTGAGCTTGCCCTGCCGAGCTTGATTTCAACGACGAGCCCGCGTGATTCGTGATTGCGGATCTGCACCGATCCATTGCAGGCTTCAATGCAAGTTTTGACTATGGCCAGCCCCAGTCCGACCCCGCCGCTGGTTCTGCTGCGTGATGATTCGGGACGATAAAATGGCTGCCCCAATTGCTCAATTACCTCCGGTGGGACCCCGTCGCCGCTATCGATGAAAGTGACGCTCACAGCCTCGCCGCTGATCGAGCCGTTTATCTCGATTGGTCCGGCTTCGCCTGCATAGCGCACCGCATTCCTGATGATATTGCTGAATGCTCGCTCCAGGAGAACCTGGTCGCCCAGACAACTAAAATCCTTAGGCACTGTCAAAACGACCTGCGCTTCGCCCTTGAGTTTCTCCACCGCCGACTCGAGCAAGTCCTTCAAATTCACTGGTGTAAGCTCAGTCTCCTTTCCCCTCAATCCGGCTTTGGAAAACGCCAGAAGCTCATTGATGAGAGCGCTCATTTGCTCGACTTCTTCACGAATATCCTTTATCGTTCCTTCTTGCTCGGGAACGCTCTTGCTCTCCAGGATCTCCAGTGCCATTTGCAGGCGCGCAATCGGAGAGCATAACTCGTGGGCTATATCACCCAGGAAGCGCTTCTGTCCTGTGACATAGGCGTGCAACTTGCCGGACATGCTGGTTATCGCCTGAGCCAGGCGGCCAATCTCATCGCTTCTTTTTATATTGAGCGAAGTATCAAAAGTGCCTTCGGCAATTTTTTCGGTTGCCGTAGTGAGACGGCTCAGGCTGCGAGTTATGCCGTAAACAAAGGGCCACCAGACAATCAATGACAGACAAAAAATGGCCAGCGCCACGGCGAATACCGGGCTGAAGTCCA
>JAJPJO010000479.1 GCA_021324135.1 Pseudomonadota bacterium
CACGGCATGCTCGCAGGCAGCCGCCGGCATGCTGGCGCCGCTGTCTGAACTGGAGCATGCCGACAAGCTCGTCTTCGAGCTGGGCAAAAATTCGACGGCGCTCTGGCGCGAAATCATAGAATTCATGGGTGAGCCGGTGTTCTTCCAGGATGAAGGCACACTGGTCGTTTCCCAGGAGGGCAATCGGCAAGATCTGAAACACTTTCACGAGCGCCTCCTGCGCAAATTGAATGACACCACTTCAGCCAGCATCCTACCTGTTTCAAACATCGCGGATGTAGAGCCGGACCTGGCAGCTCGCTACGATCAGGCGCTTTTCGTGCGCGGTGAAGGACAAGTGGACAATCGAGAAGCACTGGCGGCTCTTCAGAACAGCTTGTTGAACCTCGGCGTTCGCTGGGACGCCGGGCGAGCCGAACGGCTATCACCGCATGTGGTCGAGCTGGGCGGCAAGTCTCTGAATGCGGATTGCGTCATCGATTGCCGGGGCATTGGAGCCGCCGCGGCGAATGATGATTTCCACGCGCCACTACGGGCGGTGCGAGGCGAAGTGATTGAAGTCGAGGCTCCGAACGTTTCACTAATGCGGCCAATAAGGGTTCTGCATCATCGTTGGCCGATATATGTCGTTCCTCGCAGAGATAAGCGTTACCTGATTGGAGCCACCTCTTTCGAAACCGACGATCTTTCGCCCGTGCAGGTCGAATCCGCTCTGGAGCTACTCTCAGCAGCCTGCCGCCTGCACGACGGCTTTTGCGGCGCATCCATCACGGGCATGCGTGTAGGTTTGCGTCCAGCATTTCCAGACAATTTGCCCCGAGTTGATGCACAGCCAGGGCTGATTCGGGTGAACGGCTTGTACAGGCACGGCTTTCTGTTGGGTCCCAGAATGGCGCAGATAGTCGCCGATCGACTGCTTGCCGCTAACACCATATTCAATACCAACGTTCCCGCACTTTCTCGATGAGGAGCTCTAGATGACGATAGTTGTAAACGGCAAACCATGCACCTTTAGCAATATCTCGACCCTGGCCGATCTTCTCGATCACCTCAATCTGGACCGAACATATATCGCAGTCGCGATCGATCAGACGTTTTTACCGCCGGAATCTTACGAGAGCGCCCATCTGACGGACGGGCAAGCAGTCGAAATCGTCACACCGATGCAGGGCGGATAGAAGCATGTGGAATTTACTCGAGCAACAATTGGAAAGCCGCCTGCTGATCGGAACAGCGCGATACCCCTCGCCAAAGACGATGAGTGATGCAATCAAAGTCTCGGGTGCATCGATCGTGACTGTTTCCATCAGACGTCATGCAACCAACAGCACGACAAACGCTTCCTTCTTTGAAATGATCAAGAAGAGCGGCGCCCACGTCCTGCCCAACACCGCCGGAGCGCGCACCGCTCGCGATGCCGTGACAATCGCGCAGATGGCCCGCCAAATATTCAAAACCAATTGGATCAAGCTCGAAGTCACAGGAGACGATTACACGCTTGAGCCCGATCCGATCGAAACGGTAAAGGCGGCAGCGGCTCTGGTCGAAGATGGCTTCGAGGTCTTCCCCTACAGCAATGACAGCTTGACTCTGGCGCTGAGACTCTTAGATGCTGGATGCCGCATTGTAATGCCATGGGCGTCGCCGATCGGCTCCGGCAAAGGAGTACGGAATCCCGGCGCCTTGAAAATTCTGAGGGAGCGCCTGCCGAGTGCCGTTCTTATTGTCGACGCCGGGCTCGGCAAACCTTCGCATGCGGCTCAGGTAATGGAAATGGGCTTTGATGCGGTCTTGTTGAACACAGCCATTGCCCAGGCTATCGACTGCATCGCGATGGCAAAAGCTTTTCGTCTGGCAGTTGAAGCCGGGCGACTGGCCTTCGTATCCGGTCTCATACCGGAGCAGGAGCTGGCCTGCCCGAGCAGTCCATTAGTCGGAGTTCCCTTCAAATGAAACCTGGCGGCGACCATGAAAATCCGATCGTCTGGGCAATCGGCGGCTCGGACAGCGGCGCGGGCGCGGGGATTCAAGCGGACCTCAAAACCATCACCGCCCTTGGTGCCTATGCTTGCACCGTGATTACCGCGGTGACAGCCCAGAATACCGAGGGTGTAAGGTCAATCTCACCTCTCAGCAAAGAATCAGTGGCCGCTCAACTGGCTGCGCTGGAGGAGGATTTGCCCGCCAGGGCGATCAAAACCGGCATGCTCTGGTCCAGCGAGAATGTTCGCATCCTGCGCCGTTTCCTGGCGAAATCCGGCAGAAGTGAAAGACGGCCATTTGTAGTCTGCGATCCGGTGATGGTTTCATCCTCGGGGCATGCCTTGCATAGACCGGATCTCATTCGACACCTGATATCAGATTTGATACCACTGTCGGATCTGCTCACACCAAATATTCCCGAAGCCACGGCCCTGTGCAATCTCGATTTCAAGCAAGATGACGCATCTGACGGCTCGGCCGCCTGGTCGAAATCAAAGGCGCATACGCTCGCCCAGACCTTGCTTGAAATGGGAGCAAAAGCCGTTTTGATTAAAGGCGGTCACGCTGCCGGTGACTACAGCCAGGACTTCTTTTCTGACGGCACGACTCGATTCTGGATAACCAGTCCGAGACATGCTACGCGAAACAATCATGGCACCGGCTGCACCCTGGCCTCGGCAATCGCGGCATGTCTGGCTCTTGATTATTCACTTGTCGATTCTATCGTCATCGCAAAAGCGTTTGTAAATCACAGCCTGCGCTCCTCACCACGGATCGGAAATGGAAATGGTCCCCTGGGGCGCGCATCGTTTCCCCCCGTCCCGATTGATATGCCATGGATCACAGCCACTGCCGAAGAGGGCCGCGCGCGACCTTCATTCCCCGACATTGCCGAGCCAATCGGATTCTACCCGATAGTGGACAGCTCAAGATGGGTTGAAAGACTGGCTTCCTCGGGCGTGAGATCAATCCAGTTGAGGATAAAAACCGGGAGTGAACATGAATGCCGAGGCATGCCTCCACCGGAAATCGAAGCGGAAATAGCTCGTTCGATCTCGATTGCAAGAGCGCACCACTGCCGTTTATTCATCAATGACTTCTGGGCTTGTGCCATCAAATACGGTGCCTATGGCGTCCATCTCGGGCAAACGGACTTGTTGACCGCGGATGTGAAAACCATAGCGGCATCCGGCTTGCGGCTTGGAGTCAGCACGCATTCCTTCGAGGAGATAGCGCGGGCTCTGGCAGTGCGTCCCTCGTACATCGCTGTCGGTCCGGTTTTCCCGACGACAACCAAGGACATGCCATTCAAGCCGTTCGGCGTCGAGGGTCTGGCGCGCTGGAGAAAAACGATTGATTGCCAGATGGTAGCAATCGGCGGCATCGAGCTGAACGCGGCGCTGCCGCTCATCAAGTCTGGCGCGGACGGCATCGCGGTTGTGCGCGATATAAAAGAGGCGAGCGATCCGCTGAGACGGGCTGGGCAGTGGCTGAGCGCCATGCCAGTTTGAATGAATGACAAATCGAAGAGCTAAACCTGCGAAATCTCCGCAGGCACGATGTCGCCAAAGCTGATTGAATCAACGTGCTTCATTTATTCAAAGCCCCTACCGGCATTGCTCTGATAGCTCCAGGTTTATTTTGGTGAATCCTCGTAATGGTAGGTGTGAACCAATGGTTCCTAATTTAGCGCACTCAGATGAAACGCAGCGTGCCGTGATTGATGACTTACATGTCCACTTTTGCTGAGAAAAGTGCCACATGTGTCCCTTTTGTGGCGAAAATTCGCCAGGTTGCAAAGAGTTAAAGTGTCATATGTGTCCATTTTTATCCCCAAAAGATTGTATGCAGGGCGGTGCCGTGATTTTTGATCCCAGTCGAAACGATCGAATCCGCCTGCTGCACAACCGAAGACTGTGCCGGCTCGCACCCAGCGTCCAGC
>JAJPJO010000017.1 GCA_021324135.1 Pseudomonadota bacterium
ATTTCCAGGACGGCGGATTGCTGCGTCTATCACCTGACCGCCCAGCGCGCTCCTTATCTTCGAGCAAATAAGTTGACGCAAAGGCTGAAGAGAACGCTCAGCAGCAAGCACGTGACAATGGGCGCCGATATATGGACGTTGCCGATGTCGAAGTTGAGATCGCCTGGCAGTCGACCCAGAAACGGTATGTGCGGCATGAGGCAGAAGAGCCCGCCTACGACCGTGAGCAAGAGCCCGATGCAGAGTAAGGCTTGTCCGAATTCATAGGTCATCATCTCAATCGCCTCCCGAAAAGAAATTTTGTCTTGTCGGATCTATTTGAAGATATAGAGCGGTCATCCGAGCAAGCAGCCAATAGCAAGCATTCATTAACAAGAGCGAGCCGCCATGAGTTTTTTCCAGCATTACCGAATCATTAACGTCCGCCGTTTGTAGACAAATTGCGCTACTTGGTTAAGTGGAAGCCGTTGTGATTTTGTTTTGATCGTTGTACGGACAGAAGGGAGGTGGTGAGCTTTATTTAGTTAGCTTTCTATCGAAAAGCCTCAGCTTTCGCTGAGGCTTTCTTGTTAGGAGGCGTATGTTGCGAATTATGCTTTTTTGACGGCGATCGTTTTTGTTGTCGCTTGCGCCTGAGCCGTTTTCGGCAGAGTGATGTTGAGTACGCCGTTTTTGAAAGTGGCCTCCACTTTGTCTGGATCGACTTCGCAAGGAAGCGGCACGGTACGATGGAAGGCGCCGTAGCTGCGCTCCATGCGATACCAGCCTTTGACGTTCTCTTCTGACTCCTGCTTTTTCTCCCCGCTAATTGTCACCGAATCGCGAGCGAGAGAAACCTCGATATCTTTTTCACTCATGCCTGGCAGTTCAGCATGGATACGCAGTTGCTTGTCGGTTTCGCTGACATCGACTTTCGGCGAAATGGTGCCGGAGTCCAATGTCGACAGCTGCGGCCAATCGAAGCTGCCCATAAGCGGCATATCGAAGGAGCGGAAGAAGTCATCGAATACGCGGTTCATCTCGCGTTGCAGCGAGTAGACCGGATGGTCCTCTTCTTGTCGGCGCACCGGCACATTGCTCTCGTTGTTACGGCGCAACCATTTTGAAGGAAGCAAGTTGAAAGTCATAAGGTATACACCTCCTCATTCACATTTCACTGGGATTTTGCGCAAACGGGCCGACTCGGATTTCGGCATGACGAGTTTGAGCGTGCCGTTTGCCACTGTAGCTTCGATGGCATCGGTATTGAGACCATCTGGCAAGGAGAAACTGCGCTCGTAAATGCACGGCACAAACTCAGCGTAGTTCAGCCGAACACCTTCCGGGATAGGGAATTTTGGTTCTGCGCTTACAGTCAGCTTGTGTTGCTGAAGAGTGATCTGAACGTCATCATGGCTGGCGCCCGGGAGACTCATGATCATGGTCAGCGCAGAGTCGGATTCAAAAATGTCTGTCGCCGGTGCAACAAGCGGCTTGCGCTGTTGTTGGGTGGCGCTTGTCAGTTCTTGTTTTTTCTCAGGCACTAATGTACTGGAAGTCATAACGCTCTCCTCCTTTAGCTGGCTGGCTTGACGGTTATCTTGCGCGGCATATCGGCTGCTGCCCGCGGCAAGGTTATTGTGAGCAAGCCATCTGAGAATTTCGCTTCTACTTTGTCGAACTCGATGGCAAAGGGCAATTCAACCGCACGACTAGACTGAGCCTCAGCTCGCTCTTTGCGATGAACCACGCCTTGTGTGCTTTCAGCAGGAATGTTAGCCGTCAAAGTTAGCGATTGTCCCGACACCTGAATTTCGATGTCGTTCGCTGTTAAACCGGCTACCAACGCCTGCACTATCACCTTGTCTCCTGCCGACCATACATTCATGGGCGGGAAGTTCAAGCGTGAGTGCGACGGAGTGTCATAGAACAGCCGGTTGAGCCGGTGACGCAACGCGTCCATCGTCTCCCAGAGACTCGGGCTGGATAGATCGGATAACAACATTGTTAATGTCTCCTCCTTCTATTCTTGATGTTCATCAAACGCAATGCCTCGCACCGCATCCAGTGCTTTCAGGCGAGGCATGTTTCTGATTTGAATTGAAACAAAGAGAGCAACAACGCTCCGCGCTGTAAACAAATTTTTTATGGATGCGGCACTAGTTGAACATTTCCTGAATGTGCTCAGCTTTGCCCTGCTCCGATTTTGAATTCAAATAGAAGGAAATAAGTAGCACGGTTGGGAAAGGAGGGAGCGATGATTCGCAGTCGTACCAGCAAGCTCTTGCTGCTGCTAACGTTCATCATTTCGGTCTTTTCTTTTATAAGTGCGCCATCGGCAGGAGCGTCCTATTTTAATGCTGACGCTGTTGCCTATTGGCCCTCGCTGTTGCGACCGGCGCGAGCGCAAGTGATCGCATTACATGGATTCGGGCTGGACAAAGAAGCCTTCCAGGCAGTAGCCAGTAACTTGAATCGAAGCGGAATAGATGTCTATGCCGTTGATGCGCGAGGGTTTGGTGCCTGGCGGAAGTCAGATAGCCGTGCAATTGATCCTGAGGCGACGGTGGCGGATGTGGCTCAATTAGCAAGCGCGCTCAAGGCAAGGTATCCCGGCTCCCCGGTATTTGTGCTGGGAGAATCCATGGGCGGCATTATTGCTTTGCGTCTTGCCGAAAACTTTTCCAATTGCACAGACGGAATTATTTGCTGTGATGCCGGATGCAAGGTCGAGCACCAGCTCTACTTTTTAAAGCGGGCACTTGCAGGATGTTTAACAGGAAAAGTCGATTTGAGCGGTCTTCCGAACTTCTGCAGTGAGGATGTTTCTGTAAGACAAACCTGGTGGCAAGATCCAAATGCGCGCTTGAGCGCCGGGCTGGGCGATCTCTTGCGCTATCGAGCCTTTATCAATGAGACAAGAAAGCATCTTCGCGACTTGCATAATGTACCAGTGTTGTTCTTACAAGCCCAGGGCGACCGGCTGATCGAGCCAGTCTCGACATTAGGGATGTATCGCCAGGTGTCCACACCGCAAAAGTTATTTTTGCTGTTGAAAAACGATGAGCATCTTGCCCTGGAAAGACAAGATCCAGATCCGGTTGCTCTTTCTGCCATCTGCCGATTCATAGATGCGAAGACAAGCGTTTCTGTAGCCGAAGCTGGCAGAGGTGGCGGCACCGGCTAAGGAATTTCATTAAGGAAAAATTGAAGCAACGCTTCACTGCACGTCAATTGCCACAATGCAAATAGAAAGTCCCAAAGTCTTAAGGGAGGTAAGTATGAATTCGATTAATAGAGTGCTGGGCGCCGCCCTGGCTTCCATGCTGATTTTGAGCCAGCCGGGTGCATTGGCGACGCCGATACAGGCGGACAGTGAGGCCGGCAAAAAAATCAATGTGCAATCGGGCCCAAAGAGGTCGTTTGATCTGGAGGCGCAGATAAACAAAATGCGGCAAACGGCTCCCAAGCTTAGCCTGCCGGGCAGCTTGTTTGAGCCATGGTGGCACACGATGTTGAGAGACCCGGACGCGGATTGGCTGCTTAATAACTTCGACATTATTACGACAGACCGAGATAAGAAATGGAGCTTCCCGATTGGGCTGGGTGCTTATATTCCGCGCGTCGATACCACTGAGACTGAAAATGGGGTGCGGATAACTGCCGAGGTGCCCGGCGTCGATGACAAACACCTGGATGTGACCGTGCGCGACAACACCATCATTATCAAGGGCGACAAGGAGGACCAGGAAGCCGAACAAGGGAAAGGTCATCAGACGGTCGAGCGCCGGTATGGAAGCTTCGAACGAACCGTCGAGCTGCCCTACAAACTGGATGGCGATAAAGCGCAAGCGACCCTAAAAAATGGCGTGCTCACGGTTTTTGTGCCGAAGATGGCAGGCAGCGACGCTGAAGGCAAGAAGGTGAGTATAAAAGCGGAGTAGCGACTATGACTGGGCGGACGGAGCTATTTCTTGGCAGATTGCTGCGGATACCGCCTGAATTATGGCTTCTGGGCGGCGCGCTTCTGGTCGGGATTTACCTGGGGTTGCATGCGCCGCCTAAAGACGCGGGGGCAGGTGGTGCACAAGCAGCGGTAGCGAGCGCGCCACAAGCTGGAACCATTGTTCAAGCCAGCCCAGACGCTGCTGTTCCGCAACAGTTCGCTACCCCGACCGCGCCTGCTGCTCCGAACCCTTCTATGGGCACGGTGATGCCACGCGCGAATACCTACATCGCCAGTCGCACCCCGCCTGTCTATAACGTCTTGACGCCGGATTCCATGTATCCTTATTACCGGGTAAAAACCATCGCCAATCAATAACCCGAAACGAGAGCCAGGCTACGCTTTCAGCCATTAAACTTTTGTTTAAAGGGCTGCACTTTTGCCGGCTTTCTGTTAGAACATTTAGTGAGATCAGCTCTACGATTGTGTTTGCAAAACAATTGGCCGGGCGGGTCTGGGTGAACAAACGAATAAATTTACCACTGGCTTTGTCCCACAAGGCCTGTAGCGAACGCGCATAGACATTCCGTGAAAGGGGGTTTGACTATGGTTAGCTGCATGGATGTTTTGGAAAAAGACGTAGCGGTACTTGAAGATGATGCTCAGGTTGAGGCGTGCGAATATCGCGAGGAGCGAGAGCAGCGGCAACCGGCCAACGAGGATGTCATTGATGCTTATTTGCGCAAGCTTAGGCGGCATAAGCTCTTGAGCCGCGAGGAAGAGGCTGCGATTGCAAAACGAGCTCAGGCTGGCGACAAGAAAGCAGTTCTTGAGCTTGTCACTCACAACCTGCGACTTGTCGTAAGTATCGCCAAGCAATATAAAAACTGCGGCGTCAGCCTGGAAGATCTCATTCAGGAAGGCAATCTCGGCTTGATGCGTGCGGCGCAGAAATTCGACCCTGAAAAGGGCTGCCGTTTTTCCACTTACGCAACCTGGTGGATCCGGCAGAGCGTGGTGCGCGCCATCGCCGATAAGAGTCGGATGATCAGGCTACCGAATCACGTTGATCAGGACTTGCGCAAAGTTGAAAAAGCGATCAGCGTCTTGAACCTCAATCTAGGCAGAACGCCGACGGTCGATGAGGTTTCGCAATTCTCACGGATTGAGCCGCAAAAGGTGCTCTCTCTGGTTCATGCCAACAAGAGCTGTGTGTCGCTAGATACTCCCGTCCATGATGATTCTGAAAGTACGACTGTTGAATCTCTGCCTGATTCTCATGCACCAGTGGAGGAGCAAGTGGCTGATGCGCTGATGCACAATCATGTCAATTCCTTGCTTGCAAGACTGACAGCAAGGGAGCAAGAAGTGATCAAGTTGCGCTTCGGCTTAAACGGGCGCGGTGTCTGCTTGACGCTGGAAGAGATCGCCAAGCAAATGAACATGACACCTGAGCGCGTCAAGCAAATACAATCGCGGGCGCTGCGCAAGTTCCGCCGGCTTGGTCGGCAATGCGGGCTGGACGGCTATTTTGTGAGCTGAAAGGCGTTAACAAAAAATTGCAACTGCCTGTTTTGCCGGCGCTTTATTTACACTTCCTTTTGGAAAAAGGGATTTTACTCAAGCAAATGAAGGAGGTGAGAAGCAGCACTTGAGCGGCTCGTTGAGCAAGCACTCCTCCAGCTTCGCAAACAACTGGACGAGTTG
>JAJPJO010000210.1 GCA_021324135.1 Pseudomonadota bacterium
CGACGGACTGGACGACCAGAGTAATCGGTTTGCCGCGCGTCTTCTCTGCGAGCTCTTTTATCTGTGCCACCTTATGTGGTGCACCAAGCTGCTGGCTGAACGGCACGTTCATAGTCAGGTTGACAGCAACGGTCCACTCGTCTTGGGGTTTCTTGTCTTTTCCACTGAGGCAAACTGTATCCGATCGATCACCGGGCGCATTACCAAAGCTATCAGTCAACGATTTTCTGATGCCATTGCCAATTTCACGAGATGATGAGATGGGAGTGCCGGTAAGCGGTTCATCACCATTAGAATGTAGGGCGCATGTAGGAAAAATGCCGGAGTACTGCTTCAGGTAATCAAAAGCATTGAAACTAGGCGCCCGGCCCGCCAAAGTCCTTGGCAGATCGGGGCCAATGCTGTAATTTTCATATGTTGCGCTTGATACCATCTGTGACTTTTATCGGCGGGGTAAGATCAGCACTGGTTAAGCTATTGCCTGTCTGCCTGCATTTAACGCCGAATCTGTGAGCGTACTGTACCTTCTCAGTGGGGAAAATACGTAGTTGAACTGCATCCGAATGCTCCTCAGGGATATTGAGAACGCTGCGATCGGGGAAAGGATCTTTTATCGTTCTTCGAGCGGTGTGCCAATATCGAGGTGCACGACCCATTGACCCGTTCTCTTTTTCAGAACGGTGTGCGTATTTGCAAGAGTGAAGAGACTATCGAAAATGCACGTAAAACCGTACGAGCAATCCTATATCCGGTGCGGCTCAAAATTTCTGTTTGCGATTGGACGGCAACAATGAACTGCGAATGACAACAAGAGAGCTTGCTGCTCTTGTGAGTCAAACCGCTTCCCGCTCGTGCCAATCAAAAATGACACTCACCTGGACGACGCGCACGATGTAGCGCAAACCCTGAGCTTCGCATAATATGCGTTATGTTTCGCCACCAAATGCAATACCGAAGAAAGGCAGCTCGCCTCAAACTTCTCAGTGCAGAAGCACACCCATGCTCACTAGTTTATCAACTTTCCAATCTGGGTAAGCTTTAAAGGAGCTCCGAAGGAACATTTTATGATTGTAGAATCTAGTGTCAAATCTGGTCGAGCAATACTCTCGGATTTACACTTCGTGTATCTCGTTTTTCTTAGTGTTTTGTTGGTCGGCTGCAGCAGCAGCGATCTGAAAGCAGCTATGCCTTTTAATGAATCTGATGATGCTGAGGTTCGTGCACTGCGAATTGTTCAGGCGATCAATACGCTGGACACTCCGCCGGATAGCATAGACAAGTACTCTGCGCGTGAGAAGGCACCACTGATCATCAGACAGAATCTACTCGTATCCGACGAGAATAAAAATCTGAAAACCGAACAGGTCGCCGATGCCGTGAAGCGCTTGCTTCCGTCCATGGCACCGGATTGCGAACTGGAAATAGTAGATCCGCCTAAAACATGTGTGAATTGCGATACGGACTACAAGTTTCGTTCGCGAAAAGGAAACTGTGAGCTTGCTCAAGTTTCCCATAGGAAGAGCGAGCCCATCTACACTTTTTATACGCCCGATCAACTTGTCCAACCGCCCGTGGACTTAGAATCACTACAACCGAAAGATGTGTTCATTCGCGGCGGAGGAAATAACGGAGGGTATTGGGTACACAGTGAACCGCAGCCACATCAAGCACCCAAACCTCAATCACAGGAGATAAAGGGACAAACCTTCCAGCAACAGCAGGCAATACCACAAACTGGACCAGATCAGCGCCTCTGATATAAAAGAATCGTCTTTGTTCACCAGATGTGGTGCTGGCGTTAGGGATTAGTTATGGCTCCAGGCGGCAGTTTACGTCGAGGCAGGCAGACTCCGTCGCGCACTTCCTGCGTGCCGCAGATGAAATCTCCTTGCGGCAGCTTCCCTTCAAACTTCTGGCCAACGACGCGCTTAGGCAACAACTCTCGAACCGCCTTGTCAATCTCCCACTCATTTGTATAACTAACTTTATTGATCTCCGGAAGAACGAACTTGCCTTGACTGAACAGGGGATTTTTCCAATTAGGGCTGTCCTGCATGAGGTAGGAAGAAAAGGCGACGGTATGATCGACCGCCACTTTTCCATCAAGCCGTGGGGAATGTCCGTCATGCGCATCGAGGGCGGGGAAGAACAACTGTCTTGGTTCAAGAGGCTCGTACCACCACAGCATCGGCGAAGCGTCCGCCTGTTGTTTGTTATTGAAACAACAAAGTGCGAACGTCCATCCCTTGTACCATTTTTGATAGGAATCAAATATAGATTTGTTTGGCGATGGACGCTTGTCTGCGGGCACACGCTGCAAAGCTTTTGGAATATCCTCAGCATTCTGTGCCAAGACAATGGTGTAAATATCATGGTCGAAAACGATTACACGCGATGCAGGCAAGCTGACCTCCTCATGCTCGGAAAACCCTCGAGTCCGAGGAGGCGTCATAACGGCCTTTTCAATGTCGACAAGAAATTGCTTGCAGGATTTGGTATCCAATATGTTTGCTTCCGACATAGTGCCGGGTTTGGCAGGAATTGGCAGCAACATCGCATTTGCGCCCTTTGCATTCAAGTTGACCGGACTGTTTTGATAACCAAGCAAGTGCACTATCTTTCCGTCCTTATAGGCTTCTGCAGCCAGCCCTTTTGTACCTGACGATTTAAACGAAAATTCAGCGGGGTATAGCGAGCAACAGCCGAACGATGGAGGAAGGGCAATCGTCATTGCTGCAAGGGAGAGGAGAAGTGACAGTGGTTGCCTTTGAGCTAGCAATGGAAAAGTGCTTCTTTGCATCTTGAGTGCTCCTTCATATTATTTTTGCTGGCACGCGTGCCCTCAAGAATGGCGAGTTCTTGCTGCTAGATCTTAACAATTCAATACAGCAATCATTTGGTCGAGATCACACATTCACTGA
>JAJPJO010000203.1 GCA_021324135.1 Pseudomonadota bacterium
CTGGTTCTAACCACATTCGACGACGAGGAGCTCATTGTCGAAGCGCTGCACTCAGGTGCCTGCGGGTACCTCCTCAAAGACACGGGATCCGATGACATTGCCTCCGCAATCCGCACCGTGCATGGTGGCAGCTTCCTGCTCGCTCCCGCGGCGGCTACAAAGGTGGTATCAAATCTTGCCGCTCCGAAACGCAGCGGATCGAAAAACAATCTAAGCAAGGTCTTGACCAATAGAGAGATTGAAGTTCTCCGACTGATTGGGGCGGGTAAGAACAACAAGGAAATTGCCACGCTTTTATGCATTACTGAGGGAACGGTCAAGAATCATGTTTCTCACATCTTCGCTCAGATCGGCGCTCGTGACCGCGTTCACGCCGCTCTAATCGCGCAGCAGGAACTCGAGATTGAGTGAGGATGAAACGAAGAGGGCAATGCGATTGCCCTCATTCATTTTGGTTTGCGCCTTTAACTTGGTGGCTTCATGATGAGCCAAGTCGGCTCGCCAGGCGGCTCAATTGATTGCAGTCCGGCTCAATTGATCGACTATCGGCCGCGCTTGAAGCGCCGCCCGCCGCCCAGAGCTTTGCGGGGATGGTTCTCCGCCCATTGTGGATGGTTATAGTCGAATCGTGCCAGACCTTTGTGGTCGCTTACCCAGCCAGGATGATTTTTTCCGAACTGTCGCTCGCCGTATTTGTCGAGCGAACGATCGAGTGCGCGGGGATGATTCTGCATATACTGCGATTCTTTCGGGTGATTCTGAGCCCAGTTTGGATGCTGCTGTTGAAACTTATCGAGCAACCTCTCATCGCGAGGATCTAAGTTGCCGGCACCCGAGTTCGACATAGGTGACGTCGGTGCGGGGGTGGTTATCGGCGTTGGTACAGGTTCCTGCGTCCCCTGAGCCAGGGCAACAGGACTGAACAACGTCGAGGCTGTGCACAATGCGATTGCGTTCATACAAATGTGGCTGAATTTCATAGTTTGTTCCTTTCCAATGTGATGTGTGCGTGCGGGAATCGCCTGATGCCCCCATTGTCGAACGCAGGCGGGGGCAAAACATCCAACTGCGGTCATGAGCTCATCCATGACCGTGGTCATTGTTGCCGTCTCTTCTTATACTAGATAAGAGCATAGAAGCACCGCCGGTGATGGCAGAGGAGAAGCCGGAGTGCGGTTTCGTCTTTCAACGAGCCGCCTCAGGCATTCTCCTCCGCCATTGCTGAATCAGCGCAAATCAGCCGGCGATCTTCCTGCATGAACAGGGCGTCGACTGATTTGCTGCTGCTCAGCCGGAGCGATCACCACCGCTTGAGCCCGTGCCTGTCATGAGGCGGAGTGATCGCCATCGAGGCTGCCATCATGCCTGCCGCCGGCACGCACAGAATGGCGAAGAACGGCCAGAGCTCGAGGGCAGCACTGAGGCTGTGCAGAGCCGCGGCTGTGAATCCGCCGACGACAAGAAGGAGAATGATGTAGATGGGCAGCAGTTGAAACAGAAGCCATTTCAAAACTGCCTTGAGCGCTGGGAGCATATCGTTTCCTTTCGTCCTGACTGCTTTGCTGCATCGACTGTCGAGTTGAGCTTGGGATGCATCAACTCGGCAGTCGATATGCCTTGCAGTAATCGATCGATTGAGCGGTCTCAATCAGCAGGCTGAGTCTGGCGCTGCTGCAGATCAGTCGACCGTGACCTTGATCTTTCCGACTTTCTTGCCGCCGAGATCGATAATCGGAATCTCGGCGTCACCCGCCCGTTTTGCCTCGTAGCGGATGATCTGGATGGTGTCCTTGTCCAGGCGTGTGACACCGTGGATGGTGCCGAGGACGTCCCCTGTCTTGCCGTCCGCGATCTTGGCTGTGCCCGGCACGAAGGCGGGGTCGTAGAGTCCGGGGTCGCGGCTGAATTTTACGAAGAGAACGAGCGCGTCGCCCTGCTTCATCTTGATCGGCTGCGAGTAGGACTTCTTGAACTCGATTTTATGGACCGTGGCCGCCGCCGCACCGGCGCCGCCCTGGTTAGTGGTGGTCGCGCCCTTGCTGTCCTGTGCCTGAGCCCCGCCGGCATGAACTGCCAAACAGAGCAGGGCGGCGCAGGCAAACAGAGAGACCGGCTGGAGGTGTTGCTTCATAAAAGCTCCTGGTCGCAAGAGAACACCGCATTACAGGCGCTCCGCGCACCTGATTAACCACCTGATTCTAGCGTCATGAGCCCGGCAACTGCTTGCAGTCGAGATTCGTTGAACTCGGCTGAGACCTGGCTTGCATGACGTTTATCCCAAGATTTTTTGCGGTGACTCTCTTACAAAGATGTGGGTGGTTGGGGCTCCATTCTCTGGCTTCATTGAAGCGCAATTCCAGCCCGTGGCTTGATTTCTTTCCAAGAGTTCATGCAATCGCGGCCTGATTATCATCCTGGCTGTTCGTGTCGCTAGCAACAGCGATATTGCATCAAGGCATGAGTGCGCTGGCCACTGACGCCAGGGTCAATATCAAGCACAGACCAATCAAAATCAGTGCTACCGCTTTTTCTTTCGGCTTGGATACAAATCTGGATAAAAGCGCAAAAGCAATCAGGAGCCAGCCGAAGATAAATGAGAATCTGTACCTGAGAAACGGCGTTATCGATGTCGTCAGCTCTGATGGAAAATCCATGACGCAGTATATAGGAGTGCGCATCGATACCAGCGGGGACGAGTCACTTTCCGTCTTTACCAGTCGACCGTCTTCGCTGCGCAGGAGCACGGCGAGCCCGTCGGTGCCACTGAGCGAACGATTGTTGCGATCGCATCCATGAATTAGAAAGGCGGGTTTTTTGCCGCCGGTAATTTGGCAGCAATGAATGCAGCCTGCTCTTAAATTGGGCTCTCCCGGCCATCTCCCTCCCAGTTGCAAACTGTCCAGAATGCTTTCATAGTTGCTGCGGGTCAGCGCTTTCAAATTGATGATTTGAAGAGAGGGTTCTTCCATCTCTTTGGTAAACGGATTCATGTATCGGAAGCTCGTTTTGCTGATTTGCTTCATTTGCTCCGGGTAGTAGCCTCGGTCGCGAAAGAATTCATCAGCGGTTAACATGATCTCTTGCATTTGTTGAAAAACGACGCGCTCCGGCGCATCGTACCGGTAAAAAACATTCGGCTTCGCATGGCACTCTTTCAAACCTTCCGGGGTGCAAAGGAGCCAATTCTCCTTGTCAAAAATGGAGCTGGTCGAGAGCGTTCCGACATCATGCCAGTCTCGGCCGTAGACGCGAAACGGCGCTGCCAGAGTCTTCAAATCGAGGGCCACGACCACCTGGTAATCGGAGACGAATTCCAGGCGCTTTCGTTTGTCTATTGTGCTGTACTGCGCGCAAGCCTTTCTCAAAAGGACGTTGCTTTTCTTCGTCGAGGTTGTGCCGATGAGAAAGAGAACGATATAGCTGATGGCAATCAGTCCTGCCAGACCGCCGATCAGTGTGATGCCCATGGTGGCGTTGCCCGATTTGGCCAGCCATTTGAAGTAGCGCTCGAAGCGAGAATAAAAGTAATGGACGATACGGTCCCACAAATTCGGCTTGCTTTCCACTTCCTCGACGCCTCCGACGCCAAGACGCAGGTTGCGAAAGCTGTTTGTGGAGCGCAGCTTTTCCTCTTCCGAGGCGATCTGCACCATTGTGGCGATGTGCTCTGCGACATCGGGTTTGCCGAGCTCTTTGCACAGGTCGACCATGTTCTTCACGGTTCTGGCTGTCTCGGAGTGCGTGACGCCGAGGGCTGCGATTTGAGCCTCGAATAAATCAAGCGAGATTTGAAGAGCTTCTTCGCTCCGACCCCTTTCGCTGGTAATGCCGACCAGGGTTTTCATGGCGAGCATCGAGACGTGATGCGTTTTGCCGAGCATGTTGATCGTGTCTTTCAGCAAGCGCTCAGACTCTTCGAACCGGCCGCTCTCCAGAGCAAAAATCGCCTTGGAGAATTTTCTCTGAGCGTTGATTTCAGTTTTCGACTCGTCGTCCATCATCATTTTGCTGACCCTGCCGCTTGATGACTGACCAGAATTTCCGCAGTGAATCGAGTTCTCACAACCAGTTTAGCAGGCGTTTGTTGTTGTTCGGCTACGATCAACGAAGCGATATAGTAGCAAAGATTTTTAAAAAGGAAGGGCAGTTAGCCGGGCATGTCGAGGCGTTCTTCTCGTTGTGAAGAACTTCAGGCTGCCTCCGCAAGACGGATTGCAGCGACCTCGGCATGCCCGGCAAGTGCGCCCCTCATGATTTTCTCTTCGTGTTATCGACGACGAGACGCAGTCCCGGACGGGCGCTTCTTGGTTGGGCGTTCAACTGGATGCGGCAGCCTCCCGATGTCCACCACTGGCTGTCTTGCAGATGCTCGATTGGACTGATGGTGGCGCCCGCGATATCATGCCAGGCTTCGACCATCGCCGATACGGTCTGCCAGAAACGCCTGGCTGCCATATCTCGTTCCAGTTTCTGAGCACTGACCTCCAGCTCGCGGACACGGCGTGTCATTTCCTCCAGGAAGAGGATGAACGCCGGCCGCTCCGGGGTGTACTTGATCCAGGCATAGTCTGCGCCATCGCCTCTGGTGGCAAAACCGACCTCGCGTCTGAGCTTTTCCAGACCTCGGCGGGCTCGACGACGAGCGGCAGTGACGCGCCACTGGCGGATGTTGAAGACGATTCCCGCCAATGTGGCAAATAGCCCAATCCAAGCCGGCAGCTCGAACTGGTTGATGAAGACGAGCCAGGTGGCGAGCGCCAGGAGCACCGTAGCCATGAAGATGGCGGTGCCCATGATGCGGAATCGTCGCCTGGCCAACTTCTGCACGGTTACCGGGTCCTGGAGAATAACCGCCTGAGAGCTTGCAGCAGACGTTCGAAAGTTCATGGTCTTACTCCACGTCACAAGGGGGTTGAACGTAGTCGTCGTCCCGCTGGTGCGAACCCGCCTGGGGCACCGGTACGGGCAGAGAGCGCCCACCGCTCAGCGAGCGGATGTGACCGGATGCTTCCGCCGCCTTCCTCGCCGCACGCGTCTCTTCCTTGCGGTAGGGGACGGGTCCGTTGTCGACCACGAGCATGAGATAACCGGGGATCTGTAGTTTTGACTTCGTTGCCATGGCTCTACTCCTCAGTTTTGCCAAAAAGAAGAAGCCTTTCTGCTCAATCGACCAGCGAAGGAAGCACCGAAAGTTGGGCAAACACGTACGAACCTGATGGTTCGCTTTGTGTTGTGCTCAAAGGTTGGATGTTATTTCCTGGTGCTTTTCTTTGATGGTGATGGAGAAGAAAGATGCTTTTGAGACTAAGCTCAAGAGCTTATATCGACAATAAACTTCCTCTGATGATATTGGGAATATTCCCATGCTATTACAATGAACTAGCTAGCGCACTCAGGGATTTACGTTTCGCTCTGAGCCGTGCCGGAGCGAAGCAGTTTCTGGCTAATGCTGCGCTCGGGTAGTACGAACCAGAATGTTGTGCCCTTGCCGACCTCGCTGTCGACGCCAATTGTGCCGCCGTGTTGCTCGACGATTGCTTTGGCGATTGCCAGCCCCAGACCGCTGCCGCTGTAGCTGGATGTGCTCGTGTCGAGTTGTTCGAATTTGTTGAACAAGCGCGGCAGTTTATCGCTCGGAATGCCGGGTCCCTGATCCGTAACCGCGAATTTTGTTGCTCCTGGCTCCGTATGGCAAGAAACGACTATTTCGCTTCCGGAAGGCGAGAATTTAATGGCGTTTGAGACAAGATTGGTCAGCACCTGCTGCACTCGATCCTTATCGCACCTGATGGGGTGATTGCCGTCTATATGGCTCTCTAAACTGACTTTGGATGTGGCAGCCATACCCTTCAGACTGTTGAGTACGGCTGTAATCAGCTTGCCGGGCTCGGTTTGGTTGATCTCCAGATTCCACTGACCGAGCTCCATTTTCTTTAAGTCGAGCAACTCATCGATCATCCTCAAGAGACGCTCCGTTTCCACCTGAGTTATGTTCAACAGCTCGGCTGCTTGATCGGAGGCGCTGGCGATTACACCGGAGGTGATCAGGGAGACCGAACCGCGAATAGACGTCAGCGGGCTGCGCAACTCATGCGCGAGCAAGGCGTAAAATTCCTTGACGTGCTGCTCGGCTGCCTTGCGCTCGCTTATGTCGCGGAAGACGACGATACCACCCGTGAAACCAGTATCCGGCGTTAGCGGGCGGGCGCTCACGCTTATCCAGACCGGGGGGCTGCCCTTGGGTCGTAAGATCATCTCCTCATTATCAACCGACTCGCCGCGCAAGGCCCGGGCAAGAGGCAATTCGCTCGCCGGGAAGAGGGTTGTTCCATCGGCTCTGTAACAGCCAAACGCATCGCTCCATTGCTGGGGCGACAGATCTCTGCTCATTGACAAAGGAGGACAGAGTGCAGCCGCGGCTTGATTGATCACCACGAACTTGCCATTCTGATCGGCGACCAGCACGGCATCGGAAAGGCGGTTCACGACGGTCGAGAAGAGGGCCCTTTGTCTGGCGATTGATTCTCTTGCTTGCTTCAAATCGAGCAAATAGCGACGCATGAAGTAACCGAAGGCAATCAGAAAAGCTAAAGCCATGAGCCCGAGCAGTTCAAAAATGTACAGAAAGCGCTGGGTATCTTCATCTAACTGGTTGATATGCAGTTTCAGCTTACTCTCTTGCTCGTTCTCCAGCTCGTCAAACAGCTTGCGCAGCTGATCCATAAGCTGTTGCCCGCGTCCGGTGCCCACCATCTTTGCACTTGCCTCGAAGCCTGCCGTTTTGCGGAGCTCGATGGTTTGCTTGAGCTCGTCGAGCTTTTCATCGACCAGAGCGTGCGCTTTTTTGAGGTAACGCTGCGCCACTGCATCGTGAGCCGTATCTTTGGTCAATTTGAGAATTTTGGCATGCACAGCCTCAACCGCTTGATCGTATGGTCGCAAGAACGACTCATTTCCGGTTAAAACGAAACCACGCTGACCGGTCTCGGCATCCTTGAGGGTAGATATCGTTTCGCTCAGCTCCATTTTTATCTCGTGCGAGAGCATGGTTCGCTCTCGCGCTGCAAGAAGACTGGAGGTCTGGTGATAAACGAGAAGCGCCACGGCACAGATCGATGCCAGACCAAAGAGCAGGCAAAAGATCATCAAATTGCGAGCCCGCTTCGCATCAGGAAGAGCCGCAATCGTTTCTTCATCGGACGGAAGGGAAGAGATAGGCGACTCGTGCGAATAATGAACTGACATCCGGGACTCTGTCTTGATATTTTCTTGACAGACACAATTATAGCTCTACCACATCCGCTCGTGGCTGATGTTTTGGCGTGACTTAAAGAACTGCCGAATCAAGCGGTCGTGCTCAAGCGTTCCCTTTGCGGAACGAAGGAGGTCCCTGGTCCCGTCCAACTTACATCAAGCCAGTCTGCGACCGTTTTGGCGATATCGCAGAAGCCCTTGCGCACGCCGACGTCATGAGCTTTGTTGGCAAAAGCCGGGCTGTAAGCAAGAAGTGGAACGAACTCGCGAGTGTGATCCGTTCCTGGTGCAGTCGGATCGTTGCCATGGTCGGATGAGATGATTAACAGGTCATCGGCAGTCATTGCTTGAAGAATACGACCGAGCCACTCGTCGATTTCTTTTAGGGCGCCGGCGTAGCCTTTGACGTCGCGGCGGTGACCAAACAATGAGTCGGTATCGACCAGGTTCGTGAAAATCAAGCCGATGCGATCCGGTTTTCCCGCACCAACCTTGGTGGCATTCAGATTGTACTGGTTGAGGACGGCTTCACAGGTAATCGTGAGACCTTCTTTGTTGCTGCCGGTGTGTTTGGCGTGACTTATACCGTGACCGGCGAAAATGTCCTCGATCTTGCCTACGCCGAACACTCCCAGACCTTGCTCTTGCAAGCCGTCCAGGAGCGTCATCGCCGGTGGTGGCACGGCATAGTCGCGACGATCGCCCGACAGGCGCGTGTAACTTCCGGGCTTTCCTGTAAAGGGCCGGCAGATTACGCGACCGACGCGGTGCGGTCCGTCCAGCATCTGGCGTGCTTGCTCGCACCACTCATACTGTTTGGAAAGAGGGACGGTATCGACATGGCAGGCAATTTGAAAGACGCTGTCGCCGGATGTGTAAACGATCGGAAATCCGGTGCGCTGATGCTCTTCGCCAAGCTCTTTGAGCACCGTCGTTCCCGATGCAGGCTTGTTGCACAGAATACCCTTAACGCCTGTTCGTCTCATGAACTCATCGATGATTTCTTTGGGAAAGCCATCCGGATAGAGAGGAAACGCCTGTTGGTTTATCACCCCCATCATTTCCCAGTGGCCGGTCTGGGTATCCTTGCCGTTCGACACCTCCTCCAGTTTCCCGAAGATGCCGCCTCCAGTCGGTGTACCCGAGAGTCCGGCAATGGGAGTGATTTGTCCAAGTCCAAGCCGAGCCATGTTAGGCAGGGTGAGTCCGCCCATCTCTCTGGCGACATTGGCGATCGTGTTGCAGGTGGTCGGATCGCCGAAGCGCTCGACATCAGGGGCAGCGCCGATGCCGCAGCCGTC
>JAJPJO010000064.1 GCA_021324135.1 Pseudomonadota bacterium
AAGATGGGGCAGACGAGGGGACTTGAACCCCCGAATGCTGGAACCACAATCCAGTGCCTTAACCACTTGGCGACGCCTGCCATACTGGGCAACCTATATATTAACATGAGGTCGCGACGGCTTCTGAGTGGCGACATTGCTACATGAGCCCTTGTTGAGCTAGAGCCGCCGCTAATGCGCTTGACGAGGCTGTGCCGTTCTTCTCAAAAAAGGATTACAAAGCCTTGCTAAAGGCAGAAGCCGGGCAGCAAGCTTACTTGGCGCCCAGGACGGCAAAGAGGGGCGGCAGAACATTTGCCAGTAAGCCGCCTATGACAAAAGCGCAGATCCACGATCCTATCCAGATGCTCATCGCTATCTTCATGCCGCGTTCCTTAATCATGACACCCACTGTGGCGATGCATGGAACGAATAGCGTTATGACGACCATGGCGGTGACGGCTTGAGCAGCGGTCAAGCTCACATCGGTCAAGCCGAATGCGGCGAAGTCGCGGCGCACGATGCCCAGGATGAAGGTTGTAGGAATGCGGCTGTCGGCGGGCAGCTTGAGCCAGCCGACGACGATGGGCTGCAATGCCGAGACGAACAAATCGAGCAAGCCGATCATTTGCGCCAGGGTGACGACAAAGCCGGCCAGGCAAAACATCGGCGCTGACTCACGCAAGAAGCTCGACGATTTTTTCCAGGTCTTTTTCAAAACGTTATCCCAGCGGGGCATGCGCATGGGCGGCAGGTCAATCATCAGGGCTTGCGATTTGCCGGGCAATACCATGTTCAACAACAAGCCGGAGAGCGCAAGAATGCCGACGACGAAGGTTCCATAGACGCTCCAGGCGAGCAAACCGCCGGTTTTGGCAAGAGTGCCTGATACCACCCCTAGTTGCGCGGAACATGGTATCGCTACACCAAGAAGAGCAGTGGCAATAATTTTCTCTCGTTTACTCGTCAGCAAACGCGTCGTTATGGTCGCCATTGTTACGCAGCCCAAGCCTAAGATCAGCGGGATGATGGCGCGGCCGTTCAAACCAATTTTGTTCATCAAACGATCGACGAGCACGGCCAACCGTGGCAGATAACCGGAATCTTCCAGCAATGACAGCCCGAGATAAAAGCCGATAACAAGCGGCATGAGCAGCCCGAGCAGGTAAGTGACCGTGAGCGTGAGCATGCCGTATTCACCAACGAGCAAGTTGCCGAGTATGCTCAAAAAATTGTTTTTATACTTCCAAAAATTGAAGCCCACCTCAGCTGGATTTACAGCAGACATGCTTTTATCGAAGCGTTGAGCGTCGGTTGGGGCATGAAGCGTTCCTTGCGGGAATTGAAATGTCGTGTCACCAATAGTGATATCGCAAGGAAAAACGGCGGCGGCGAGACGACGAACTACAGGCTCATAATAGACACGCATTGTGCGCTTCTCAGTGAAATCGACTAGATTGCCTGCAATCCAGACCCCAAGCGTTTGATAAAAGATGAGGTAGCAAACCAGCAATGCTATGGTGCCACCATATATGGGGTGAAGCAAGAAGCGTCCGAGCTTGACTGAGAATTTGGTCGATCTCATTTGCTCTTTTACGCACTCTTCGACAAGCTCATCGACAAATCTTCGTCTGTCGGAGTAAATTTCGTGCCGCAGAGATTCGCTCTTAATGCCGGTCTCCGCTATCGTGAGATCGTCTTCCTCGAGAATTAAGAGCGCCCGTGCCTGGTCGATCTTTTGATCGACAAGGGGTTGCAGTTTCTCGAGAAAATCGGGATTCATGCAGCCGACGCGAGCTTCACTGAGCCGTTCCACAATTTCCTTGATGCCGATGTTTTGAACGGCGATGCATTCGACAACCGGTATTCCTAGCCTTGTACTCAATAGTTTTGCGTCGATCGAGATGCCGCGGTGACGTGCTTCATCTGACTGATTGATCACCAGGAGCATCGGTTTGCCCATGTCGATTAGTTGCATGGTCAAAAACAGATCGCGATCGAGGCTGAGCGCCGAAACGACATTGACCAGCACATCTGCCTCGAGAACCATGCGCCTGGCGGCACATTCTTCGTCATTGATGCTTGAAATTCCGTAGACACCGGGAGTGTCGGACAGACGGTGAATGCCGATGTGACCGTGCGCGACATCAATAGTGGTGCCGGGGTAATTCGATACATCGGCGCTCAGACCGGTGATCGCGTTGAACACGACTGACTTGCCAACGTTCGGATTGCCCACCAGCGCGACATTAAGCCTCTCCACAGCCTGATGATGGCTGGGATTTGCCGCTGGTTTCGTGCTCTTGTGGCGGCGATACTTCGATTTTTCCGCCGCAGCGTATGAAGTTGCTGCTGAGCGCGCCTCGGGTGTCATGCCTGGCTCATGGTATGCGTTGGGAATGACTTTCAATAACGACCTTGTCTAATTGAGAAATTGTAGCAAAAAGATGCTCTCAGAGGTCCGAATATTGAGGAACATGCTAATGTAACCACGTTAATTTCTGTCCAGAAACGCTTTGGAGGGGATCATATTGGCGCGACGAGCGACATCGATCGGCATGAATAAAACATTCTTGCTCAGCTTTCTTGTTGCTTGCGGGCTGTTCATCCCTGACTACAACGGCTTTTGCCAGACAGCCGCCAAAGTCTCCGACGGCACAACCGGCATTCGTTTGCAAAACGGCTTGAAGGTAATCCTTATAGAAGAACATGCCTTTCCAACCGTCTCCTGCCAGGTCTGGTTCCATGCGGGCTCGACGAGCGATCCTGCCGGTGCAAGCGGAATGTGCCACGTCGTTGAGCACCTCCTCACTGAAAACTCTAAGGGTCCCAGCGGCTCGCTGGCTCGACAGCTAATCAGCAATGGTGGCAAATTCGATGCATTCACCAGTGATGACTTCACTGTCTTCATCGAAAACCTGCCGCCTTCCCAGCTTGAATTAGCGCTTTCACTTCAGGCGCAGCGCTTGAATGCTAAGCAGTTCGGCAAGAAAGAGGTTGATGTCGCGATTCAGCAAGTCCTGCAAGAGACCGAAGGTGGTGCGAAGAATTACGAGCGTTTGCTCGCGCGCGAGCTGCGGAGCCTGTCTTACAGCCGGCATCCCTATCGGAACTGGCCTTCCGGACTTGCCGAAGAGACCAAGGATTTGACACCAAATGTGGTGAACGATTTTTGCAAGGAAAACTTCTCTCCGCAAAACGCTACCCTGATTGTGGCTGGCGACATAAATCCTGCTGATGCTCTGCCGTTGATTCAAAAGACGCTCGGGCCCATTGCGGGCGGCGCCAAACCGGCACCGCATTTAATACCGAGAGAACCGGAGCAGGCAGGAGAGCGCAGAATCTATTTGAAATATCCCGGCAAGAAGAATAAGGTCATGGTGGCATTCCACGCCCCGGCAGCCGTTGAATCCGATGCCGCTGCTGCAACCGTTCTCGAGCATCTATTGGGAAGCACGTCTGCCGGACTTCTGAAGCAGTTGACCGACAATAAGGTCTGCGACTCCGCCTCCGCGGCCTACGAGCTCAAGAAAGAGCCCGGACAGCTGGTTGTGTCGGTTGAGACCGGCAGCTCCGCAAATGTCAGCAAAATGTTGTCCTCTCTCGATGAGCTGTGCGACAAAGTCAAGGAAGGCACTTTTGATGAAGCCGATTTTCGAGAGGCACGCCGCCGGGCAGTTTTTCAATTTCTGAAGCAGCAGACCGGACCGTACAAAAGAGCTTTTCAATTGGGCTTCCTGGACTCACTGGGAAAGTTCGACCAGGTCAAAGATTGGCAAAAACGCCTGGACAATGTCACTAAAGCCGACATAGTAAGACTGGCAAACTCAACGCTGCAAACAAACCGTCGCTCGGTCGGCTTTCTGCTAACACAAAATGATGTCTCGCCAAACCAGAAAATCACCCGCGTGCCGGAATTGGACGCGGACGGAGGACCAGCCACTGGTGGCGTATGTAGTGCCAATCATGAGACGGACGGAAGTGAAAATTTAATTTCCAGAGCGGACTACGGACACTTTGAGGCAGCCGCTTACTCGGCTAAATTGGCAGAAGGCGGAGATGGTCCTAAAGACGAGGCACCGGACGGAGCCGGCGAAGATGCTCAACAACGGAAGGCAAAAGACGCGACTGATACCAAATCTGGTGCGACGCCGCAGAGCTCCTCGTCGCAAGAAGGCGCCTTCGCATCGTCCACACCACCGGTGGTGCCTTCGACAACAACCCAGGAGCCTGCGTCCTCCAGGGCGGTTCCATCGCTTTCTGCAGGAACGGCGCCCGGCGGCTCGATTGCTCGCCCATCGAGCACTGGAAAGAGCTTAGCGATCAAGGAAATCACCCTTGCAAACGGTCTGCGCTTGATTGTTTTTCCCGTGCCGACGAGCCCTGTAATCCGCATTGCCGGGTTCGTGCGCGCAGGTGAGATTTACGATCCTGCGAACAAACCGGGAGTATCGGACGTCCTGACTGCCTTGATGAATGCGGGCTCGACGAAAATCAGCAAAGAGAACAGTGCTCGAATGCAATCACAGCAGGGACTGGACCGCCAGGATCAGATCAGATTTTTTGAAGGGCGAGATCATATTCGTTTTTCAACCTCCTGCCTCCTGCCGGATCTCATCACACAGCTGAAACTGATCCGCAATCAATTACTCGACCCGGTCATCGATGATGCCAGTTTGTCGAGTGCAAAGAACACGGTGGCAGCCTCGATCAAACGCAAGCAGAACACGCAGCAGGACCGCGCTAACAGGCTGCTTTTGCAAAACCTGCTCTCGCCTAATTCAAAGTTCAACCCACCCGATCCCCATGACTGCCTCGCGTCGGTAACGAAGCTCAGTGTCGAAGATATCAATGCGTTCAAAGTGAGCACAATCGTTCCAGCAAATACCACTCTGGTTTTGGCCGGTAACATTGATTTGTCGACGGCCCAGCAGGCTGCCGGCGTTTTCACAAAAGACTGGAGCGCAAAGGCGAAGAATTCGCCACCGGGCGCTCAGCCAAATAAAAGATTGATGACCAAAGTTATGCTGCCTATCGACGATGCCACCAGACTCGATATCGCGATGGGCCGGCTGCTTCCTCTGGCTCAGAACAAGCGTAACTTCACGCGGCTAATGATTGCTGATTGTGCCTTGTTGAAACATCCGCTCTATTCCCGGCTCAACAACTCCTCCCGGATGAAGGTGGAGATCAAGGAATCTATGAATCTCCACAGTACACTGATACCGCTGGCACAATTTTGTGCCTGGGTGCTCGACTTTCAACTGACGGAGGCGGAAATCCATAGTATTACATACGGTATCAAACAGCAGCTGCATGAGTTTGGCACGGCTGGGATGACGCCTCAAGAAGTGAATGAGATGAAGCGCTTTCTGACCGGACAAACCTCCGTTTCGAAATTGTCCGATCTGAGCGTTGCTACTGATGCGATTATTGATGCATTGTCTATGGAATGCCAGAGCGATTACTGGTTCAAGCTGTCCTCGATGCTCGAGGAAACCTCAGCCGGTGACATGAATCAGTTCATCAAAGAGGAATTCGTACCCGACAAGGCGTGCCTGGTTGCGGCAGGGAACAAGAGGGCGATCAAGTTGGTTCCCTCCCTCAAGAAGGGCAATCGAGAGTGAATCAGCGGTATTAATCAAGGCGGATATTAACTCTCGCTAAGTGTTTCGTACGAGTACCTCATGACTATTAGCGCTGTTTCATAACCCCGTATAGCAGAAAAATATTGTTGCTGCCGATCGAGTCATATCGAAAAGGTGCAGCTCAGAAACTGCGTTTTTCGAACAAACGCCTGGCAATATGCGGTGTGAGGTCGT
>JAJPJO010000025.1 GCA_021324135.1 Pseudomonadota bacterium
AGACTTGGCAGGCGGCCAGATTAAATGAGAATGTCGGACAGCGCGAACAAAAAATCACCGGCCATTTTCGATGAGAATCACCGGCCATTTTCACGAGAATATGCAGCTCGCCGTTCAGAATTACGAGGTCAGCAAGTTTTTCAGCTAGTTGCGCTTTCATTTCTTCTGGCGCACGCCTTACGCGATCAATCGGGTTGATTCTGTGAGATGTTAGGTCTGATGCGTTGAAGCAGTAGATTTTGTGTCCGGCCATTTGTCGCCATCCGGCTGTCAGCTGGTAGAGTTCGCCCGGCTCGTAGCCGGGCGTTGCCTCCGTAACAACCATGCTGGTTCCTATTCGTTCGACAAGTTGTGGGATAAAGAATCCCCGCGATTTTCCAACGCCGGTTCTTCCACACACCAGAGCATGGGCATGTGTCCATAACTCCGGTACTTGAATATACTGATTGTCGTTTGTCCTCCCTATGATTAGTCTTTTGGGATCGGGTTTCTGTTCAATGTAGCCTGCGGCTTTTAGTTCGTTCGTCGTGCCCCATCGGGCAGCGCCGTATACGGTACTTGGTTGCTTGTGTGTTCGGGCTTCTGATGCGCGTTTTGCATCTATCTGAAGTTCGAGGAGAATCTGGTCGCATCTTTTTTGACAGTCGCTCTGTGTTCCTCCTCCTTTCTTCTCTTCTATGTCGACTGTGACAAGCATGTCACTGCGGGTGGTGCTCCTCCAGCGCACCACTACTCGATATTCATGCCGCCACCAGTCTCGTCCTATTTGCTCGTCGAGTCGCTCGACGGCGAGTATCTGGTCTAGTTGTTTGCTGGCTCGCGAGACCTGGTAACCAAGCCTGTCGAGCACGTTTACAGCTAATACCGGAAAGTCCTGGGCATTTGTTTCCACAATGCCTGAATCGTTTACTTTCACGTTGATTACCTCGTAAAGTCAAGTCCGCGATCTCTTTTCTCGCGTTCCTTTTCTTTCTCTTTTCGACGACGTTTGCGCTCGTCTTTGTTTTCATCGATTGCTTTGTCTATGTCTTCGATGGTTTCTTCATCTCTCGCTCTTTCTTCGTGCGTCCTTTCAGGCTTGACATAGTCTTGGTGCTTGTTTCGCTTCGCGTCTTCGAGATCATCCTTTGCCTCCTTCAATCGATCTCGGTTGTCGCGTAAGTCAATCCATCGAACCAGCTCGTTAGCGATTGATGCGCCTTGCATGAAGAGTCCAACAACAGGATTAGACATCATCTGCTGCTGTAGTGGGTTTACATATCGATTTGCATTGGGTGATGTTTCTGCTGCGCCCTGTCGTCCGAATTGCTTTTTTGACATTTGCAATTGCCGGTCTGTTACTCCAGCCCATCTTGCTCTATCGGCATGTTCCATCCAGCCTCTGAGCTTCTGGTACTGATCTATTGGAAGGCGTTCGGCATTTGGTTCGCGGAGCTTGTTATTGAGTTTAGTCAGTTTTTCATAGGAGCTGTTCCTATCGTACTTTTGACCTTGATAGCGGAACTCGTCCTTTTCCTTTGCCGGTGGTTGTTTTTCTTGTGTGTGCTTTTGCTCCGGCGTTGCTCTGTTCTTCGAGTGCTCCTTCTCCTTAATCCAGGCAATCAATTTTTTGTATTCTTGCGGCGGTATTCGCTCGTCATGGTTATCCCAGAGATAGGTGTTTAGCTCTTTGAGTTCAGAGATTGTATTTTCGTTTGACCATTCTTTGCCGGCCGCTTGAATCGTTTCCTTTACTCGCGGCTCGTGTCGTGTTTTGTCAGAGTCGTTCTCAAGCCTGCGACCTTTTTCTCTATCCTCCTGTTCAGTTTTCCATTTGCCGTAGGGCTCGTATTGTTCTCTGACAATTTTCTTGTGTAGCCAGGGAAGTTCCAGTCCCTCCTTGATCCGCTCCTGGCGTTGGGCTTCTCGTTCTTTCTTTCGAGTCTCTATGCGTTCTCTGTCTTTGCGTTCTCGTTCTTCGCGGGCATATGCGAACTCGATTGGTCTTGTGCGTTCTAAATGGCGGTCACCCCATTCTCTGAGTTTTGCGTAATCGCCTTTGTCTATTCGAACTGCTTTACCATTTTCGTTTTGTCCAAGGATTACGACATGTATGTGATGGTGGGCAGTGTTGTTGTGTTCGACTGCCATCCATTTCAGATCAATTCCTTTTTCTTCGCTGAGTTTTTGCATCAACTCCCGCGTGTATTCTTTTTTATCGAGAGGTTCCACCTCCGGTGAGAGAGTTAGCTTATGAGCTACCACCTTGCTATCTTCCAGCTCTTTGATAGCTTTCCGAAGAGAGCGTCCGTCGAGGTTCTCTTCTTTTTCGTCGAAGAATGTTCTGCCTTCTGGCGGTCTATCCTCACCTGGTCTGTGCTGGATGTATTTCACGTGAGCGAGAGCTCTTCCTACTGCCACCACTTTCGGTGAACGTCCCGGCACGCGACTTTTTTTGTCTCTTGACGAGATGTAACCGTGGATGACAACGTTCACTAGTTGTTCACCACCTTCTTCATTGCTTCAGCAATTTCGCGTTCGTCTTTTTCAACATGCTGAGCCATTCTTTGCTTGGCTCTGGTTGCTGCTGCTTCGAATGCCTTGCGAGCATTCTCATCGTCTGGTAGTGACATCCAGCTCAGCTCATATAGAGTTCCGATTGCTCTGCCCTGTCGTGCGAGCATCTTGCAGATTCGGTCGACGCCGCTGTTGATAGCTTTGATCAGACCGTCCGTTGCGTATACGATTGCTTGCGATAACTCAGACTCTTTTGCTTTTCCTCCTGTTTTTTCGTGATTGTCTAAGTACCATCGAATTGCCTCTCGGGCTAGTTCTGTTGTTGCCAATTTCCTTACCTTGGCTTTGTGAGCGAGGCGCTCTCTGTCGTCGGCACTTAATCCGACATAAATTTGATGAAACGTTTTTGTTCGGGGCATTGGTTTGTACTCATCCTTATAAGTGACGCCTGATGGGCGTTTTGGTGGGTTGACTATGAAGATAAACCGAGCGCGCGTTTTTGACTAACACCTAAACTCCACTAGGGAAGGCAGTTTTCGCGTTCGACCTGGAGCTATGTATCTTGCATTACCGTACGGTCAAGCCTCCCGGTAATGTCTCGCTGCGCTCGGTTGTTTGTTGCGCGTCGGTGCCACCTCCTCGCGGTGACACCGCATATGGTTTACTGTAAGTTCTTCATTACTCTTTTGTATTGTTGTATTGATGGGACTGTTAGTGCTGGTTGCTATCTCTTGTTTTGTGCTACAGAGCTGTTTCTGAGCGTCTCTGCTGCGAGTTTTATTCCTGACGTCAGAAGACTACCCAGCAATCGAATTAGCGATATCAGAAGGGTACTGAGCAGGCTTAGAAGAGCCATTACTATTTGTCCGACAATGTCGAACATCGGCTTTAAAACCATGCTCGGATTACCTCCGGCAATACCAACAAGAACCATCAAGACGAAGATAAGCAGGAAAATCTGCTCGATGCCACTGAGCACCGAATGTGCTTCAGTCATGTTTCACCTCCTGTCACTGCCGAGTTGCAGAACACCACGGATGCGGCGCCCATGTCATCCGCGAACTCGACAGGTGACTAATTGGTTTTCTATGTTCGGGCTAGACAGAGTTCGAAGACTGGGAGACACCGGCCGTGGTGCTTTGGGTTTCTTGCCATGGCGACGCCTGCCCAAGAGGCCAATCACTCGAACTTGTCACCGCCCTGTTTTCAGAGTGCGGTCCCCGGAGGGATAGTTACTGTTCTTGGGTCTTGTGCTTCTTAGGCTGAAGCGGTTTTGTAGTTTCTTGCGATGAAGGCGTCGAGGTCGGCTTTCTTGTATTTGACGAGTCTTCCGATCTTAATGTAGGGAAGGTTGTATCGTCCAGTGCATTTCCATATTGCGAGAGTTTGTTCTGAGACGCCGAGATAAGTAGCTGCTTCTCTACGTGTGAGAAGCTCGGAGCGCACGAAGGCAGCTCCAACGGGAGTTTCTTGTGTCATATAGATTTTTTTCCTTTGGGGTTGAGTCACTCGCCAGCATTTTTGTGACGCGCGGGCGGGAGACTAATTTTGAAAACTTGAAGAATCGGCTTCGCTTTTCAGCGAGCAAACAATAAGCGGGAGATCAGTACTGCTGATCAGGAGTGTTGATTAATCGCTCTTGAGTGATTTTCCTTTTTCGGTTTGGTCTGGCACTGTTACCGTCACCTGCTAGGCGTTGGGAACGAAGCCAGAGATAAAAGAAGATTTGTGAGACGCTGCAATAAAAGGTACAGCAGAAAAATAAGCAGGAAGAAAGATCGGTTACCGATCATTTAAATGGTAGGTCGCGCATCAGCGGCAATCGCTACCATTTGTAGTCGACGATACTAGTATATCTTTGTTCCCGGCCCTTTCGGAATAGGAAATCGGAGAGCTTGACAATGGGGTTTACCCTAGCGTGAAGCCTTGTATATAAGGTAGAGAATGAAGCGGTAGATTCGGATAAAAGCTGGGCAGGTACTGCTTGTCGCCCGTGTTTGGTTTAGGCGACCGAGGTGTCCAGAATCCCTTGTTTCATCTGGTCATTTAATGCGTAAATATCCAATCGTCGAAATCGAAGACATGGAAGAACCCTTCTGCGGTGTTCGCAGAAAAAACTTGGTTCCGCTCTGCGATGCTCATCCCGAGGTTGCAGAGGAATGGCTGTACGAAAGGAATGCAGGTTGGGGACCGGAACACGTTAGCAGAGCATCAGGAGTCCGAGCCTGGTGGCAATGCCCTGATTGCAACCGACCGTACAAGGCACAAATTTGTAATAGGACTAACGGGGGCAGCGGTTGTCCGTTTTGCACCAGCAAAAGAGTCTGTGAAGACAATTCTTTTGCCATTCTGTTTCCTCAACTGGCCAAAGAGTGGCATCCGACCAAAAACAAGAAACTCAAAGCTACTGACGTGACGTACGCGTCATCGAAGCATGTCTGGTGGCTTTGCGGAAAGTGCGGACACGAGTGGGAATGTGCTGTTTCCGACCGAACAACGCTAGAGTCTGGATGTGGAGCCTGTTATCAGGCCCGCATGGAATACGCCAGACTTCATCCGAGTACTTATGAAACACCTCAGAGGATACTAAGCGAGACTACTGAAACACCAGGCCATTGGTACACAAAA
Source organism: Pseudomonadota bacterium (assembly GCA_021324135.1). Lineage (GTDB taxonomy): Bacteria > Cyanobacteriota > Vampirovibrionia > Obscuribacterales > Obscuribacteraceae > JAJPJO01. The sequence continues at coordinate 5,125 of JAJPJO010000025.1, forward strand.
CCAAGCAATGAAAATTTCGTTAGTCTCTATGCGTACAGCAAAACGCTAGCCAGGCAGTGGCACCCAACGAAGAATGGAAACATAGGACCTTTAGATATAGCCAGGGGATCAGATGCAATTGCCTGGTGGAAGTGCAAAAAGGGACCGGATCATGAGTGGCAAGCTCCCGTTTATAGTCGCACGGGAAAGAAAAGCGGTTGCCCCTTTTGCCTCAACTTGAGAGTGTCAGTAACGAATTGCCTCGCGACGAAGTTTCCGGAA
>JAJPJO010000324.1 GCA_021324135.1 Pseudomonadota bacterium
CATCGATATTGATGTATTGACTGTTGTACATGCTTATGGCGGTGCCGTTGACACCGGCAATCACCACCTGTCCATTGTGACCGGGCTCGTTCGATCGCACTATCGAAATTGGTTTGGCTTGCGTGGCTATCTTTTGAAAGATTGTCAGTGGCGTGCTGTATGTCATGTGATGTCGTCCACCATCGAGCACAATCACATCGCCAGGTTGGATGACATTCCACTGGATATTCTTCAACTCGCTCCAGGCAGTTGCCCATGACAGGCCGTCCCTATTATCTCCCTGGGTGGAAACGAAAAAAGTCTTCGCCTGAACCTGCGATGCGGACAAAACGAAAAATGATGCTGTAAGAACAGAGAAACGCAAGAAATGCAATATCACTCTTTTATTCATGCGATGAACCTCACTGGGGCAGTCTTAGAAAGCTTCTCGACTGGGGGCTGATGCATGGTAATTCGGCAAGCGTGAAACTGACGTGTAGTCAGCGTGAACTTTGCGTGAAACGGATAATTGCATGCACAACGGCAGTCTAAACATTCCTAGCCACCAGGTAGGACGTCTTCATGCTCTGGGAGTTCGGGGTTCATTCGGCGCAATTCATCATTTAGCTCGCCGGCTGTTTTATAACGATCGTCTAAATTAATAGCCGTCGCCTTAGACACGATGAAATCCATGGAGCCGCTCACAGCCTGGTTGTTTTTTTGCGGGTGGGAAGTGCTGATCGGTTCGGGTTCGCTGCCGGTCAACAGGAAATGGAGAGTGGCACCCATTGAATAGATGTCGCTTTGCGGGCAAGGTGTTCCTCTAAACTGTTCGGGCGGCAAATAGGCGTGTTTGCCGACTACCGTCCCGGTGGCAGTCGACTCTGCCTGCTGAGCCACATTGAAATCGACAAGCTTTAGTGTTCCGTCCGTTCTCAATATGAGATTGTCGGGCGTGAAATCACGATGCACCACAGGCGGTGACAAGCCGTGCAGGTACTCGAGGATCTTACACATTTGCCCTGCCAGTTCCTTGACCTGCCCCTCGGGTAGCGGTCCTCTTTCCTCAACCAACTGCTTGAGCGACTGACCATCGATATGCTCGAGAACTAGGTAGCTGCGATGGTCTTCTACGAAGAACTCTATCAGCTTAACAATCTGCTCGTGATCCAGGTCTTTGAGAAGGCGAGCCTCGTTTTCAAAGCGTTCAAGCGACTGCCTGCGCACGGAAACATCGACATACACGGGCAAAATAAACTCCTTGAGCACGACCTCCGAACCGGATCTCGTGTCTGTCGCCAGATATGCCGTTCCCTGCCCACCGACTCCAAGCTGATCGTGAACGATAAATCTGCCGTCCAAGAGCGTCGCGCCCTCGGCAAGTGGTTTGAACCGTTCGCGCTTGGGCGGCGCCGAAAGAGCTTGCATCCACAGTTCCGTATAGCTGTGATCGGCCGATCGCTCCAGAGCCTGAAGGACACCGACGTCGCGAGGCACTGATGGTGCCCACGTTTCGATCGCTTTGAGCATTCTTTCCCGGTCGTCCATTTCCAGGATTGAACCGAGTTTTATTTTGAACTTCTCCGGCGAATCGGTTTCAAAAAGCAAGTTTTGATCGCTCGGTGACGTTTTTCCCGGCGGCATCAATAAATTAATCCGCCTAATAACAGGCCAGCGCAGATACAAACCGTTAAACGAAAAAATACCGTGGCGCCAAAGAAAGCGAACACCTTTCTTGCTGAATCCGATGTGTGTGGGTTTGCTGATATAAAACAGGCCAGCACCGCCCACGATACTAAGGATTGACCATTGCAAAATGGTCAGTAAATTGAGCCCGCCTGTTGCGCCACCGGCTGCGCCACCACCTGATAAAACAGTCGGGGCAATATGATCGAGCAAATCGAGGCACCATTGCGGCACGTTCAGTCCGAAAAAGATAATCATGACCAACAGCAAATAAATCAGTTTCTTCTTGCTGCCGCTTCGGAATCGGTGCTCGAACCATCGCTCTAACTCGGCAAATGCGCGATAACGCACTGTGAAGTCGTCGTTTGAAACCTTCTTCTTTTTCGCCTGTCGATGCGTCTTGTAGCCCGGCAGTCTGTTTGCAGCTTCCCTTATCCTCCAATCGAGAACGTAGAAGCCGGCGAACTGCACAAAGGTATAACCCAATAAAGCCATTCCGAATAAAGACCTGTCCGGGCCAAAGACACCAGCGAGCTGTACATAAACAACTATGCAGTGAACTATATAGAAGGGAACCATATTGAAAAGGATGGCGGTCGCAGCGCTGGCCAGCAACTGGCTTCTCTTAGACCATGGCTTTGTTGTATTGGTTTTGAACAGAGCCATACTGGCCTGAAACGGCCAGCGCCACTGATGTATGTACCAAACGGTACCGGAAACAATCGCACCAATTCCACAAACGAAACCGATTAGTGCAGGCAATATTGGCAGGTTGCCAGCCCACACGACAAGCGCCGAGAGTCCACAGCCTATCGCCAGAATCACCGACAGAAAGGGCATCAGCTCCAAGAGAAAAGCATTCCGGATGGACAGGGCTCGCGTGCCAAATAGCTTCGCCATTGCCCTTGCACTTCCTGTGCTGCAATAGACAATGGATGGGTAGGCAACGAGCAACACGATGAACAGCGGCAGTTTCAATATGACCATAAATAGCAAGATTGCATGGATGAGCCAAATCTTGGGGAGTTGATTGAGAGTCAGTTCTATCTCGGCTGGAGGAAGTGACCGCCCTTGTTTAGCTATCGAATCGTTTTTCCGGCTGGTGAACCGGGTTTCTTTACTAGTCACTTCAGGAACTAAATCGATCTTATTCTCAGATCGGTCGCCCACCTGTAGAGGCTCAGTGACCTGCCCGTCCCGGCCGACCTGTCCGTCCTGCCTGACCTGCCCGACGTGTCTGCCATCGCTCTGCGGATCCTGCGCGGATAGTAGTGAGCCATCGGCTGATCCTTCATCTGCCATACCTTCAGCCAAATCTAACTTGATTGACGGCTTCTCTACGAAAAGCACTTCGCTCTTGGTGCCCTGCTCATCGTCTCTGCGAGCTTTCACCAGATCCGGTGCCCTCTGCCCTTCAGTCATGGACGCCTCCGGCGGACAGTTCACTGGTGGGTTCAGTGCCAGCCAGTTCACGCGTGGGTTCAGTGCCAGCCAGTTCACGCGTGGTCTCAGTGCCGGCCAGTTCACTTGCCGGCTCGGTACCGCTCAGGGCGCTCAACGCTTCAATCAGCGCCTGCGCGTTTTGAGGGCGATCCTCCGGTTCGAACCCAGTCAGATCAGCAACAATCCTATCTATTTCATCTGATAACTCGGGCAAGGCTGTCTTTGGATGTGATACCGAAAGCGGTATCGGATCTCTTCCGATCAAAAGAAAGAAGAGCGTGCAACCAAGCGAGTAAAGATCGCTCTGTGTGACAGCCTTCCCGCGCAACTGCTCGGGTGACATGTAAGCTTGCTTGCCGACAAGAGTTCCCGTCGCTTGACCGATGAACTCGTTGGCGGCGCCAAAATCAATTAGTGTAACATTGCCATCATTGCGCAGTACCAAATTGTCGGGCGTCAAATCGCGATGAATAATCGGCGGACTTTGTGAATGCAGATATCCAACGATACCGGCAATCTGCACCGCCCAGTTTATCACCGTCTCTTTACTCTGCGGTCCGTTCTGCTTCACGTACTGCCTTAGATCTTGTCCGTGCACATATTCCAGCATCAGATAATGACGACCATCCTCGACGAAGTGATCGAGCACGCGTGCGATATGCTCGTGTTCGAGCCGCATGAGAAATTGTGCTTCTCGTCTGATTCTCTCTTCCGCTGCCTGCCTTGATTGATCGTCGGCATTCTGTGGAATGACTGCTTCCTTGAGCACGACCAGGTCGACATTATTGTGCTGTGCCTGGTAAATGGCCGAGAGTCCGCCGAAAGCCAACTGCTTGATGATCTGCAGTTTGCCACCACGCAAGGTTGCATTCGGTTCCAACGGCACGAATGAAGTAGCAGTGAACCGGCGGCTCAATTCTTCTTCCCACATCTGCGTGTAGCTCAATTGACTGACACCACGTAAATCATTTTGCAGTTTTGTTTGATAATTAATTAGCTCGGGCGATCGCTCACAATTCGTTCCCCACAGCTCTATAGCCAGCATCAGTTGTTCTCGATCTGATGCCGCGACGCCGGACAGGTCTATCGGCAAAGTCGAATTCCCGAATTTCAGGATCAATCGCTCCTCCGACCTGTCTCCATTGTCAAATGAGATGAGGCGCGCATCTTGCAGTTCGCTCCAGTTGCGATTGCGTTTGAATCTCAACAGCGGCAGGAGAAAGAGGGGAAAAGCAATGCCATCTTTTGAGACAAACAGCTTATCGTCTTCTGTTACAGCGGTCAGTGCGATTCCCAGAAGGTAAACGCTCAAGAGCGCAAGAAGAATCAATGTCGCCGGCCATGAGTTCAGCATCTCCATGTGCATGCTGACATAACCAATCAATAGCCCGAGGAAGACGGGGGCAAGCAGCGCCCAGACGGGAACGAGCGCGCACATTACCCCGAAACCGACGCGCGTAGGTAGCGTCTTATATCGAATAGACAGCTCCAGCTCTGCCATTTATCACTCGACCTTAAATTGCGGTGTCCAGGATAAGTAATTGAAAAACCGAAAGCGAAGCGCCGAAATCATGCGACAGTGACTGATTTACCCGAGGTTGCCCGCCGTTAATCCGCTGCGATGTATCTGTTAAGCAGCCGCATTGTTTCGTTGCATAACTTAAGGTCAGTCTAGTGCTGGTCCGAATGCGATTAGTGAAAGTCAGGCGATTTTGAGCTGACGATCAAATTACCGGCGCTGGAGCGCTCGGATTTTCTTCTCAGCACGGCGCTTGCCACTGAGTACTCAGCGGATTCGTTTGGCAGGTCCAGGCGGAATGCGCGTATTTGCTTGCAAGTCAGCCAGCGTTTATTACAACTGAGCGGCAGATCAAACTTAATGGACTGGCGATCTTTCAAAGGCAAGCTCATTGCTGCACCACATTCGGTGCTATCTAGAGATTGGCTGCTCCAGGAGAGCGAAGCGAAGTTAGGTTCGATGGACGGCGGTGTCAATGCTCTCACGCCGGTCAGGATTTCGGCGTCACCACGTTCCTCACGAACAGGGTTAGCCGAGCAGGTGCTCGAATTGCAGGATTCGGAATGCGCGTTTTTGCGCTCCAGGGTCAACTCGAGCGTGTCATAGTCGAGGGGGGCAACGCCGTTCGCCACAGGGAGAAGAACGCTGCTGATTTCATCGCCATGCTGTCTGTTTGAGAATGTCATCGACATGCCATCGCCGTCGGTGCGCTTGAAATTTCCCAGCGACACCACAGGCAGTGCTCTATCATCGAGGCGGGCGATGCCGGGCGCAATCCTCAAGACTTCATAATTGCCGCTCACTTCATTCCAGGCCAGCAGTTTGTAGCGGCTTGCCTTTTCAGAGATTCGCTTGAGCAACTCCTGATTGACAATCTGATCGTTCTTGACGAAGCTGTCCAGCCACAAAATATGATCGGAGCAATGAGCGCAAAATGGTTTGCTCAGCATGCCTTGCACCTGGGAAGCATCATCAAATCCGGGGAAATCAGCGATTCTATCGGGTAGATTCAACAAGGCGATATTGCTGTGCTCCGGCAGTGTGGCAACCAACGCGGCCGTTTTTCTCTGGATGTCTGCAATCTGCTGCATGACACGCGCTGAAACAATTGCCTTCTGATGAGCGTTGAAACCGCAAACCACGGCGAAGAAGAGAAGCGCCAGTTGGGCGTAGAGGGCCACTTGCTCCATTCTGGCGAGGAGATAAACGCTCAGCCAGAGGCAGGGCAAAACAGCGGCATACTGAAGATTTATGCAAGCCATCAGGGCGGATGCGGCCATAACGATGACAAATGCCATTCGCACGTTCGTCTTGTTGGCGACGCCGCTGCGTTCGCCGCTTATGGTCCGCCGCAATGATATCAGGCACACAGCCAGGCATAACCCAAGGGCGAGAATGCTCACCCTGCCGGATGCACTCGCTATAGTCATGACATGCTCCGGACAGGCTATGAAAGCTATTGCCACTATCAGCGATATCACCAGTTTCTGGGAGCTGCGATTTATTCTCGGTCTGGCGGATCCTCTGGAAAACAAATCGAAAAGGCAATTGCTCGCGCAGAAGACGAGAAAGGCGTTTATGACATGCAGGATGAGACTGACTGTATGAAAACCGCTGGCGCGACTCTTGAATATGACGAAGTCTCCGATCAACGCGAGATTGGTAAGCCCGTCCAGAGCGGTCGAGTGCAGGAGTTGAAACTGCTCCAATAATGAATTGCTCGTTGCCCTCAATGTATTGGAGGTGACGGCCACCGAGGAGGGCAGATTGCCGCTGCTCGCCAGCCGTTCCAGAAACGATAGATGGCTGAAGAAGTCACAGGTATATCCGTTCGATACAAGCGCACCAAATATGGTGCTGCCCACCAGCAACAAAGATCCCGCCACGAATGCGTAATCTAAAAGTGATGGTTGTGCCGCTGTCTGGATTTGCTGTTCTTTATAGAGCATCCTGACAAGTTAGCATGACCTAGATCCGACTGAGATTACATTTCGTGCATTATTTAATTGGCTATAAGGAAGCTCTGGTCTGAAGCTTATTCCTCTACCGAGAATCCCTGCGTGCCATTTCTATAGTTGAGCACCGCAGCCATCTTGGATAGATCACCCATGATGCGACGCTCTTTGACGCCGGTGGCATTTTGCCTGATGTCGGCGATGACGTCGTTGGCTTTCATGACGCTCTCGACAGAAATTTCACTGATCGCCATATGGCCGTTTTCGAGGAGCTTGAATTTGCGCCGAGCGATGCCGTCACGCGGGCGCATATCGGTTCGCGTCAAGGTTCTATCGGCAGCGACCAGCTCGTAGCCGGCATTGATCGTCACGGTCGGATCAGTTTGCGGTGTACCGAATGGACCCTGATTCAACTGTACCTTAATGACCTGATGCCCCGTGCCGTCAAGATTCATGACGCGCATGGTGCCGTTGTTGAACGAGACCAGCACATCACCATTGGCTCCGACAGCCACTTCTCCAAAAGGCGTTTTCACCATCGCCATCTTCGATGGGCTCTTCACGGAAACAAATATCTCGCCCTGAGTCAGATCGACCAGATAATCGTTGATCACTTTGTATTGCGTGCCGGGTTTGTAGCGCACGGAAATGCCGGTGACCGGTCCGGAGAGTGCTGAGTCCCTGGGGAAAGAGCTGTCGGACAGCGCCGTTATGCCATTGATCACCGGCGGCCCAAGCCCGGGAAAATCATTGGGATTGCCCTGGAAGACATGAAGCACCGATTCGTTGTCCGTCTGCACATTGGTCGGGTTAACGATCGGCGGCATCATGCTGCTGCTGCTGCTTGAAGTGCCCGTGTCGGAAGATGACGGATAGCTCCCCTGCTGCCCTTGAGCCAGGGGGGTCAAGACCGCCGCCATAATGAATGTAAGACTGATTGCCCCGATGACAATTGCATCGAATCGGTCGTGGCTTTTGTTTTTCTGTTTCATGTCCCGGTACCGGAATAAAGTATGTTTGGTAAGCGCTTGAAATCCCTACCGAGCCAGCTAAAAAATTAGTCGGGATTCGCGCCTCTAGTATAAAACGTTTTTTTCAGACAGGCATGCCTTTGAGAAGCTTTGAATCATGTTTGCTGCCTCTATGTAACGCATGAGTTGTCATAATGGTTAAACTGTTGCTGAGCAAAAGCAGCCTATCGGGGATGAATTCATGAAAAGAAAGTCGGCATTGCTGGTAATGGCATTCATAGGCGCATCAGCTCTGCTCCCGGGTTGCGAGAAAATCAGCAAATCAGCCAATTCCGGTGCTGGTAGCCCCAATGCCGCCGGCTCAAAGAAATCGAGCGAGCCGGAGCCGGACTATGCCAAGCAAAATGCCGATGCAAACGTGAAATATGCCGGCAAGGCCATGCAGGATGAGGACTACGACCGCGCCGAGCGCGCTTTGCTGGCCGCCTTGCACCAGGTGGAGGGTTATCCCGGGCAGGAAGGCAGGCAGGCTGAGATTTTGAACAACCTGGCAGCGGTTTACGAGCAGAAGGAAATGTACGCCCAATGCATACCGCTGCTCAACAAGGCTCAGAAACTTTTCATTCGCGCCTACGGCCGCAAGTTTTCCGGCGTCTACATCACACTGGGCAATATGGGTCGGGTTCTGGGGAAACAACAACGCTGGCAAGAAGCAGCGCAGGTTTATCAAACAGCAATCGACTTGATGGAAGAAACCAAGCAAACCAGTGCGCCCATGTACAAGAGCTTGCTTGAAAACGGCTTTAGCGCCTGGCAGAAGGCAGGCAACGCCCATAAAGCGGAGGCGCTGGGAGCGAAGCTCAAGAAGCTCCACGGTTGACACACGGTCTGCGGGGCAATAAACTCTTGACAAGATCGATTACCACCGCTGCTTATGAAATCAAAACTCCAGCCGCTAACATGCCTTAATGTGCTGCGCCTTCACTGGCCAGGCAAGCGTTCCGCGACAGGCGCCGCAAGATTGGCGCTAAACGTCCTGCTTGCCGCATCTGCGATCCTCGTTTCGGCCGCCAGCAACATAGTTGCCTCAGGCATGGCTCAACCGGCTCAGGCTGCCGCCAAAGTAAGGCCGCGCAAACAGCCGCGCAGCAATATGACCAATCAACAGGCCAGCCAGAGAATTCTAGGGATCATGCGCACATGCGGGCGGGGCCGGCCAATGCCCTGCAAGACGGTCGCTGCACCCAGGACAAAAAAACACGCTTGCACGCACCGCCAGCATCACGACCCTGATCAAACGCCGCCTCCATCTGTGGCTGGTGCATCCGGCTCCGCCGTTTCATCCAAAAATGCAGCTGCAAAAGTCAAACACACAGTGGCCACGGCACCCGATGATCGTCAGTGGAAACCATTGACGGGATCGAAAACTCCGTCCATACCAGGCATCGTCACCTCGAAATTATCAGCCAGACAAGCAGTCAATAAAGCGACGCAAGACAATGCCGCTCGCCGTTCGCAACCCTGAAGTGCTGCCCTTGGGCATATAATGCCTATGGGGATTGCCGGCATCTCAAGGAGTGCAAATGCGATTTTGGGCGGTATCGTTATTAGTGTCATTTACATCGCTCCTTCTCTGCCTCGAGGCTAAGGCGGCGGAGGTCATACATTCATTCGACGTCGTTGCAAAGGCAAACAAAGACGCCTCGCTCGACATCACGGAGAAAATCGCCTACGACTTCGGAACCCGCTACAGACACGGTATCCTGCGCAATATACCGGTGGCCTACAGCCGCTACGGAGCCGCCTATACGATCGATTTGCGTCTGGTCGACGTCAAAGATGAATCCGGAAACCAGCTCCCGGTAAAGGTTGCAAGAAACGGCCGCGACATAGACATTCGCATCGGTGATCCTGATGTAACGGTGACCGGTCAACACGTATACAACATTCACTACATTTTGCGGCGCGCTCTCAACTTCTTCGAGGGTGCACCCGAGTTTTATTGGAACGTCACCGGCTCGCAATCACCTGTGCCGATCGAGCGCGCCACATTCATGCTCTATCCACCACCTGGATGCAGTGCCAATCAGGTGCGCGTTCAGTCATATCACGGGCGCGTCGGCAGCAGTCAGGAGCATGCTCAAATGCGTGTTGAAGCGCCGGCGATTATGTACTCATGCTACGACATCCAGCCCGGGCAGGATTTCACCGTCGTCGCCGGATTTCCAAAAGGCTCGATCAGCCAACCGACATTCTGGCAAGAGCTGCGCTACTGGCTGGCCGACTGGTGGCCCGCGCTTGGGTTGCCGCTTGCAGCCACGGCTTTCGTCTGGCTCTTCTGGTGGAACTATGGCCGCGACGCCGCTAAGCTCGGCTCCATCCCGGTCGAGTGGAATCCGCCCACACAGATGACGCCGGCCGAGGTGGGAACGCTGATCGATGAAAGCTGCGACATGCAGGACATCGTCGCCACGCTCATCGATCTGGCGGCGCGCGGTCATTTGCGCATACGCGAAATTCAGAAAGGCAATTTCTTTGGTTTAGGCGACTCGGCCTACGAGTTCATAAAATCGGATCCGCCTGCCGACGATCCGCCTCTGCGCGGTTATGAAAAGGTATTTCTCGACGGCGTCTTCGGATACGATGCCAAAGCCGGCGACACGAAGTATCTCAGCGATTTGAAATACAACTTTTACAGCAACATTTATACGATCCGCTCACAAATTTATGGCGCTCTGACAGAAGAACAGTACTTCGTCGATAATCCTGATACGGTTCGCAAGCAATATCAGGCACTGGGAATCTTTGGCGCATTCATCGGCATCTTGCTCGTCTGCGGCAGCGGCGCTCTCAACACTCTGCCGGCCGGATTAGGCTTGCTCGGCGGCGGCGCCATCATCGCCGGATTTGCATTTATCATGCCGGCGCGCACAGTCAAAGGCATTACGGCATTAAGACAATGCCTGGGCTTCGCTCGCTTTGTCGACAAGGCTGAAAAGAGGCGAATTGAAGTTCTGGCCCAGGAAGATCCGACCATATTCGGCCGGCTTTTGCCTTATGCCATGGTGCTCGGCTTTGCCGACAAGTGGGCCGATAAATTCAAGGATCTGATGACCGAGCCGCCTGACTGGTATCAGCCTTATGGTTACGGCTACAGCGATTATGTTTTCTCGCCGAGCATGATGGTCAACGATCTCGGTTACGGCATGAGATCGATGCAAAGCGTCATGCTCGCGACGCCGCCGACATCAAGCTCCTCAGACGGAACATCATCAGCCTGGAGCGGCGGCAGCGGCTTCGACGGCGGATTCAGCGGTGGCGGCTTCGGCGGCGGCGGAACGAGCTCCTGGTAAGGGCACCGGCTAATTTTGAAAAACCGTCCGTAGCATGAGAGAACAACATGCGCCGCTCGATGCCGGTATCATGTTATCAACAGCAATGGCAATCATCGTTCGGCTATGATGTAATCGCTCATTAACAATTAACCTCCTCACTAGCGGCAAATCGCTCAATTGTGGAAAATGGCTTATAGGGCGAACTATTCGTTTCACTTTGATTTCTATTGGTTCTATTCTCGTCAGTTTTTTGTCTCCAGGAGAACAGATGCATGCTCAAATACGTAACGGGAAGCAGAAGGAAAGCCAGACTTAGAAGCATTCCTCTTTTAGCCGTTCCTCTCAGTCTCGTATTGACTGGCTTTCTTACTCCATCAGTTCAGGCATTGGACTCGGACGATGTCGGGGTTTATGGTTCGGTGACCGTTTCGCGCTCGGCGCAGACGGCAGCCAAGGCGATGAAGAAGGGCTCCTGGGCCGAGGCGCAGGGCGAGTACAAAAAGCTTATCGGCATGTCGCCTAACCAGGAAGACTTTTACTTCGGGCTCTATGAAGCCAGCCACAAGATGCAACAGTGGAACGAATGCGCCGGCGCGCTCTCGCAATTGTTCGATCTGAAGCCGGCCTACAAAGATCAGATGGCTCTGGAATACGGCGAGTGCATGTTCCATATGAACCGCTATGAAGAAGCGGAGCCCTATTTGAAAAAAGCGCTGGCGAACATTGCCCAGCCATCAATCGTCGAGTCGAAGCTGCGCCGCTTGATGGACAAGAGCATCATTGATTATACGCCTCAGGTCGGCAAGATCCTCGAATACAAAGAGCCGGAGAAATTCGTCCGTCCAGAGCGCGCCGAAAAGATGGACGTGTCGCAAGTCGCCGAGGACACGTCCGAGAAATCCCTCACTTTCCTCAACGCTTTCATGAAATCGGAGAGCGTCGTCGTGGCTGAATATAAGGGCTACGACAAGAGCAATCTGATCAGTTTCTACAATCCACCCAAAGCTAATTTTAGAATCGTCGAGTATCTCAAGGGACCGCCGCTCAACAAAGCGCTGCCGATCCGCTATGAATTCACTCGCAAGCTCTCCGGTGATGAGAAGCCGAAAGATTGGAAATTCGCCGATGATCTGATGCCCCAGAAGGACAGCAAATGGATCATCTTCATTCCGAACTGTGTTCCGACCGATGGCATGTTCGATACCTTCCACGGTTCATACGGACGCCAGGAATACAATGAATCGAACATCGACGAGCTGTCGAAAATTATCGAACAGCACAAAGGACAGACAAAATAGATCATTCCGGATCGCCCTCTCTACGCCCGACGCGGAGGTTTCAAATGTGTAAAAAATTCATTGCCGGTGCGCTGATCGTTTCTTTTGCCTCACCACTGACGGTGGCACCAGCCAACGCCGTCGAAGTGTCGGCTGAAGAAATAGCCAAGCGCAAAGAGATTATCCACAGCTGCTTGCTGAACATTTACATCAACCAGCATAAGCGGCCGCAAGCCTCGCAGGAATATCAAACCTTGCTGGCAATGAAGCCCGACGATGCCAAAATGCACTTCGCCTACGGCTCTTTCCTGGCTCAAGGAAACGAGATGGGGGGTGCCGCTGCGCAGATCAAGCAAGCGATCAAACTCGATCCGGCCAATGCCAAGTACAACGGCACTCTCGGTCTCATGTACCTGAAGGCGAAGAAACCGACTCAAGCTCTCGATTATCTGAAACAAGCCTGCGCCTGCCCGGATGGTAAGGACTTTCAAAAGACCTATCAGGAAACGTATCAGTTCGTCATGTATCAAAAACGCTTAGACGAGCAGAAGAAAAAGCAGGAAGAATACAAGAAACAGGTCAAGGCAACCGCCACCGAACAGAAGAAAAACGACGACGACGATTGGTAAAAATCAGTCGCCGCCTAATGAGCGCGTCTGCCGCCGCCTTCCTTGGCTACTTTGGCTTTGTCACCGGGCACCTCTGAGTGCGCGGATTCAGGCTGGTCTTCGAATATGACGCGATTGCGTCCTTGCTTCTTGGCGATGTAGAGCCGCTTGTCGGCTGCCTGCACAAGCTCGAAGATCGACTCGCCGTCATCAGGATAAGTGCATAGTCCACCGCTGAAGCTGACGTGGAATTCTTCGCCGTCGTCGCCCTTGAAGCCGATATCCCGGAATTCATCGAGAACGCGAATCACCGCTTTGTGAATGATTTCCTTTTTCTCGCGCCGAAAAGCGAGAATGAATTCTTCCCCGCCCCATCGACCTCTGAGATCGTCGACGCGGAAACGCCGGGAGAGCAATTGGCCAAGACCGGCAAGCACGCGGTCTCCAGCCAGGTGTCCGTGCGTGTCGTTCACCTTCTTGAAGTGATCGACGTCGATCAAACAGATGCTGAAGTTGGCTTTCAATCTCTGGCATTCGGCAAGAATGGCGGAAAGCTGCTCTGAGAATGCGCGCCGCAAGAGCAGTCCGGTAATGGTATCTTTGTCGGACCGTTCTTTCAAAAGCTTGGATCGATCGAGGCGGACGCGCACGCGAGTAAGAAGCTCCTCGTTTACCACCGGCTTGGGAAGGTAATCATCGCCGCCGCAGCGGAAGGCCTCCACACGCGCTTCCACTCCCGTTTGACCGGTAAGGAAAATGATCGGCAGGTCTTGCCAGCGGGGAATGGTGCGCAGCATGCGGCACACTTCAAAGCCGGTCACACCGGGCATCATCACATCGAGCAGGAGCATGTCGGGTGGAAATTCCTGCATCACATCCAGTATCACATTAGGATCGGTCAAAGTTTTGACGATCATGCCTTCGTTCCGCAGAACGAGCGCCACCGTGCTGCCGAAGAACTCATCGTCATCGCA
>JAJPJO010000567.1 GCA_021324135.1 Pseudomonadota bacterium
AGACTACCCCAATAAAAAATCGGCTCCTCTCTCAAGATCGCCGATTCCTCAGGGTTTTTAATTGGTTGCGGGGGTAAGATTTGAACTTACGACCTTTGGGTTATGAGCCCAACGAGCTACCGGACTGCTCCACCCCGCGTCGTATATTGTACACTGCGGCGCGAGAACCGCAATGAAAGGCGTTGCTATCTTAAGCACTCTCTGAATCGAATGGTAACATACTTTGGTCGCAGCGATGCTGTCGCCACCGTTTTGCTTATTGATAAGAGATGAAAACAGTTCTTCAAAGAGTGTCATCAGCTTCCGTTACAGTTGATGGAAAGCGGGTCGGCGAAATCGATAAGGGACTGCTCATTCTCGTCGGCGTGGAAACGGGCGACAGCGAGGAAGACAGCCGTTATCTCGCCCAAAAGGCAGCCGAATTGCGGATTTTCCCGGATGCCGATAATAAGATGAATTTGTCTTTACTCGACGCCGGCGGCGCGGCATTGGTTGTGTCTCAGTTCACCTTGATTGCCGATTGGCGGAAGGGAAGGCGCCCGGGTTTTAGCAGGGCGGCGCGTCCGGAGGAAGGCAATCGGCTATACGAGCACTATTCAGAGTGCCTGCGCAGCCTCGGGGTCCGGGTGGAAACGGGCGTTTTCGGCGCCCACATGGATGTCATGCTGGTAAACGACGGGCCCGTGACGATGATTTTGGAAACCCAGAAAGAATCAGCCCCGGCGTGATACTAACTCAATCTCACTAACCGCATGGCAACCTCATGTATATTTGGCGTGCAGGAAACCCCATCCTGTTGACGTTAGGCCCGGTTAGGAACGGAATTTTATGCAAAAACACGGCGTACGACCAATGCCATCTGCAGCTACACGACGTTCGATAAGACTATCCTTAGTGTTGGCGGCATGCATCGCGGTTTCACCGATCGGCGCATCGGCAAAAGATCAAGACGATGACTTCCAGCTCTTGCCTTTTGTTGGCGGCATGTCGGACGGCACCAGCCCGAAGACGTTTGAGGATGAGTTCCCAATGAAGCCGGCCCCCGTGCAGCGCCAGGCAGGGCCTGATGCGCGCCAGCCCAATCCCTGGCACCCGGTCGAGCCGAAAAGACCCAAGAAAAAAGACGTCAGCAAGAAAGATGATGATAAGGACACAGATAAGGATAAGGACAAAGATAAAGACGACGACGAAAAAGACGGCGACAAGGACAACGAAGACGCCAAGAAAGCTGAGGAGCGCGCCAAGGAAGAAGCGAAGCTGCCGACTTATGAAGATCCCGCTGATTATCTGAAGCGCGCAATCTTCTTCACAAAGCACAAGCGCTACAAGCAAGCGCTCACCGACATCAATGAAGCTCTTGCACTCAAGCCGGACTACTGGGAAGCACGCTATCTCGGCGCTTACATTTTTCAGCTGCAAGGCAGAACGAATGAGGCGATTGCAAAATACAAGCTATACCTGCAGGTAAAGCCGAACGATATTTTGGCGAACATCAACCTGGCGATCCTGTTGCGGTCACGCGGCGAATATGCCGAAGCCGAGCGGCTTGACCGCAAAGCAATCGAGATCGATTTTTACTCGTTCAAAGCGCACTATAACTTGGCCAACGTTCTCGTCGATCAGAATAAGCTCGAAGACGCGCTCAAGGAGCTGAAGATCTGCTTGAAGCTCGATCCTAACAATGCGCTGGTTCACAACAATCTCGGTGTCGTTTATCAGAAACGAAATTATCTGGAAGAAGCGCAAGAAGAGTTTACGCGCGCACTGGTCCTCGACCCCGCCAATGCCACCTACGAGAAGAACCTGCAACTCTTGCGCGAGCACAAGTCGGGCTCCAAAATGGATATTCGGCAAGCCGACGCAGCCGATCTACTCTAGGGCGGTGTCATGGACGTCGCCAGGCGGAAAGAGACAGCCGAGAAGTTCAGAAAGCGCATGAGAGCAGGAGAAGCTCTGGCGGGCACGCTCGTCACATTGCCATCACCCGCGGTGACAGAAACGCTTTCGCGCGTTGGCTACGATTGGTTGTGGATCGACATGGAGCATGCGCCCCTGTCGCTCGATCAAGTTCAATCGATTCTCAGCGCAAAAGCTGAGTCTTGTCTGGGCTTTGTCAGGGTGCCGAACAATGATGAAACCTGGATCAAACAGGTCCTCGATCTCGGTGCCGACGGCATAATCGTTCCGCAGGTGAAAACAGCCGCGGAGGCAAAGCGCGCCGTAGCAGCGGCGAAGTATCCGCCCGCCGGTCTGCGCAGCGCAGGTCTGGCTAGAGCACACGGTTTCGGATTGGAATTGGCGCCGTACATAGAAGCGGCAAATGATCTGGTAACGGTAATTTTGCAAATCGAGCACAAAGATGCTGTCGCCAACATCGATTCGATCCTGGCTGTCGAGGGCATCGATGCGATTATTATTGGACCTTATGATTTGTCCGGCAGCTTCGGCAAGTTAGGAAAAATTGCCGACCCGGAGGTGCAAGCCGCCATCGAAAAGGTTCGCTCCTCCTGCCACTCTAGTGGTATCACCATTGGTGCATTTGCTCTTTTGCCCGAGCAAGCCAAACAATTCATCTCATCCGGCTTCAGCCTCGTCGCGCTAGGCATAGACATCCACACGTTATGGTCGGGAGCGGCAGCCAATCTAAAACAAATTAGCACTGCCGTGGTCTAGAGTTAACCGCTACGCTTAATTGATTTGCAGACCAAGGTCGTTCGTCAACAGAACCTCGATTTCCTGTCCAGGACCGAGGCTGACGTTGTCGCCTTGCGAGAACAGGGCAATTGCCGAGCTGCCGATGGCGGTAGCCACGACCGGAGCGCCGAGAGTGGCTATGTTCGCCGCAACCAGAGCACCCTTTGTGCTGCCGTCAGAGTTTATCCCCGCCACTGCCTTGACGTTATGCTCGACGCGCGTCCCGAAGTTGGTTCCCGGATCGAGCTCGCCCCGTTTGTTCGCAAGACCCTTTTTGAACTCCAGTGTGGCATCCAGGGGAATAACCTCGCCCGATGGTGTCACGATCTGCTCCAGCTTCAAGCCGATCTTTGCAGCTCGGCTGAGGAGCCTGGGTTTAATCACATTGGCTACTCGCCCGCGTACCAGGCTGCCGCGCGGCAACAACAAGGTCATTCCGAGATACAAATCGTCTTTGACGTGAGCTTCGAACAAATCGCCGGGCTGGCTTGCTCTGGCATCAACAGCCGTTTCCAAAACCAATTTCAGCTTGGTTTGCACCGGCAGAGTTGTAGAGGCAAGATCGGCTTTTAAAGCGGTTCCAGAGCCGCCACCGTTGTCCTGAGCGGCTTGCGGTGCTCTTGAGTGATCGGCGAAATCCGGCACATTCTTTGGCGTCATGGTTTGCGCCGGACTCAGCCCGTCAAAACCTACCGCCGGCGCATAACGCGGCTGCCGCGAGTCGGCGCGTGAAAGCTTCGTGCCCGCCAGTCCAGGCGAAACGCACAATACAGCTACACTGCAGGCAATCGTGAGAGCGGCAAAAGATTTATTGGTTTTGTGCATACTATTGGTGCGGCTTTTGAATTTGCGTGTCATCAATGGTTCGCTTCGGGCAATACTCGAGCGGCGCTCAGTACCTGAGCATTAGTCAAGTATCGCATAAATCGTTAGAAGCTCAATCAATATATATGTTCCGCAAGCATGCAATTCGTTTTAAGCTCCACAAAGGCACGCCCGGGCTACAATATTTCATCGCGCTGTCACCGGCAATTAAATTGTTCGGTCACAGTAGTCTGGCCATGCCTGGCTGGGCATAAAACTGTTGTTGACAACCATGGGAGTCGAGACAATCGGCTTAATAATTTAGCGCGTTTCGAATCCGGCGAGTTTTTTAGGTCTATGATCGCCAGCGCTTGACTTGCATAATTCTGAAAAATGCGTAATAACAGTAAAATACCCTTCGTAAAAATGGATTTCTCGACTGTAGGAAAAAGCGTGGGAGACGAGACCCACAGATACGCAAGCTAGTCCCATAGTGAGGTATAACCCGTGACCTGTACGTGCTGCCATAAAGACCAAAGCCAGCTCCCAGAGCAACTGTTGCAGAAATTTGCGGAGATGGAGAAAGACTTAGTAGACACGGCTAGATATATGGTGAAAAGCGCCAGCGACCCGTTTTCCGGCGTCATCAAGTTCCTGCACGAGAGACCCGAAAATACCTCATTGCACGGCTATCTCGTAGACCACGTGCTTTTGCAGACATTCGGAAGCCAGGAAGAGATACCCGGATTGATTCGGGCTCTGGCATCGCATGTTCGCGAGATCATCAGGCAGTCCAACGTCATCAACATAGTCAACGAACACCCGACGGCTGAAAAATGGGGCCAATACATAATCAAACAAAAAGAGAGCATGCGCTTTGAAGTCGGCGTTGAAAAAGGTTGCGTGATTTTGAAGAACATCAAAGGTCTCTTTGGTATCGAGCATGGTGTCGAGTTCCCGCTCGAGACTATTCTGGTCAAACCACCCAAACAGCTAATCGTGACCGCTAACATGGGTCTGCTCAAACCGCAGCGTTGCCTCGACATTTAGAATTCGTTTCACACAAAAGATATTGCAGATGATGACAAAAGTCTTTGCTCATCGCGGTGGGCGCGCATGGGCTCCGGAAAATACTCTGGCGGCATTCGAGAAAAGTCTCGATGCCGGTGTCGATGGCATCGAACTCGATGTTCAGCGCTGCGCCACCGGCGAGCTAGTGGTTTTCCACGATCACAATCTGGATAGAACCACCAATGGTGCCGGGCTGATCAAAAATTGCTCGCTGGATGAGCTGTTGCGGCTGAGCGCCGGTGCCTGGTTCAGCAAGGAATTCAAAAGCGAAAAGATTCCCACGCTCACCGAAGTTCTTTCATTGATTGACGGTCAGGTCGTCGTGAACATTGAAATTAAAAACACACCAATTGATTATCCCGGCATCGACGATGATGTGATCGACTTGTTATCGGAGTACGAGCACATGGACAAAATCATTCTCAGCAGTTTCGATAACAGGCTCACTAAAGCAATGCGAGCGAAACGTCCTGACTGGCAATACGCCATTCTACTGGATGGCATTCCGCCAGACCTGATCGGCATGAGCGACGAAATGGGGGCGCGATTTTGGCATCCGCATTTCGAGGGTCTTCTGCCGGACGCAGCCGATCAGGCAAAGAAAAACGGTATTGCCATTAACGCCTGGACAGTCAATGAAGAGCGCGATTGGTCGCGTATGCTTCAGATGAACATCGACGGCATCATCACCGATGATCCTGCCGGATTGATAAATTTCTTGCAGACGGTTGCCAAGCTGTGCAAGTGAATGCTCATTTTGAGGAACAACATAAAGAGTTGCGACAGAAAAGCAGGTCGCAATCAAAGCAGTGTCGCGCTACAAGTCGGTTGAGCGAAAGAGTCTGGAGATAAGCTAACAATGCACTGGACCGTTTCTTCGATTTACTGGCTGTTTGACTCATTCGATAAGACCACGGGCACGTATGCCTCATTCCTGATGCTGCTCAATTTGTCGATCGCGCTCTTGATGCTGCGCTTTAAGGACAAACTGTGGGCTTACCTAATCGCCTGGACATTTTATCTTCTCGCCTTCAGTTGGGTTGCCTTTTTCCTGGCTCGCAACATATTTGAAGGAATGACGATGGCGTGCATCGGCATTTTCTTCGGCTGCACGGCATTGTTATTTCAATTTGCTTACTGCGCCTGGCCGCGCTACAAGAAATTGGCCAGCGTTTTTGCCGCTGGCGCCACTTCATTAGTGATCGTCGGAGTCGACGCATTCATCATCGAACCAAACTGGCTGGAAGTCCGGCACGAAACCGTCTATTCGAACAAGATCGACAAGCCACTGAAAATGGTGGTGATCGCCGACTTGCAAACGGATCGCGTCGGCAACTTCGAGCGCGAGGCTCTCAGGCGCGCGATGGATGAGCATCCTGACTTGATACTGTTTCCTGGAGATTACATCGAAACCTCAGCAGCGGAGTGTGTCGCCCAAAGAGATAAACTGCGCCAGTGCATGAGCGATGTTCACCTGGTCGCCCCGCTGGGAATCTACGCGACCGAGGGCGACCATGAGGCGATGGTTGAAGTCCAGGGTTGGCCAGATATTTTCAAAGATCTGAGCAATGCGCATTGTTTCGTCGCCAGTGGCACCGTATCTAGTGGCGCAGTCAGCGTCACCGGACTGAGTCTGAAAGATTCTTACCGACCGGAATGTCACATCCCGCATGAAAACAACCTTCATATAATCGTCGGGCACAGACCGGACTTCGCGCGCTTTGTTCAGGAAGGCGACATTTGCGTTGCCGGTCATACGCACGGCGGTCAAGTTCAGTTGCCATTCTTCGGGCCGATTATGACCTTCTCGGAAATGCCCCGGAAATGGTGCGGTGGTTGCAATTTAACGATGAGCAACGGCAAGCAGCTGATCATCTCCCGCGGCGTCGGGATGGAACGAGGTCAAGCTCCGCGGTTGCGTTTCCTCTGCCGACCGGAGATCGTGGTTGTTGATGTACTGCCTGCGCGATGAAAGTATAATGCTCAATAAGAGCTCGAGGAATAGAAGGCGCGATGGCAACAGCACGATTGGCGAGGTTTCTGATAATTTCAGCCTGCATTAGCGTGGCGGTGCAGACTGCAGCCGGCTCAACGGAGAGCGGCAGCATCCTCGATGAAGGCATGAAGCTTTATAAAGCCGGCCAATATTCGAAGGCAGCCTTCAAATTTCTGGATGCCGCGAAGAAAGAGAAGGGCAAAGAGCCGGCCGCTTATTACTATCTGGGTTGCTGCTACTTCAATTTGAAGCGCCCCAATGATGCGAAGGCTCTCTTTCGAACCATAATCAGCAGTTACCCGGCGAGCAAGGAAGCGGCGTTGTCCTCGACAATGTTGCAGCGCATCGATCCTGCCCCCGCCACCGGTGGCAGCGCCTCATCGGCAACCGATTCAGGCGGAGCGGGTGCCGGCAAGACGATAGTAATGAGAAGCACCTCGAGCCGTTTTTCCAAAGACGACAGTGCAGCGTTGCAGAAGGAGATGGCGACGCTACCAGATGTGGTGCGCTTTCCCTTCACCTCCGATCCCTCAGGCCATATGCGCGTCACTGCTTATTTGAACGATCGACCTGTCGAAGCCTGGTTCGACACAGGCGCCAGCGCGCACTTCGGAAAGAATCATCTCAAGCAAGCCTCCATTCCCGAGCCTAGAGGTCCGACCACGGATAAAACCTCCGGTTGGGCAGGCGAGGAAGTTCCTGTCTGGAAAATGAGCGCCACTTTGAAGATCGGCAACCTGACTCGCAAAGTGCCGGTGACGGTTGAGGAAAATATGGAATCGACTCCGCTTGTCGGTCAGGAGATCATCAAGGGCTATCAATGCGAAGTCGACAACAGCTCGCATTATATAACTCTGCGAAAATCGAAGACCGGCTCGGCAGCGCACGGGGCGCTCGATCCCATGTATGACATTCCGATCTCGACGACCGGTTCGGGTGAGCGGGCGCGCGACTTCGTCACGATTCAGGCCAACGGAAAACAGATTTCAGTGCTGATTGACACTGGTGCGTCTAACACGATCTTCCATCCCGATGACATCAAGCGTCTCGGCGTGCAAATCCCCGAAGACGCACCGAGCACTCTGCTCAGTGGTGTCGGCGGTGGTGTCATTATGAAACAGGTGCAGGTGCGAGATGTTCGCCTCGGACCGATCAGACGCGACGCCTTCACCGTGATGGTGGGCGGCGAGGGCGGCAGTGCCATCGGTCAAGATTTCATTGGCGATAAACGATTTACAATCGATCGCGAACGCAAACTCATGCGATTCTTCCACTAGAAATCAGTCAAGCTTGCGCAATCCTGCTGCCGCCAGCTCGACCAGGCGTGTATCCTGGGCGTGGTCGACTACAAACTTGTATACGCCGCGAGCCTCCTGGAACTTTCGTCTTTGCACGAGCGCCACGGCCAACAAATATCTGCTGTGCAAGTCCAGGGGCGATTCTTGCACGATTTTTCGCAGCGCCGTTTCCGCCTCGGCAAAATTTCCCTGCTTCATCAAAGCAAATGCCTTGCGCGCCGGCGTGTCGACGTTCGAGCGCCCGGCCGTGATTGATGGCGCATCCGGCGGCGGTGGAGGAACCAGAGTCATCTTTGAGGTCGATGCCGGCTTTACAGGCGATCCAGAATGAGAGCGATGTCCAAGAGAATTTTTCTGCCCTGCCGAGCGTTTTGGTGCGCGGTTCGCGGACAGCCCGTCATCGCCGCCGGCGGCCGCATCTTGCTGATTGCTCGAGGTCTGCGCGCTGGCTGCGTTCGCGCCTGGGTTCTGAACATCGTTTTGCAGTGGATCAGAGGTGGAGGAATCGTTTCCCATCAAATCCTGTCCACCCGAATCGGCACCGGTGCCTGTCCCCGCTCCAGGATTGTTACTCGCACCGGCGGAGCCTGTCCCCGCCCCAAAATTGTTGCCTGCACCGGAGCCGCTACCGGTGCCATATGCATCACCAGCTCCGCCGCTATTGGAGCCATAGCCGCCGTTCGATCCATATGAGCTTGCACCGTAGGTGCCACCACTGCCGGAATCCTGATTATTGCGCGCCGGGGCAGGGTCGTCCGGCCGCCCCAGTCCCTGCAGTGGATTGCCACCACCGATGGCATCAGGCGCAGGAGGCAGAATACTTTGAGCGTGGGCTTGAACGTTTGTCCCCAACACGAACGCCGCTACGAAAAATAGCGGCGCAACTTTTCGCCATCGAACTTCAAACAGGGTTTGATCAGCCGCGCAAGAGGTTTCTCGCCACTCTTGATACGAAGTAGATTTCCGCATTTTTGCCTCGCAGGGACCAGATGATGCCATATGGCATGAGAAGAATAAGAGGAGCCTCTAAAATGGCTGTCACCAAAATCAGATTCGTACTGAGGAACTCCACCGCACCGCTGCCGATGAGACCCTCGCAGAGTCGCAGCGTTCCTATGAGAACACCGGACATACCCTGGGCGATCATGCCGATCAGGGTCATGCAAATATTCAAAAAGATGCCCTGATAGAAGTTGAATCGAAAGAACGGCCCGTCACAGCCTGGTCCTTTGGCAAGAATATAAACGATACCGACGAAGAAGCCGAGCAGGCTGGGCAGATAGCAGCCGGCTGCGGCTAGACGTTCCGGCCACGAATAATTATTGCTGTATCGGGGCTTAGGGGCTTTGTACTGATAGATTCTGCTCATCGTTTCTCCATACATGCGAACAAAGGCTGATTAAATGGGGGCATCGAGCTGAGAGACAGGCCTCACATCATCATTTTATCGGCAATTTCTCTTCCTGCTCTGGGGTTTTCCGCTTATTTTCCATGATAATCGGGCAAATTGTCAGAACGGAGCCTCAGCAAGACCTGCGCCGAGATTTGAGGTAAAACCTGAAATCGGCGACGAGGCCAAGAAAGGCAAGCTGTAAGTCAACGAATGTCCGTCACTCCTGATTACGTAGATTCCATTATCAAGCTTCTGTCCACACTGGAGCTGGAGGAGTGTCTCTCGCTGGTCTCCGATTTGATAATGTCGAGCGCTGGAAGCGATGCGGTCGGCATTTTTATATGGGACAGCGATCTGGAGTCGTATCAGGATCCGCGCTGCTTCGGCGAGCGAAAGAAGCGCCTCAAGCCGGTTCTGGAGGAGCTCTTCGATCTCCATGACCGTTTCGACGGCGATGAACCACTTGATGATATCGATCTTTCAGAGCTTTCCGCCAAGAATCAGGAAGTATTCGAGGTTTTGCGCATCCAGCGCCTGGACGATCAGAGCGGGCGTTGTGCCGTGATCGTCGTCGGCGATCCGCAAGACGAGCAGGGTTTCACGGACGTCTTCAACAACTCTCCTATAGCCACCGCCATTCATAACGCCTGGCAATTCTCTGAGATGCAGCGGGAAAACGAGCGTTTGCGGGACGGCTACGACCAGCTCGAGAAACAGACAGCAGTGCTCGAAGTGCAAACCCACAATCTTATTCAAGACCTGACGGTACGCGACTCTCTGCGCACCAAACAGGTCGAGCGCGAGCGCCTCGTATTCTGGATCAGTCACACGGTGCGAAGCTCGGTGCGCATTCAGGAGGTGCTCAGCACCACCGTCGAAAGGATTTGCACTGAGATGAAACTGAGCCGCTGCAATTTGATTCATGCGCAAAACCTGGATAAATACGAGGTCTATGAGTATCACGCCAACGGCATCAATGGCTGCCAGGACAAGTTTATGCTCGATGCCGGACGCGCCTTCGCGCGCGCCGCTCTCAGCAAGAAGACGCCGCAGAGTCTACTCGAGAGAGATTCCATAGCAGCAACCGGCTTCGACCCTGCCTTTTTGGATGAGCTTGGCATAAAGTCCGGAATGACAATGCCGCTCATCATGCGAGATCGCGTGCTTGGCGTGCTGTTTTTGCAAGACTGCGAAAAGGCTCGCGATTGGAACATCGACGACTTCTCGCTTATGGGGAGCCTAGCCGACTGTCTGGCGGTGGCCATTGAAAACGCAGAACTGCACATGGAAGTCGAGCGTCAAGCTGTCACTGATGGGTTGACGGGTGTAGCGAACAGGCGTTCGTTCAACGAATCGCTGCTCAAAGAGTTCGAGCGCGCAAAACGTTATGCTCAGCCGCTTTCGCTTGCCGTGGTGGATCTCGACAATCTCAAAAAAATCAACGACACCTATGGTCATATGACTGGTGATGAAGCGATTAAATCGATTGGTGGCGTTCTTGCCCAACATTCCCGGGTAACCGATCTAACAGCGCGGTATGGTGGTGAAGAGTTTTGCGTTCTTCTCCCCAACACCGAAATCGAGATGGCCGAGCAGCTCGCAGAGCGTCTGCGCAGGCTTATCAGAGAAACAAGCATCGACGGACCCGGTCAATTGTCCGCCAGTATCGGCGTGGCAAGCTACCCATTGCACGCAGACACACCTGACACCTTGTTTTTGCGAGCTGATGAAGCGTTGTATCGTGCCAAGCAAGAAGGGCGAAACAGAGTGAAAGTCTCCAGCCTCGGACCGGATGGTCTAGCGCTTCAGCCGGTTCAGCAAAAGCCGAAAACAAAACAATCGTTAGTTCAGGAAAAATCCTAGGCGATCAGGTGATATAACGGATACTAATCACGAACCAAAGGAGACGGTAAAGTGAGCATAATCGACGATGTCATTCAAAACGTTACCAAAGAAGTCAACAAGGTTCAGGAACGCGGACAGGAGATGTTCCAGAGCTTCAATCTCAAGTCTCAAATTGGCGACCTGGAGCGAAAGAAAGGCGCGAAGCTGACTGAGCTTGGCCGTCTGATCGTCGACAAATATCATCACAATAAAGAACTTTCTGAAGAGAGCATCAAGGAAAAAGTCTCAGAAGTCGTCGGCTACGACGATCAAATCAATATATTGCAAGCAGAATTGGATCAAATCAAAACAGCGAACGATCCCGCGGCGCCTACAGCCCAACGCGCTGAGGCAAAAGCGGGTTTCAAGCCGACTCCCGGCTACGAATGCCCGAGATGCCATGCTCCGGCAAGCAAGGACAGAAAGTTCTGCCCCGCTTGCGGCGAAACTCTGGGCGGCTCCAGCAGTTCGGGTTCAAGCAAGCCTGCAGATGAAAAGGCTACCGATGACGGTCCGCTTGATGTGGAAGCCGAAACAGAAGGCAACGGCGATCACAAGTAGGCAGTTTGCCTCTTTGCAGACGGACAAACTCTGGATTGAACAGGCGCTGTGTTGAACAGGCGCTGGTTTGAACACGCGCGCTGGTCAACAGTAGCTGGATTGAACACATCGCTCAGCCTCGCCCTGTGTTGAGCAGACGCCATGTTGGACAGCGCTGACAATCTGATTAGCTAGCCGGTTGTTTTACACGCGGGCGCTCTTGCCGCAGTCGGGACAGAAGAAGAATGAAGGGCTGATTTTGCATCCGCAATGCGGGCACTCACGCAGTCCGATATCTTCATCGGTGGTCGGATAGCGTCCGCTGAGAATCTCGGAATAAGCCTTGCTTTCATACCAGGCCTTCGCTTCTTTGGCGCGATAAACAGGCAGCGGATGGGTGAGGAATATCTCGTTCATCAGCTTATAAACTTTGTTGAGCGTGCTGTAGTCAAAGTCCTCGTAGCAGTCAGCCTGACGCAGGAACTCTTGCTCGTCCATTTGCTCGTAAATGCTCCACGAGCCGCACGACAGCTTCATGTGCAGTTTGAGGCTGGTGCTCAACTCTTGCGCCACGAGCAGTTCGGCGCGATCGGCTGTCAGCTCCGATTTGCGAGACCAATCATACAATGCAACAGCCAATCCGATTTGAGCGATGCTGCCCTGAACACCAAAGATCGCAGAAAGCAGGCGAATCAGAAAATAAGCAATCGTTTTATATAGAGTGTGTCCCGCCTTCACATGTCCAAGCTCGTGGCCGAGAACTGCCATCAGCTCATCTTCGCTGAGCAGGTCGATCAGGCTCGAATGCAAAATGATGATCGGACGCTCGAAGCCGAGAGTCATCGCGTTTGGATACGGATTGGACGTAATGAAGAGGTCCGGCTCGGCGATATCAAGGATGTCGCAAGCTTCTCTGTAAACTTTGTATATTTTGCCGCACTGCTTATTGGTCACATGCACAGCGCCGCCCATCAATTGGATACGCAGGATCCGCTCAGCACCAAGCTCCATCAATTTGGCGAAAACCTTGTCCAGCATTGGAATTTTCTTGACTACTTCCAGCGCGGCGCGGTCCGCCGGGTGCTCAAACGCGGCTGAAGAGAGGCGGGGAAACTTCTTTCTGGTTTTTGGGGCGGTGCTGGTCATAGTTCCTCCCTTTCAGGTTTTTGCCAACTGTAATATCTTGATTCCTTTCTACCCTATCTTGAGAAACAATGTTCGAAACATGCATAAATTTGCAATCTCAAGAGGATCTTTCAGTGCTCCAGAGGCATCGGGCTCAGGAAGAGTATCCTCTTGAGTTCAGGCTTTTTCCTCTGGCGTGCATTTTACATCCTGAGCCTGTCCCACTTTTATGTCCTTAGGGTTTGACATATCTCTTTTGTAAAATCTCGATTGACCCTCTTTTCGGTTGGCTTTGAAAACGGGCTCAGAATGCGGTTTTCCAAACATCTACTCCAGCTCCGCTATATGAGTCTTTGACATAGATTTCTATGTCACACCCTAAGGACTATCAGACCCATTACCTCCTCCGAACCACATGGGCTGGGACATTGCAGCATTTCATCGCAAACATTGCTACTGCACATGAAGGCTATGCGAAACAACATGGACCAACGGTTGTGCTATGCCCAAGGCGTAGATAGCACCCGAGTGGATAAAGATCATGAAAAGATTCTTTGAGCATGTAGTCATCTCAACCGCCTTCTGCTTGAGCCTATCGAATTCATTCGCTGCACCGCAGGCGCTTGCGAAGGACGCAAATAGCGAAGCACCTGGAGATTCGGCAAGCGTAAAAATCAAGAAAGACGCGAGCCTGGCTAGCACGAATGCAAAGGCAGCGAACGAGAAAGATTCGAAGAAGCAGACTGGCGCGATGACGAGCGAGGACAAGAAAACCATTAACGCTGTAAATCAAATTCCCGGCGTTAATGTGGATGAGAAAATGTTTGAAGCAAAAGAGAAAAAATCACTCAATCCAGTCTCTTGGTTTTTCAGTCCAGTTACAAAAATGCAAAAACAAGTCGTTCATCTTGAGCAGCAAATTATGCGGCTCGAGGGACCGATCGCCGGGCTGCAAAAGCCGATGAATGGACTGCGATCGGACATGGTCACCGTCGACAAACATATGGGTGACTTGCAAGGCAGAATGGTTGCCATGCAAAATCGAATGGATATCGTGCAGAACAATATGGGCGGCGTCCAGGGCAAGATTAATCAAGTGGACATGCGGCTTGCCGGCGTTCAATCACAATTGAATCGCATGCAAAACACGATCTCGAAACTTCAAGATCCAATTGAAGATCTTGAGAGCCCGGTATCAAATGTAGGGTCAGAGTTGCAGACATTGAAAAGTGATTTGCGCGATTTGAAGAATGTGGTGCACACGATGAGCACCCTGATTCTGGCTGCCATTCTCGGCATTGGCTTGCTGATTGTGATCGGAACGCCGGTGGCAGCCGTATTCGCCTGGAGACATCGCAACCGTATCATTCAAGGGGTTGAGGGTCCCAAGGCCGCTCAACAAGAGAAAGACGAGCGACATACGCGAATGGCGGCGTGATCACTCGCTAGCCGGGATCAACCCAGTGAAACAATCTCGAGACCGCGACCGCCGATGACGGCCAGTTTGCTTTGCACGTTTATCACCGAGGCTGACTCGAGGACATCGAATGTGGCTTTGATGGTTGGAGCTGCAGAGTTGGTGATATCTATAACGCAGAGCTTGTCCTTGCCGGATGGATCCTGACCAACTGCAACAGCGCGCGTATTGCTCGCCGACAGCGCAATTCCGTTATGCGGCAAATCAATTGTGCCTTCGATGTTCAATTCCTTGTCCGTCTTCGACAGCACGAGCAAGAAGCCTTTTTGATTCTTGTCGATTGCCGTGGCCAGAACATTGTGATCCGTTATGCAAATGTCGCGAATGGCGAGATTATCGAACTTGCGCCTGCCGACTTCCTGTCCGTTGGCATCCATATTGAATAGAGCGATACCGCTAATGTCGGACATGAGAAGCATGCCGCCTGCCGCTTGAGCACTGGTGAAATTGCCGTTTACATCAGTAGCGCCGCCAACATCGAGATTGTCGGAGAAGACCTTGAGCGGACAAATGCGGGTCAACTTGCCCATCGGTTGAATAACATATGCCTTGTGCTGAACCTTGTCGAATGTGATGCTGCGACCGGAGACTTGCGCGGTTGCGACGATTCGGTCGAGCTGCTCCATCTTGCGCAAAGTCACCGTATCCTTCTCGAGGCAGAGAATGAAACTTCCGGCTCCAACAATGGCGCGGATCGGCGATGTAAGCGGAGCACTCTGCATCAACTGCGGCCGTGCCGGATCCGAGATGGTGTAGAGCATCAACTCGGCGCCCACGATAACGACGCGGTCGTTCCAGCTCGCGATGCCGGCTGCCGCCAGGTGCGGAATTTTGTATACATATGATGGCGCCCACTGCCCGGAGCGCGAGCTCAAAACCTGAACACCGGACCAACCGGAGGCAACGTACAGCTGCTGCCCGTTGACGAGCAGGTTACCGCGCTCAGCACTTTGACCTCTGGCAAGCGGCACTTCAACTGATTTGTAGCTGATCAGATTGTTGAGCTTGTCGATCGCTACGGTTGTGAGTGTGAGCTTGCCGGCTGAATCTCTTCCCAGAACGAAGTATTCGTTCTTCTGACCCGAGACGGAGAATATCTGCTCGATTGAATCGAATTGCGCAGTTGATACCGCATGCGGTGCAGGCCTCAATGCAATGCTCGTTGCTTGCAATTTGCCCGGGATATCGGAAGCGCCCGAGAGCACGAGCAGATCACCCATGCGGGTCAGAGTGTTATAGCTGCCCTTAACTTCCAGCGAGCTCTGCGGCTGGGGCGAAATCAATTGCGAGGCATTGTAAATATCGAGAACCGTTCGATTCTCTTCTGTTTGCTGGACGATCAACTGGCGCTTTTGATAATCCAGTGCCACCACCGGCAACTTAGAAGTTATGGACGAAAGGAGCGTCGGCTGTGCTTGCCCCTTCTTACCGGGCGGTGTGTACACCAGGACGAGATTCTCGGCACTGTGCGAACGTCCGGCAACAAAAACGACGTCTTTGTCCACGATGAGAACATTGGCATCTTGTAGCTTATCGAGCAGCGTTTGTGATACCACATTTGGTTGATTGGGATTTTTCAAATCGATGGCGGCGAGATAGAACTTCGAATCTCCGGCCTCGCTCGAATCTCGAGTTAAGGCGTATGCCCAGGTGCCTGTGGCCCGCATGGCGACTACACGTTTGCCGATGCCTGACAGCTCAGCCATGACTCGAGGTTCGCCCTTGCCACTGGCGGCCCTCTTCAAATCGACCAGGGAAAAGCGTCCGAACTGGTCGGCGAAACACAAGAATCCACGCTTGTCGACATCGACAAAGTCCGGGGTAATCGCCGGCGGCCAGACTTGTTTGGAAAGACTGTGCGGTCCAGCAGTGCTGGTCATGGGCGGCTTTTTAGCCAGCTGCAGGATTTTCGGCCTGCTCTGAGCCTCCTGGCTTAAGGCAAGCTCGAGAAAGAAAAGACTGCCAAGGGAGCGGACGAGAAAACTTCTTCTGGAATGCATATTCTCTACAGATGATCGGCGGTTCGGACGAATGGACACAGAGCACAAACTCTAAATTTACCAGACAAACACGCCTGCCGTCAGCGAAGCATTCTAAGGTAAGTGAAGTCTTCGCTATGCATCTGATGTATATAAATGCGCAATTGTGTTGGTGCGCAAAAATCAAGAATCCGGAATCCTGCCCGTATTCTTCTGTATCGTTTGCTGATCTGAGTTTAGAGAACGCTGATAATCAGCTTGCAGAGCACTTGCAGGCAAAGAATGGCCACGATGGGCGATATATCTATATTGCCTATAGGAGGAATAATCCGCCTGAAGGGCGCAATCACCGGGCGGACGATTTTGTCCAGGGTTCGCCACGGCTGGTCGTACCAGTTGATATTTGGAAACCAACTAAGGAGGCACCAGACGATCAAGAGTATATTGAAGAGTTGTAATAAACCAGAAACTACTTGTGCGATAGGGCTCATGTTATTACCTGCTTAATGTAGCGACCCCTATGCCGAATTGTAGCATTTTATATGCTTATTTTGCCGCCGCCATGCCAAAACCAGGGAAAAGGAGAGCCCCGTGCCGGAAACTAAAACAGCCAATATTATTGATGGGAAAGCTTGCGCCGCCGAAACCCGCGAAGCCTTGAAGGTACAGGTGCAAAAACACGTGGCCGCCGGTCATCGACCGCCCGGACTGGCAGTGATACTCGTGGGCGACAATCCAGCCTCGGAACTTTATGTAAAAAACAAAATCACCGCCTGCAAAAACGTAGGCATAGAGAGCCATTTGCACCGTTTTCCCAAAGAGGCATCCCAGCAGGAAATCATCGCTTGCTTAAACGAACTCAACACATCTGACACCATAGACGGTATCTTAGTTCAATTACCGTTGCCTTCACCTCTGTCGGAAGCGGAGGTGCTTGATGCCATCAATCCCGCCAAGGATGCCGATGGACTGCATCCCTTCAATCTCGGCTGCTTGCTTGCCGGAAAGCCTGGACCTCGGCCTTGCACTCCGGCAGGCATCATGACCCTTCTGGCCAAGTACGATGTCACCATCGAAGGCAAGAGCGCTACAGTGATCGGCAGATCAAATCTCGTAGGCAAGCCCATCGCCCTCATGCTCATGCAGAAAAACGCCACGGTAACCATCTGCCACAGCCGCACGCAAAATCTTCCTGATGTGGTCAGGTCGGCAGATATTCTCGTCGTCGCCATCGGCAAGTCGCGCTTCGTCCCGGGCGATTGGATCAAGCCCGGTGCTGTTGTCATTGATGTCGGCATCCATCACGAGAAGGGCGCCGATGGCAAATCGGTAATCACAGGCGATGTTGATTTCCAAACGGCGCAATCGGTGGCGCGCTTGATTACGCCGGTCCCCGGCGGCGTAGGTCCTATGACGGTCGCCCAGCTCCTTGCCAACACGGTCTATTCCTACCAGACGCGATTGGGTATATCCTAAGCAGCGCCACTGCCTTTCCAGAGGAGCTTCCCGAGTGCCTGGCGATTCGCCGGATGAGACCAAGCGAAAGCCTCTGCCCATCTGGGCCAGAGCGCTCATTACGTTTGTGCTTGGAGCGATTATAAGCCTGGCGGCAGCCACCATCGGAACCGTCGTTTTTCTCCGCACAACTCTTCAGCACTCGCAGGATCCCCGATTTATCGCCCGCGTCGCGCAAGATGTCGCCAGGTTTCCCGATCCGCTTCCCAAAGGCTATTCCTATATTTTCGGCGTGGACCTTGGTCTGGTGAAGATCATCAGCATCGACTATGAAAACGGCAAACAGCAATTTGCCTTCTTCACCTACGACAACAAACAACGGCTCGAGGAAGGCATGGGCATTCCTTCGCTGGAGGGCAGCGCCGCTCCGATCGGCTCTGAGAGCCGCGGTCCATCTCCGCAAGAAAAATCGCTTGATAGGGCATACGAATGCGGAGTCAATACATTCAAGGTGCAAGCCAGGTTCTCCAACATGATTTCGCGCGGCAGCTGGCTCATCCAGGGCGTGCAAATTCCCTATCGGCTCGGCAAGCTGGCCGACAATCGCGGCACCGGGCTGATTGCCTGCATAGCCGATCAACGCAGTGCAAAGGAAACGCTGTTCTATGCCGTTCAGGAGGGCAAGGACTTCGATATGAAGATTTGCACAAATTTTTTGCAGGACATAAAGGGTTTTTGAGTTTGTGAAACCTAAATCCCATTAATACCAGGGTTGATCGCCGGCGAGAGGCTATACTTGTTGCGTACTATTGGGAGAGCCAGTCAAGAGGCTTCTCCGTTATTCGCGGGAGACATCGAATGAGCGAAGTGGCGCATAGCAACACAAGTGCGAAATGGCTGGCATTTTTCTTCGTATGCTTTTCGATTGCTATTTTTGGCATCGGGCTCTGGGCACTGTTTTTCTACGATGTCAAAGAAGCGCAAAAATCTCCGGCTGAGCAAGCCGGCGGCGGCGGCGGACACAGCATGAGGCTGCCGCTTGAGAGCGACTATAGCAAGACCGTCGCTTGACTAGACCATTTCGATCCTGAAGGCGAATTTTAGACGTTGACGATCTCTTCTTTGTCGTCGGCTGCCACTTCCAGCATATTGCTGAAGACATTGCACCAGTTCGATATCGTGTTCTTTTGCAAGCTATTCAGCATACCATTGCTCAGAGCTACCTTCTGCTCATGCGGCATGCTCAAAGCGGCATTAAGAGCATAACTGATGCTGGCCGGATCGGACGGCTCGACATCCAGGCTCCAGTTGCCCAGCTCATGCCAGACTCCGGCATGACGCGATAGGGCGAGCACGCCCGGCTTCTCTTGCTGGCAAGCCACGAATTCTTTGGCGGTGAGATTCAGTCCATCCTTGAGAGGCGTGACCAGCATCACGGCAGCCTTTTTGTATAAAACGGAGAGCTCGTTGGCACCAATCGGTCCAGGCAGACTGACGAGAGGCTGCCAGCCGTTGACACGGTGGCGGTTGTTTATGTCTCCAATCATTTTCTGACAGCGGCTCCAATAGCTGTCAAAGCCGGTTATGCCCGGGCGGGTTCGCGTGCACAGTTGAGCGAAAGTTACTTCGCCTTTCATTTCGGGGTGATACTGGAAAAACAGATCGATGCCGCGCAGGCGCTCTACAACACCCTTTGTGTAGTCGGCACGGTCGACGGAGAGCACGAACTTGGAATTCAACAATCGTGCATCAATCAAGCTTGGATGCAGCCTGGTGTTTCGGCGTGCAGACAGGTTGCGCCAGTAGTCGACGTCAAGCCCCAGCGGTGCCGACACAACTTTGCAGCGCAGCGAACGGCGGCTGGCTACCACGATTTCATCGTTGAGGCAGAGCGTGCGCGGCACATGCATCGAAACGAATCGCACGAAATTGTCCACGTACTCCTGGGTGTGAAAACCGATGAACTCGGCAAACAGCAAAGCTTTGGCAAGATCGATCAAGGGCGACAGAAACTTCTCGGGGACGGACTCAGGCCAGGGGATATGCCAGAACACACCGCAGCCGGGTCCTTCATGGCGCTTGAGCTCCTGGGCGAGCAAAGCCAGCTGATAGTCCTGCGCGAACAATTTCTCCGCTCCGCCATGAGCTAAAATCTGGCGCGAAAAAATTCGGCTGAACCGCTCATACGCTATGCGATCCTCAGGCTGATACCTGGCATACTTCGGCAAGCCATGCATAATCGGCCAGAGGAACTCATTACAATAACGATAATGCCCTTCTACAATCTGTTGCGACAAACTTTTCTTCGGCGACTCTTCAGCGGGCTGCCTGGTGGCGCATTTGATATCATGACCCTCCAGGTGCCACCACCGTATTTGGTGCGCAGGATTTGTAGCAATGAGGCGAGCCAGGGCAGGCGAAACGCCGCCGGCACAGCCTGGTCCGCGGTACGAAGCCACTTGCATATATGCCTCCAGGCGCTGAGCGCTAAAAGGGTTTGACTTAGGGCGCATCGGACAGCCGAGTGAAAGAAATTTCCCCGCAGGTCCAGTGGGTTTGTAGCACAACCCAGATTCGGTGCTGACACTCTTATGGCTCAAGGCATTCAGGCTCGACAGCTTGTGGAAAGCAGCGAGCGCTGCCGGACTTAATCGAGCTGCAACCGCGAGCCTGTCTATAAAAAGCTGACTCCTTTAGGTGAGCCGGAGATTTTCATCCAGTCCCGCCTGAAGGAGTCGCGCTCCGCTCAGCTTGAGCTGTCGTCAAATTTTTTATTGAACGCTTTGGATGCTCTTTGGCATGCGAAGCGTCGGGCCAAGCCCTACCATGAATCAAGATGGAAGAGCGGTAAGCCAAGATGGAAGTGGTGACGCGGTTTCACGATGATCGGATCACCCAGCAATACTGGTTGTTGTCTGATCATGACCGGACTGCAGACAGCACGGTCCTCGAGAACAACAGGGTTCTCTTGAACGAACATTGTCTGATCGGGCAAAACGGTCGGATAAGTGGTGGTGGTGACCACTGAACGCTGCAGCGGACTTTCACGAATGATCACTGGTTGTTCTTTGATTACTACCGCTCTCTGGCGTACGATGGTGCGCCGCATGGAGAGCGAGTGTGACCGTTTGCGGCACCGGCAGCGGCGCCGCGTCGTCCTCGCCTGGACGTGTTGATTAGAATTAAAACCTGGTGCATTATTCTGGCCGAAAGAGGGCACAAAGCATCCCAACGCGGTAAGCATTAGGGCAGAACCCAGGGCCAATGCGGGACTTCTCTTCATAACTGGTCTCCTTTTTAACGAACGAAGATGCGCGAAACGATAGGTCCGTTCGCATGTCTTCAGTTTTGATATAGCCCCGTATTGGGCTTGTAGTGCCGTTTTTTATGAACTTGGTAAAGCGTTGTACGCTTCTTTCACGATCAATTCCGCAGGCCGCTACAAGGGTTGCGCACTGCTGGTAGTAGCATGTGCTAAAAAAACTTAACAGCTATAAATACCGCTCAGAGCGGACTTGTTCGATATTAATCTTGTGGGAATACCTCGCCCTCGAAAATATTCAGTATACTTTAAGCATTAGGAACTATTTCCATAAGAGTCAGTCCATAACTTAACCACCCATAAAGCCAGCTATTTAGCGCGTTGCGAGCTGGCTGTTGTCTAACACTTTTGAAGTCAAAGGAAGCCTTGATAATGGAGAAACGAGACGAACTGCTAAAGCTATTTCTTGATACATTCGGTTTCAGTGTGCAACGCCTGCCTGGGAAGGCATTTGAGCTAGCGCTGCTCCTGGTGTGCGATCCGAAAACACCAGGTGAAATTCTGGAGATATTAATCAGGTGCGACGACCCGAAACTGCTTGAACGAATCGCCGAGCATCCCAACGCCACGTCGCCTGTTCTGGAGCTTCTCTGTGAGCATCCTCATCCCGATGTGCGGGCTGCGGTTTCGGAAAACATGAATGCGCCGCGAGAAATTCTTTTGAAACTTTGCGACGATCCGCATCCTGATGTCCGCTATCGCCTGGCTGAGAATCCCTGCCTGTCCACCGATGTGCTGAACAAATTAGCTGAAGACTCTAACCCGTATGTAGCACATCGTGCCAACTCGACATTGCTGAAATTGAGCCGTCCGGAAGGGGCGTTGCGCAATCTGTTTCAAAAAATCAGCCATGGCATTTCGCAGTTGCGAGCTGTAGGTTAAGCGGATCCGGATCAAGGCTTGTAAACATAAGGCAAATTTGTCATCGCATCACTTGAAAGAGATTTCTCAAGTGCTCATATTGGTGCTGTGCCAACTGCTACGGTGACTATATGAGCAATGCGGAAATCCTTTGTATCGGCACAGAATTGTTGTTAGGCGATGTGCTTAATACAAATGCGCACTATCTCAGCCAGGAACTCGCAAAGCTCGGCGTCAATTGCTTTTTTCACACCACGGTTGGTGACAACAAGGCGAGAATCAAAGAGTGCTTAGCGAACGCGCTGGCACGCACGACTATCGTTATTACATCAGGCGGACTTGGTCCGACCGCCGACGATTTGACAATCGAATGCATTGCCGAGTTATTCGAGGCTGAGCTTATAATGGACGAATCGATTCTGTCTCGCATCGAAGGATTCTTCCGCGAGCGCGGGCTCGAGATGCCCCGCAGCAATGCAAAACAAGCGCTCCGCCCGGAGGGAGCCGATTTGCTCCCCAACCCAACCGGCACCGCCCCTGGTATCATCTGGCGGATTAGAGAGAAGCAGCTCGAGAGCGCCGGCATAAGGTCAATACCCGAGCTTGTCGGTGAAGAGCGGCTGATTATCACGTTTCCGGGCGTTCCGTACGAACTAAAACGCATGTGGGAAGATACGGCTACACCCCTGCTTTTGCAGCGCACCGGAGGCGCCACCATATATTCAAAGGAGTTGAAACATTTTGGCATCGGCGAATCGGCGCTCGCCGAGAAATTCTCCGACCTGCTTAACGGCAACAACCCGACAGTGGCTCCGTATGCAGGCAACGGCGAGTGCCGATTGAGGGTCACCGCCAAAGCCGCCGATCTCCAGAGCGCGCGCAATCTGGTCGATCCGGTCATTGAAGAGATTAAGAAGCGCAGCGGCGTTCTGCTTTACGGCTACGACGACGACACGCTCGAGTCGGTCGTCGGCGAAATGCTGAAAGAGCGCGGCATGACCATCGCCAGCGCGGAGTCTTGCACAGGCGGGCTCTTGAGCAAGCGCCTCACCGATATACCTGGCAGCTCCGAATACATTGCACTGAATGTCGTGACATACGCCAATTCAGCCAAAGAAAATATGCTCGCCATTGATCCGCAACTGCTAGAAAAGCACGGTGCAGTCAGCAAGGAGTGCGCAGAAGCCATGGCGCGCGGCATCAGGAGCCTGGCTAAGGCCGATATCGCCATCGGGATCACAGGCGTGGCCGGTCCTGGCGGAGGAACGCCGGAAAAACCGGTCGGGCTCGTATATATAGGACTGGCAGCCGGTGGACAGGTGGAATGCCGCGAACTCCGCCTGCCGAGCCGCCTTTCGCGCAAAGAGATTCGCCATCGCACAGTTAATGAGGCACTAAATCTAGTGCGGCTCTATCTGCTGACCCAGTGCAAAACGGCTGCACATTAAAATTATCCGCCGCTATAGGTTAAAAAATATTGCCGACAGGGCACTTTATAGAAGAGAAGGCAGAGCTGGTAATTGTTTCGATGAATAATCCACGGGACAAAAAGTACGAAGAAGCCGTTATCAAAGACAACCTGTTCCACAGGCGGTTGAGTGACATGCGCAACTCCATGATCACTCAAGAGACGCTCAACGCCATGGCTGAGCTGAATCGCCCGTCCGAGCGGACGATTTTCTCCGAGCCGGAGGCGACGAAGACCACCCTCACCCATGAGGACGTGGAGCGCATCGCCTTTTATGACGAGCTGGCGCCCGTCTACAACTTCCGCTACCTGATGCGCAAACTCGACCGGGAGATGCGCAGGAGCAAGAGATACAATCGACCGCTTTCGGTGCTGATGGTTTACTTCCAGAATTTAATGAACATCGGTCGCAACTACAGCGTCAAGGCGCTGGACGAGTCCATCATATGGGTCGGGAATACATTGAATTCGCAGACGCGCCTGGATGTAGATATGGTGGCGCGCTTCGGCGACGACCGCTTCATCCTGGTCCTGCCCGAGACACCGGGCAACGGCGCAGCCATAGTGGCAGAGCGCGTGCGCAAGAAGTTCGAGGACAATCCGATCACCTACATGTGGCACAAAATTCACATCGAAGCCAGCGTCGGAATTGCTTACTTCCCAGGGCATGGAACGGATGCTCGCGAGCTGGTCGCCAAAGCCGATCTGGCAACCGACCTGGTCGTGGCGCGGGGCGGCAACGGCACAGCATTTTGTCCGGAATAATTTACAGAATCAGCATGGCGTCGCCATAGCTGAAGAAGCGATAGCGCTCCTGAACCGCCTCTTTGTAGGCGTCCAGGATCAACCGTTTACCGCCGAATGTAGCTACGAGCACAAGCAGACTCGATTTGCTCAAGTGGAAATTAGTCAGCAAAGCATCGACGACCTTAAATTCAAATCCGGGTTTCACATACAAAGACGTCGACGACTCACCATCGGTGGGGATGACTGTGCCTGTGGCGCCGGCTGTTTCCAGCGCCCGCAGTGATGTCGTGCCGACCGCGATCACCCGGCGACCTTCTGACTTGGCCCTGTTAATCGCATCGGCGGTTTCATTGCTTATGCAAAAACGCTCGCGTTCAATCGTGTGACTATCGACGTCGCTCGAGATCGGCTTGAATGTGCCGGGACCGACATGCAGCGTCACGGTTCGCACATCAATACCTTTATTGCGAAGCTCCGCCAAAAGCTCGTCGGAAAAATGCAAGCCTGCCGTCGGCGCCGCAACGGCGCCAGGATGGTTTGCAAAAACGGTTTGATAGCGATCGAGATCGCTCAGGCGATTGTGAGCATCGGCATCATCCATCATGTCAAAGTCATCTGGTTTATCTCGCACTATATATGGTGGCAACGGCGCGAACCCCACGCTGCGCAGAAGCTCAAAAACATCCTCCTGGCTGCCCAGGTCGACAACCAAACGCTTGTACCCATCATGATCCAGGATGAACTCTTTGATTGTGATTGAATACTGCTTCTCCCTGTGATTGGACGAACTCAGCACGAGCAATTCTTCACCGACCTGAAGTCGCTTTATAGGAGTAACCATCGCCTGCCAGAGGTTGCACGCGGTCTGATCTTTGGCGGCGCCGCTCGATTCCAGCGTCTCCAGGTGCGGGCGAACCAGAAGCAGCTTGATAATGCCACCACTGGCTCGCCTGGCAAAAAGTCGAGATGGTATCACTCTGGTATCATTGACGACGAGCAAATCGCCGGCTTTCAATATATCTTTGATCTGATGAAAATGATGATGGCGAAAAGACTGCCTCGAGCGCTCAACGACGAAGAGCCGAGATTCATGCCGTACCGGACTCGGGGTTTGCGCGATGAGCTCGGATGGAAGATCGTATTCCAGATCCTCGAGCTTCAAATCATCTGATTGGCTCACATGCGTTTTCACAACCATCACAGGCACGATCGTATTGATAGCACGGTCGGCGCCGAGCGTATATGGTAACATCCTAACCGGTTGTCGGGGCTCAAATGCCGTGAGTTTGAAGAATTCTGTTATCGAACTGGCAAGCTCGCTGGGCTTCTCGAAGACGGTGATTGCAGAGCTGTCGCCGCTCTCAGCAGAGCTTGCGCATTACAAAGACTGGCTCCAGCGGGGCTTTGCCGCCGGCATGGATTATATGAAGCGCAACCCTGAATTCCGCGCTTCGCCCCATCTGCTATATCCCGGCAGCAAGTCGGCTGTGATAGTTTCAGTCAGCTATTACACGGAAAAACCGCCGTGTCCGGGGCCCTTCTATGGAAACGTAGCTCGCTATGCAGTCGGCCGCGACTATCACGCGGTCATCAGAGCCAAACTTCGCGAATTGAAGACGCTGATTGAAGAGAAGCTGTCCATCAAGATCGTCGGCAAAGCTTACACCGATGATGTAGCTCTATACGAGCAGGGTTTTGCCAATCGGCATGGTCTGGGCTTTTCGGGCAAAAACACTTTGATTATTGGTCCGCGGCTCTCCGGCTCGTACAATTTCATCGCTGAGCTTTTTATCGATGTCGAGCTGGACGCCGACATTTCATATGAAGGAACCTGCGGAAAATGCATGCGCTGTATCAGCGGCTGCCCGACAGGAGCCATCATCGAAGCGGGAACCGTCGATGCGAACCTGTGCATCTCATATCTGACCATCGAGAACAAAGGCGGCATCCCGATTGAACTGCGGGAGAAGCTGGGCAATTGGGTCTTCGGCTGCGATGTCTGCCAGGAAGTCTGCCCGTACAATCAGCGTCCGCCACAGACGCCATGGACAGAGTTCCATCCCGAATCAGGAGCTGGTCACTATATCTTCTTGCCTGATTTACTTTTGATAGAAGCGGAGGAAGACTTCCGGGCACGCTTCGGACACACGCCGCTCCGCCGCCCGAAGCGCCGCGGATTGTTGCGCAACGCTCTGGTCGTGCTGGGAAATCAATTGAGAATGCTGCAATCACAGTCTGGAACGAATGGACTGCAATCGTTTACAGACAAATTAGATCCGAGGGTAAATGCCGGACAAAACGAGCCGTC